>DJGG01000049.1:0-13516 GCA_002432195.1 Desulfobacteraceae bacterium UBA5852
CGTGGACGGCAACGTGGTCACCAGCCGCGGCCCCGGAACCGCTCTGGAATTCGCCCTGGCTCTGGTGGCCCTGCTCTTCGGGGAGGATCGGGCGGCGGCGGTGGCCGCACCCCTGGTGATGCCCCCGGGCACTCCGTGACCCCCCGCGCAACCGGCCGGCCATCGCGTCCGGGACCGGCGCCGCGCCAACCTCTCGGATTGCCCCGCCCCTGCAATTGTGTCATACAGCAGACACGCCACCGGCCCACCCGAGTGGCACGGCGTCTACCACTGCGCGGTGCACCATGCGGATATCGTCCCTGAACCTCTACCATTTCAGCCAGCCCTTCCGGGTGGGATTCATGTCGCCGCAGTTCCACCGGACCGCGGCCGATTCGATCATCGTAGTCCTGGGGTTTGACAACGGCCTGGTGGGCTTCGGGGAAAGCGCCCCGCGGGGTTATGTCACCGGTGAAACCTGCGCGAGCGTATCCCGGGTAATCGCCGGAAACTTCGCACCGGTGCTGATGGGGCGCCGCGTGGCGCATCTGGAGGATGTCCACGACTGTCTGGCGGACCTCGAGAGGACTTGCGCGCTGAACGGCCTGGGTCCGGTCAACTCCGCCATCGGCGCGATCGACCTGGCCCTGCTGGACGGGTTGGGCCGGCAGCTGGGTGTGCCGGCGCAGTCGTTTCTGCAAGCCGCCCGGCCAGGCACCATGCCCTTGTCGATCTCCGTCCCGCTGCTGCCCCTGGAGATGGTGGAGCGGCTTTGGGGGCTGATCGACGGCAAGATCACTCTGCAGGCCCTCAAGGTGCTGCTGGAAAACGATCGATCGGCCAACCGGCGACGCGTGGCCTGCATTCGCGCCATGATCCCGCCGGAGATGGAATTGCGCCTGGAGGCCAACGGCAAATGGTCCGCCCGGGAAGCCCTTGAAAACCTCGACGCCCTGCGCGGCTATTTGCCGGCAGCCGTGGAAGAGCCGCTGATCCCCGCGGATCGGGGAATGCTTCGGGAGCTGCGCCGCCGCTTCGGCATCCCCGTGGTCCTGGACGAATCGATCCAGACGGCGGATGACCTCGCCCGGTTTGCCGGGGACGAGGCCGTGGACGTGGTCAACATCAAGGTTTCCAAATGCGGCGGCCTGCTCAAATCCCAGGCGCTGGCCCAAGAGGCCCGCCGCCGGGGGATTCGGGTGCAGGTGGGGGCCCATGTGGGGGAATCGGAAATCCTCGGCGCCGCCGGCCGCATCCTGGCCGGCGCCATCCCGGACCTCACCGTCTACGAGGGCTGTTCGCACCTGCTTTTTGCGAACCTGATGCAGTCCGCCTCCTGCAATCCCCCCGAACCGTCGCCGGACCGCCCCGGCCTGGGGGTTGCCCATGCGTCCACCGAGGCCTTGCTGGCCCAGGCCGCCTGCCTGAGCCGATCAACCGGCTGAAGCGCCAATGCCCCGCTGCGTCCCGGCAGCCGACCGGCAATTCCGAAAGGATCGCTGAGAACCCATGCCCCGACTTCTGCTGATCAACCCGGCCAATGAACACAAGGGTCTGGGCAATATGCAGGCCACGGCCTGGCCGCCCCTCAACCTGCCCTACATCGCCGCCTTGACCCCCCGCCATTACGACATCGAAGTGCTGGACGAAAATATCGAACCGTTCCAGGAGCGACCTGCCGACATCGTGGGCATCACCGCCTACACCTCCACGGTGCACCGGGCCTACACCATCGCCCGGACCTTCCGCGCGCGGGGGATTCCCGTGGTCATGGGAGGCATCCATGTCTCCATGCTCCCCGAAGAAGCCCTGGCGCATTGCGACAGCGTGGTGATCGGCGAGGCCGAAACGGTCTGGGCGCAGGTGCTGGCCGATTTCGAGGCCGGCGCCTTGCAGCCGCGCTACAGCGGAGCGTGGAGCGACCTGCAGGACCTGCCCATTCCCCGCCGGGATATCCTCAAGAACCCCTACTACCGCTGGGGCAGCATCCAAACTTCCCGAGGATGCCCTATGAACTGCTCCTTCTGCTCGGTGACCGCCTTCAACGGCCACCGTTTCCGGCGCCGGCCGCTGGACCAGGTCATCGCCGAATTGAAGCAGGTGCCCCAGAAACTGGTATTGCTCACCGACGACAACATCATCGGCTACGGTCCCCAGGACGCCGATTGGGCCCGGCGTTTTTTCGAACAGATCCTTCGGGAAGGCATTCGCAAATACTTCTTTGCCCAGGTATCCCTCAACTTCGGCGAGGATCCCGATCTGGTGCGCCTGGCGCATCGCGCCGGCCTGCGCGTGGTCTTCGTGGGCATGGAATCCATCAACCCCGCCAGCCTGCGGGCCTATCGCAAATCGGTCAACCTGCAGCGCCTGGAGCAGCACCGCTACCGGGAGTTGATCCGTACCATCCGGCGCAACGGCATCGCCTTTCTGGGAGCCTTTATCCTCGGCGGCGACGAGGACACCCCGGCCGCCTTTCCGGCAACCCTCGACTTCATCCGCACGAGCGGCGTGGACATTCTTCAGGTCACCAAGCCCACGCCCCTGCCGGGCACGCGCTTCTGGGGCGAACTGCAGGCCGAACAGCGCATCTTCCTCCAGGACTACCCCCACGACTGGAGCCAGTTCCGCCTCACCAAGATGGTGTTTATCCCCCGCCGCATGTCCCTGGACGACAACATCCACCGTCACGCCGATTTCCTGGACTACGGCATCCCCCAACTGCTCACCGAAGGCTTCTATTTCGCGGACGGCCAGATCCTGGAGGAGGTCTACGTCTACGGGTCCTTCATGCAGAGCAAGATGTACGCCCGCGGCGTGCGCTGCAGCGACTGTCACGACGTCCACAACATCCGTCGCCTCGCGCCGGGCAACGCCTTGTGCCGGCAATGCCACCAGGCTGATGTCTACGACCAGAAAGGCCACCATTTCCACAAGCAGGCGGGGGAAGCCGGGGAGCCGATCCGGTCGGCCGGGGGGGAGGTCCTCTTCGAGGTGGGCAGCGGCGCCCAGTGCGAGGGGTGCCACATGCCCGGCCGTTTTTACATGGGCGTCGACTACCGCCCGGACCACAGCTTCCGCCTGCCGCGGCCGGATCTCACCCTCACGCTGGGCACCCCCAACGCCTGCGACCGCTGCCACGGGGACAAGACCACCCAATGGTCGCAGGACGCCATGGCGAAATGGTACGGGCATGCCCGCCGGCCCCATTACGGCCAGATCCTCCAGGCCGGGAGGCAGCGCCGGCCGGAGGCGGCCGCGGCGCTGGCCTCCCTGGCGGGGGACCGCCTGTACCCCACCATCGTGCGGGCCAGCGCCCTGGCCGAGCTGGCGGCCTACGGCGGCGAGACCGCCCGGAAGGCCCTGGAGTCGGCCTTGAACGACGAAGCCTCCCTGATGCGCCAGACCGCCGTGCGCCACCTGCCCGAGCTCGACCCCGGCACGCGGTTGACGCTGCTTGCGCCCCTGCTCTACGACCCGGTGCGGGGGGTGCGCATGGAGGCCGCCGCCGCGGTGGCCGGCACCGCCCCCCGGGAGCTTCCGGCGGACACGCGCCGGCAGTTCGACGCGGCCCTGGCCGAGTACCGCCAGGCCATGGAGCGCACGGCCGATTTCGCCGCCTCCCGCCACAACCTGGGCAACCTCTATCGGAATTTGGGGCAGAACCAGGAAGCGGTGGCGCAGTACCAAAAAGCGGCGGCCATCGACGGCGAGTTCTACCCGGCCCAGGTGAACCTCGCCATGCTCTACAACCAGCTCGGGCAGAACCAGGCCGCGGAAGCCCTCCTGCAGGAGGTGGTGGCGCGGCATCCCGAGCTCTACGACATCCACTACTCGCTGGGGCTGCTGCTGGCCGAGGAAAACCGTTTCCCGGAGGCGGCCGTTTACCTGGAGCAGGCCGCCAAGGGCCTGCCCCAGCGCGCGCGGATCCACTTCAACCTGGGGCTCCTGCTGCAGCGGCTCGACCGCGACAGCGAGGCCCAGGCGGCCCTGGAGCGGGCGCTGGCCCTCGCCCCCGACGACCCGGAATACCTTTACGCCCTGGCCGTTTTCCACCTGGAGCGGGGCCATTGGGACGAGGCCCGCCGCATGACGGAGCGGCTCCTGGCCGCTCACCCCGACTGGCCGGGAGGCGCCCAATTGTCGGCCATCATCGAGCAACAGCGATTGGATTGAGACCGGCCGCCCTATCTCACCCCCTCCATGGACGGGCGCCGCACTCCAAGGATTTCGCCCCTGAGCGTTTGGCTTGACAAGCAGGTTTCGGATTCCTACTGGATGGCAAATATTGACGGTGCGACGCCTGTTGCAATCGGAAGCTCCCTCTCTCCCCGACCCATCATTGCCTGTCTCTTCCATCCCGCGCTCCGCTTGAGCGAGCACCCCGCGACCTGATCCGCCCGTGCCGGCATCACCAGTCGCGTACAGGGTTCCCTCACGCCTGCGCATCTTCGATGGCGTGGGTGTGCCGATTGGCCCGGACGTGTTCCATCATCCCAAAAGGAGATCGACATGCGGTACACAACCATATTCTCGGTCTGTCTCGTCGTGGCGCTCGCGCTTGCGGCCGCCGCACAGGGGCAATCGCCGGGCCCGAAGCCCAACATCCTGGTCATCTGGGGCGATGACATCGGCACCTGGAACATCAGCCACAACAACCGTGGCATGATGGGCTACCGGACCCCCAACATCGACCGCATCGCCAAGGAAGGCGTGGCCTTCACCGATTACTACGGCCAGCAGAGCTGCACCGCCGGCCGGGCCGCATTCCTCGGAGGCAGCGTTCCGGTGCGCATGGGCATGACCAAGGTCGGGCTGCCCGGCGCCGCGGAAGGCTGGCAGAAGCAGGACATCACCATCGCCGCCGTGCTGAAGGAGCAGGGCTATGCGACCGGTCAGTTCGGCAAGAACCATTTCGGCGACCGCGACGAGCACCTGCCGACCATGCACGGCTTCGACGAGTTCCTGGGCCCTCTCTACCACCTCAATGCCTCGGAAGAGCCCGAGCAACGCGACTACCCTGGTGACTACGTCCTGCCCAACGGCAAGACCTTCTTCGAACAGTACGGGCCGCGCGGAGTGATCAAGTCCAAAGCCGACGGCAAGGGCGGGCAGACCGTCGAGGACACCGGCCAGCTCACGAAGAAGCGGATGGAGACGATCGACGAGGAGACCCTTGCCGCGGCGAAGGACTTCCTCAAACGCCAGCACGACGCCGACAAGCCCTGGTTCATCTGGTGGAACGCCACGCGCATGCATTTCCGCACCCACGTCAAGGATGCGCACATCGGCATCTCCGGTCCCAGCGGCGACGAGTATCACGACGGCATGGTGGAGCACGACATGCACGTGGGCGAGCTTCTCAAGCTGCTCGACGATCTGGGCATCGCCGAGAACACGATCGTGTTGTACTCCACCGACAACGGCCCGCACTTCAACACCTGGCCGGATGCCGGCTACACAACGTTCCGCAAGGAAAAGAACTCCAATTGGGAAGGCGCCTACCGCGTACCGGCCTTCATTCGCTGGCCCGCGAAATACCCGGCCGGCGCCACGGTCAATGGCATCGTCGCCCACGAGGACTGGATGGTTACGTTCGCCGCAGCCGCCGGCAAGACCGACCTCAAGGAAGACATGCTCGACGGCTATCGTGCCATCGGCCGAGAGTACCGCCAACACCTCGATGGATACGACATGAACGACTATCTGTCGAAAGCCGGCATGTACGCGGACTTCACCGCCAGCATCAAGGCCTCCCCCCGCAAGGAGTTCTTCTACGTCAACGACGACGGCCAGATGGTCGCCATCCGTCTCGGCGACTGGAAGGCCGTATTCCAGGAGAACCGCGCCGACGCGTTCCAGATCTGGCGCGAGCCGTTCACCGAGCTGCGGGTTCCGCTTCTGTTCCACCTGCGGCGCGACCCGTTCGAGAAGGCCCAGATCGACGCGAACGTATACCACGACTGGTTCCTCCAACGTCCGTACGTGATCGTGCCGATGCAGCAGTTGGCCGGGAGGTTCTTCAAGACCCTGGCCGAGTATCCGCCGAGCCAGACGCCCGGCTCCTTCAACCTCGATAAGGTGCAGAAGCAGATCGAGAACGCCGCCAGCGGCAAGTGATCCGAGCGCGTCGCGGCGGCGGAGACACCGCCGCGACGCTTCCCCACCAGACGGGAGCCGTCAATGCCTGCCATCCGCAGCGTGCTGTCGCACCTGGTCCTGATCCTCACCGCGGCGGCCGCCACAGCCCAACCGCTGCCGTCCTGGAACGACACGCCCACGAAACAGGCGATCGTCGCGTTCGTCGAGCGCGTGACGACGCCGGGCGCCCCCGACTTCGTGCCGCCCGCCGAACGCATCGCCGTGTTCGACAACGACGGCACGCTGTGGGCGGAGCAGCCCATGTACTTCCAGCTGCTTTTCGCCCTCGACCGGGTGAAGGCCCTGGCCCCCCAGCACCCGGAATGGAAGAACCAGGAGCCCTATGCCTCGCTGCTCAAGGGGGACGTGAAAACGGCGCTGGCCGGCGGCGAGAGAGCGATCCTCGAAATCGTCATGGCCACCCACGCGGGCATGACCACGGCGGAATTCGAGGGGATCGTCACGGATTGGATCGCCACGGCGCGGCATCCGGTGACCCAAAGGCGCATCACCGAGATGGTCTACCAGCCGATGCTCGAACTGCTCGCCTTCCTGCGGGCCAAGGGCTTCAAGACCTTCATCGTCTCGGGCGGCGGCATCGAGTTCATGCGGCCCTGGGCCGAGGCGGTCTATGGCATCCCGCCCGAGCAGATCGTGGGCAGCAGCATCAGGACCAAGTTCGAGATGCGCGGCAATGGGCCGGCGCTCGTGCGGCTGCCGGAGATCGATTTCATCGATGACCAGGAAGGCAAACCGGTGGGCATCCACTCCCACATCGGCCGCCGCCCGGTCGCCGCCTTCGGCAACTCCGACGGCGACCTGCCGATGCTCCAGTGGACCGCCGGCGGCCAGGGGGCGCGGTTTGCACTGATTGTCCACCACACCGACGCCGCGCGCGAGTGGGCCTACGACCGCCAATCGCACATCGGACGCCTCGACAAGGCCCTCGATGAAGCCGGGGCCAAAGGCTGGACCGTCGTCGACATGAAACAGGATTGGAAGCTGATCTACCCGTTTCAAAAGAAGTAAGCCGAATGCAGGATGGCCGCCGATGTCTCCACGGCCGGCGCCAACCCGGCGGGAATGACCCTTCCGGGCCGCTCCCAGATGCTGGTGATTTGGCGGTTCCGATTTGGGCGGCCGCGGCCAGCCGGCACCGGGAGCGTCGCAACCGCCCAGGAACTGAATCTGGAGATCAGCGCTGTAACCCTAAACCATAACCTGCAACCCGCGCATCAATCTTCAAGGAGCGAACCCATGAAAACGACATGGCGATCCACCGCTGTGGCCTTCCTGGTTCTCGCATTTCTGGGCTGCACCAGCTACCAGGGCGGCATGCAGGCGCAGCACTCGGGCTTTCTCGCCGACTACCCGGAGTTCAGCGAAGGGAAAGACGGCGTGGACCAGGTTTGGATCAAGCCGGGGGTGGACTGGAAGCCCTACAACAAGATCATGCTGGACCAGGTGGTCTTCTACTTCAGCGAAGGCTCGCAGTACAAAGGGCTCACCTCGGAGGAGGTGGCGGAGCTGAGCGAAGCCTACCACAAGGCCTTCTTCGACGCCCTGCAGCCGGGGGGCTACGTCTTCGTCTCCGAACCCGGCCCGGGTGTGCTGCGGGTGCGCAGCGCCGTGACCGGCCTGGAGAAGAGCCATCCCGTAGCCAACACCTTCTCCACCGTGATCCCCGTGGGCATCGCCGTGAACCTGGTGGCCAAGGGCGCCACCGGCGAGAACATCTCGGTGGGCAACTGCACGGCCGAGGGGGAGTTTTTGGACGCGGCCTCGGGTGAGCGGCTGGCGGCCTTCGTGGATTTCCGGCCCGGGGGCAAGCTGGAAGGCTTCAGCGGCATCGGCCCGGCCAAGGCCTCCTTCGAGTTCTGGGCCAAGCGCCTGCGCGCGCGGCTGGACGAGCTGCGGGGGGTCAAGGCCGCCCAATAGATCGGTCCCGCTTCGGCCGGGTGGCCGGCAGGCCGAGTAGAGGGACGCCCGTCAGTTTTTGATTCCTGAGAAATAAGTGCCGTTTATTATCGAGTAGTTCGGGTGGTCAGCTATCACGGCACGCATTCGACCCGATGGCAGGAATCGACGCGAATAGCCCCATCGCGGCTTGAGCGGATCTCAGGAGGGCTTTGATGAGGACTCAAAGGCGATTTAGGAGGCGGTCGGATCCCGCTGCCGCCCGGGCCCAGCGCTTGATATTGCAGGCAATCACTTTGCACGCCACCGCAAAGCACACTTTGGCCGCTCGGCGAACCCGTAGCTTGCCCATTCCGTGGCGGCGTTTCAGTTCCGACATGGTGGCCTCGACTCCCGAGCGGATCTTATAGCGCTCCCTCCACGGATCCGTCTGCTGCGCGGCATACATCTGATCGCGAAGCCGAAGCTGGGGCGTGATTTCCAATCGAAAATCCCCTTTGGTGTCGCGCGGATTGCTGCCACAACCGCGATGGTTGGGTGCGCGCACCGGGCAGCGCTCAAGCTTGTTGCCGGCGCGGCAGATGTCGCCGTTAAAAATCGCGTGCAGCGAGCTGCCTTTTCGGTTGTTGGCGCTGCGCAGGCGGTGATCCACCGGGGGGTGTAGCTCGGGGCATTTCAGCACCAAACCGTCTTCATCAAACGTAAACTGGTCGCGGCCCATCACCTCCTGCGGCAGACGAGCTCGATTGCCGGGCGTCATGAACTCGATGTCCCGCTTGATGACCGTCGCCGAAGAGGGTGCCGACGGATAGCCCCCATCGGCAAACAAGGTCTCCGGCTTCAGCCCGGTGGACTCTAATCGGTTGATAACGTCGAGGGCCTTACCCACATCCGAACGGGCCGCACCATGCGCTTCGAAGTCGGTGATGATTTCGCTCTTGTCCGCGTAGTTGCAGGTCTCGGTAATGTGGACGCTGCAGCCTTTGCCCTTATGACCGTAGGAGGCGTCCGGATCAAAAGGCGATTGCAGCGTATCGCCTTGGCGCTTCTCATTTAGAATGACCGACGGGCTGGGTTGGCCCCCATCGGCACCGGCTTCTGCCCGCACCTGACATTGCTCTTGGAACAGGCGCACCAGCAGCTGATAGGGCTCGTTGGACCCAACCGGAGGATCGTTGTCAAAGAGCACCACCAGGCGGTGCATATACGCTGCGAGCTCTTCCAGTTTTTGCTTGTGCCCGGAGGGCCCCATCCCGAACCAGCCTGCCGGTTCGCGCTGGTGCCGGTCCTGAATGGCCTGGGGTATGCGCGCACGATGTGCATGTCGGGATCGTGGGCGGCCAGCCGCCGGCGGAACTCCACCAGAGATCGTCGGGACAGATCGGCCTCCTGCTCGCTGACATGAAGCGCGTAGCGCCATCGGATATCAAAGCCGAAGGCATCCAGCGCCTGCTGGTCGCTCAGGTTGTTCAACTCTTGGAGCAGGCATAACCCGAGCAGGCGGGCTACGCTGAATTCGGCCGCTCCGTCTGCCCGCAAAGCCCCGCGAAAGGATCCTCCGATAGGAGCAAAATGGGTAGAACTTCACGCCGGAACNNACTGCGCCCAGGAATGCTTCAGACGGGATTTCAACGCGGAGGCTAATTGGGCCTCTGCTCCGAACAAGCCCTGTTGGGGATCGGTTTTCTTGTACATGCCCCATTACAGCAATACAGAGAGAAACGGAGTAGTTGCTTCTCAGGAATCAGTCTCACAGTTTTGGCCATCAGGTGAACCCATATAATTGAAATATCAGTGAAAGCATGCATTGATCGTCCCGGGGAGCGGCACCATGGCCTAGTGCGGGCGAGTCAGGCACGGGCATACACTTCGGCGCTGCGGGCAGGAAGGGATGTCGGCCCTTTTGGGAGGACGAGGTTGGGAACACCTTGGCCACGAGATCCACCCGTCGCGTAAGCGGGGCTGGTAAGGGAAAATTCCGCCTGAAATCAAAGCGATGGAGGACGACAGCGAGAGGGGCGGGACAGGTTCAGCGGGGTTATTGCACGGGGATCACGCGGCCGTGCCGATGGCCCACACCGCCTTGAGGGCCTCGGCCAGGTTTTCCAGGCGGTAGGGTTTTTTCAGGTAGGCCGCCGGCCCGCGCTGCAGGGCCTCGTGGACGCGGCCGGTTTCGGCGTAGCCGCTGGCGATGATCGCTTTCTGGCCGGGGCGGACGGCCAGGATGCGGTCGTAGGTATCCAGGCCGTCCATGCCCGATCCCATGATCATGTCCAGGAGCAGCAGGTCCACCGGGCGGCGGGTGACAAGCTCCAACGCCGCTTCGCCGCTTGCGACGGCCTCGGCGCGGTAGCCCAGGCGGGTCAGCATGCCGGCGGCGATTTCGCGCTGCTCGGCCACGTCGTCCACCACCAGGACGATCTCCCCCCGGCCCCGGTGCTTCTCCAGGCACCAGGGGGCCGCCTCGGCCCGGGGCGCCTCGCGGGTGACCGGGAAGCAGAGGGTGAAGGTGGTGCCCGCCCCCTCCCGGCTGCTCACGTCGATATAGCCGCGGTGGTCCTTCACCGTGCCCCAGACCACGGCCATTCCCAGCCCCGTGCCGCTGCGGCCCATGACCTTCTTGGAGTAGAAGGGTTCGAAGATCCGTTCAATATCGTCGGCGGAGATTCCGATGCCCGTGTCGGAGACCACCAGCACCGCGTAATCCCCCGGCGGCATCGTCTCATAGCCGGTCGCGGGGAGGTCCAGGCGGCGGTTGAGCGTCTCGATCCGCAGCCGGCCGCCATTGGGCATGGCCTCGGCGGCATTGCTCACCAGGTTCATGACGGTCTTGAAGAGGTGCACCGCCGAGCCTTTCACCGGCAGCAGGTCCGGCGCCAGGCGGGACTCCACCTCCACCTCCGGGTGGAACTGGATGAGCCTGGCGAACTCCGGGCTCTCCAGGTAGTCGGTGACGACGCGGTTGACGTCCAGCACGAGGGAATCGGCCACCCCCCGGCGGGCCAGCGTGAGCAGGTCCTGGACGATGGCGGCGGCCTTGCGGCCCGACTGCTGGATGGTCTGCAGGGGCTTGTGCAGGGGGCTTTCCGGGGAGAGATCCTGGAGCAGAAGATCGGGGTAGCCCACCACCCCGGAGAGGATGTTGTTCAGGTCGTGGGCCACGCCGCCGGCCAGGGCGCCCAGGGCCTCCATCTTCTGGGCGCGCTGGAGCCGCTCCTGGAGCTTCTGCTTTTCCGCCTCCGCCGTGCGGCGTTCGTCGAGCTCCTGCTGCAACCTCCGGTTGGCCACGGCCAACGCCGTGGTGCGTTCGCGCACCAGGTACTCCAGCCGGTCCTGGTAAGCCTTGACCTCTGCCTGGGCGCGTTCCTTCTCCGTGAACTCCCGCGCATAGGCGGCGTTGGTCGCTTCCAGGCCCTGAAAGGCCCTGGCGGAGCGTTGGGCCAGGATCATGGCCTGGGAAAAGACGAACAGGAGCATGCCGTAGGGGATGTAATTGCCGGTTTGCACCAGTTCGTTGGTGTACAGCAGATCGTTCACCACGAGGGCGATGACCAGCGTCAGGCTGGCCAGGGTCGCCACGGCGCCGAAGCGCTTGTGCCGTGTCGCCCGGATCAGCACCCAGACGCAAAAGCCGAGCTTGAGACCGATCAAAGGGGCCAAATAGGGAAACATGCCGGTAAAAAGCAGGGTGGGCCCCAGCAGGGTGACCAGCCCCATTATGGCGCCGAAAGCCAGGCTGGCCCGGTGGACCCCCACCGGGCACTCCTGGGGATACAGGGAACGGACGAAGGCGATGCACAACGGCGCACCGGTATAGGCGCAGAGCCATTCCAACCGGACGGCCAGCCGCCAATCGAGGTTTGCGAACAGGTCGAGGAGGATGACCTCGCCGGTCAGGCCGGCGCGAATGCCAAACAGGAGGCAGCAGAGGGCGAAATAGACGTTGGAGCGATCGGCGGGGCGATAGGCGAACAGGGCCAGGTGGTAGATGCTCATGATCAACAGGCAGGCGAACACCAGCACGTCCTGGGCCAGGGCCCGGTGCTTGGCGGCGGCCACCTGGGAGGCCGCCACCAGCCGGATGGGCGCCCGCAGGCCGCCCTTGGCGTGCATGAAGTTGGAAACCTGCAGGGTGAGCGTGACCCCGGAGCGCTCCCCGGGGAGGAGGTAGACCACCCGGGCGCGGTAGCCGGGCACCATTTCCGCCGCAGTTGTGCCGACGGTGCCCGCCGCGGCTGCCAGGCGGTCGTCGACCCACAGCCGGTAGGCGGTGAAGGCATAGGGGATGAGAAGGGCCGGCGGCGCTCCCCGGGGGCCCCAGCGCAGGCGCAGCCGGAAGGTGGCGAACCCCTGGCCGCCGAGCTTACGGCCATTCACCAGCGTACCGTTCCACACCCCGGGCATGGTGAACCAGCCGGTTCTCCGGGGCGGCGACGGGCCCTCAAAATCCTGGGGCGACAGCAGCGCCTGCCAGTAGAACTCCCACTGGCCGGCAAGCTCCAGCGGATCCCGGGAATCCCCCAGCCAGGCGCCAAGGTCGAGAACCCCTTGCTCAGCCGGNNGGGGGCGGCGGCTGACGGTCGGCATCGGCGCGCAGCGGCGCGGTCACCAGGAGCGCGCCGAGGCACAGGAAGAGGGCAAGGATGCTTTGCTTCATGGATATCGCTTGGAATCATGGAAAAGCCGGCGCTTCCGACGCCTGCCTGACAAGCTCTATCGGCCGTCACCGGATCTTCTTGACCCATCCACAGCCATGGGAAGAAGGGGCACGCATGGAAACCGCGCGGGGCCGAGGCTTCGGGTGACGCCGGTTTCAGGACGCCAAACGTGGTTATAGTGAGCCCACACAGGCGATTTGGGCGTCTGTACGACAATTTCAGAGATATTGCCAGGGGCAGCCCCATCGGCCCCACAGCCTGCCGGGCACCAAAGCTCCCCGGCCCGCCATCCCCAATGAACTGGGCCGGCCGCGCAAAGGAGGAATTCGAATTGACTCCCGACCATTTCAACGCCATCGCCGCGGACAAGCTGCCGGGGTATCTCGGCATCGTCATTACCCGGTTGGACAGCACGGGAGTCAGGGCGGAGCTGGCCCTCAAGCCCTCTCACATGGCTCCGAACGGCTACCTGCACGCCGGCAGCGTGGTCAGCCTGGCGGACACGGCCTGCGGAGTCGGGTGTCTTGCCAGCCTGCCGGAAGGGGCCTCCGGCTTCACCACCATCGAGCTGAAATCCAACCACCTGGGTACTGCCCGGGAGGGCACCATCGACTGCGTTGCCCATCCGGTGCACATGGGAAAAACCACCCAGGTCTGGGATGCGGTGGTCCGTCACCGGCAAACCGGAAAGACCCTCGCCCTGTTCCGCTGCACGCAGATGGTGCTCCACGCGCCGGCCCGCGCTTGACCGGGCCTGCGCCGCCAGCGCCTTCGCCGCGCGCGGCGTGGTGTCCAGGGTGGGTCCTGACAGCCTGTGGATAAAC
>DJGG01000049.1:13579-23609 GCA_002432195.1 Desulfobacteraceae bacterium UBA5852
ATGAACTTCAGGGGGTCGCGCCCCTCGCGAAAAGGCTCACAATCATTCCGCCGTGGTGCGATAGCTCGTGCTTCTCCCATCGCGCCGCGCCTTGCATTTCGGCCCGCGCCTTGTTTATCCACCGGAAGCTAAAGTCCCAGGATCGCCCGGGCGATAATTCCCCTGAAAGCGGTACCACCGCCTACACCTCGTTCGGCCCGCGCTTCTCGGGCTTTCCAAATCGTCCGATCGTCCGGGGAGGCGCTTTCGATTGGGACTTTCGACCTGGCACCCGGCTGGCAATCCATCAATAATCCCCGGAGTCGAGGTTGCTATCCGCCGCTCGGCCAGGCGCGCATGCGCTAAGGAACGTCTTCGCCAACTACAGCCGGACACGGGAGGCCATGGCCTGCACAGACGACAACCACCACCATCCCTTCCGGCGCGCCCGGGTGGGGTGCCTGCTGTTGGGCGTCCTGTTTTGCGCGCTCGCCGGCGCTCCGGGGGACGTGGCGGCCGGGACTCCGGAGCGGGTCGTGGTGGTCGACGACAAGGCCTATCCCCCCTATGCCTTTCTCGACGGCAGGGGCGCTTCCCGGGGGATCACCATCGACGTCTGGAAGCTTTGGAGCCGCAGGACCGGAATTCCCGTGGAGTTCCGGCTCATGGAGTGGGACGCGGCCTTGGAAGCGGTGGCCGCGGGGCGGGCGGACGCCGTGGGGGGGCTGCTCCGTACGCCGGAGCGCGAGGCGCATTTCGACTTCGCCGGTCGACTGCTCACCATCCCCACGGCGATTTTTTTCCATCGTAAGATCAGCGGCATCAAGGGGCTGGACGATCTCGCCGGTTTCCGGGTGGGGTTCGTGCGGAGCGACAGCTCCGAGGAGCTCCTGCGCGCCCGACCTGGAGACCTGGACCTGGTGGCCTACCCCGGGGTGGACGCCCTGGTGCGGGACGCGGTCGAGGGGCACATCAAGGTGTTCGTGGCCGCCACGCCGGTGGCCCGGTTCTACCTGGCCCAGATGCCGGGGGGCGAGGCCTTCCGCCAATCCGCGGACATCCAGGTCAACGCCCAGTTCGCCGCCGTGCGCGAGGGCAACGATGGCCTGCGGGAAACCCTGCAGCAGGGCTTCGACCTGATTGCTCCCGAGGAAATCGAGGGAGTCCTGGTGGCGTGGTCCGGCCGCCCGGCCGTCGAGCACTTCCCCTGGCACGCGGCCGCGACAGTCCTCGCCCTGGTGGTGCTCCTGGCCGTGGCGGTGTTCTTCTGGAACCTCCTCCTGCGCCGCCGCATTGCCTCGGCCACCCGGAACATCACCGCGAAATCCCGCGAACTGGCGTCTTCTCACGAATCGCTGCGCCAGAGCGAAGCCAAGTTCCGGGCGATCTACGAAAACGCGCCCTACTCCATCGCCATCAACCGCCTGGCGGACGGCCGGTTCCTGGACGTCAACCGGGCTTTCGTCGAAACCAGCGGTTACCGCCGGGAGGAGATCCTGGGCATGGGTTCCCGGGACATCCTGGGCGGGGATGCCGAGGGCCGGGCCTCGCTGCTGGAAGGCCTGCGCGCCCGGGGCGTGGTGCGCAACCTCGAGGTCACCACCCTTCGCCGTGACGGGTCGCGGGGCCTCGTTTCCTGTTCGTCGACCCTTTTGGAGGTCGACGGTGAGCCCCAGGTGCTCACCGTGGCGGCGGACATCACGGAGCGCATCCTGGCCCGGCAGGCCCTGCAGAAAAGCGAAGAGAAGTTCCGCACCATCTTCAACAACGCGCCCCTGGGCATCTTCCGCACGTCCTTCGACGGCCGTCTCCTGGAGGCCAACGCCACCCTGGCCCGGATGCTGGGCTACGACAGCCGCGAGGAGCTGCTGGCCGCGGTGAAGGACCTGGCCCGGGACATCTACCCCACCGCCGCGGAGCGCCGGCGCCTGCTGGACGCCCTGCTCCGGCGGCCGCAGGGGGTGCGCAGGGAGATCGAATTCCAGCGCCGGGACGGCACCCCACTCTACGCCGTCATCAACGCGTCCCTCTTGATGGATGCGGCCGGTCGGCCCGCTTTCCTGGACGGCACCATCGAGGACGTCACCAGCCTGCGGCAAGCCGAGGAGGAGCTCCGCCGCCTGGCGGCCGCCGTGGAGCAGTCGGGGGAAATCATCCTCGTCACCGACACCCGGGGCGTCATCCAGTACGTCAACCAGGCCTTCGAGCGCATCACGGGCTATTCCCGCCAGGAGGCCGTCGGCCGGAAGCCGAGCCTCATCAAGAGCGGCGAGCATGACCAGGCCTACTATGCGACCCTGTGGCAAACGATCTGCCGCGGGGAAACCTGGACCGGGCGGTTGGTGAACCGGCGCAAGGACGGCATGCGCTTCATCGAGGAGGCCACTATTTCCCCCGTGCTGGACGCCGTGGGGAAGATCGTCAACTTCGTGGCCGCCAAGCGGGACATCACCCATGAACTGGACCTGGAGGAACAGTCGCGCCAGATGCAGAAGATGGAGGCCATCGGCCAGCTCACCGGGGGCGTGGCCCACGATTTCAACAACCTTCTCCAGGCCATCAACGGCTTCACGGACCTGGCGGTCGCCGAGCTGGGGCCCGGGCACGCGGCCCGGGATTATCTCCATCAGGCCCGTTCGGCCGGAACGCGGGCGGCCAACCTCGTGCAGCAACTGCTGCTCTTCAGCCGGCGGCAGATCATGCAGCCCAGGGTTCTGGACTTGAACGGCGTCATCGCCGATCTGCTGAAATTGCTCGGGCGGATTCTCGGGGAGCACATCCGCATCGATTGGCGGCCGCAGGCCGGGCCGTGCGTCATCCGGGCCGACAGCGGCATGCTGGACCAGGTGGTGATGAACCTGTGCGTCAACGCCCGGGACGCCATGCCGGCCGGCGGGGTCCTGACCATCGCCACCCAGACCGTGCTGCTGGGGGCCGCTTTCTGCGCCCGGCATGCCTGGGCCCGACCGGGCCGCTTCGCCCGGCTGAGCGTTACGGATACGGGCTGCGGCATCCCCCGGGAAACCCTCCCCCGCATCTTCGAGCCCTTCTTCTCCACCAAAGGGGAGGGCAAAGGCACGGGCCTGGGCCTGGCCACCAGCTACGGCATTGTGCGGCAGCACAACGGCATGATCCATGCGGCCAGTGCGCCGGGGGAGGGGACCGTCTTCCAGGTGTACCTGCCCCTGTGCGCGGAGGAGCGCGCCACCGCCGTCGCGGAGCCGGCCGAGGCGGCCGCGGGGGGCCACGAGACGATCCTGTTGGCCGAGGACGACCAGGTGGTGCGGGATCTGGCCGGCACGATCCTGCGGCGCGGGGGATACACGGTCCTGGCGGCCGGGGACGGCGAGGCGGCGGTGGAGCTGTTCAGGCGGAATGCGGACCGGGTGGGGATGGTGCTTCTGGACGTGGTCATGCCGCGCCTGGGCGGCCGTGCGGCGCTGGAGCGCATCCGGGAAACCCGCCCCGGCATACCCGCGCTTTTTGCCAGCGGGTACAGCGAGGACGCCATTCACACCGGCTTCGTGCTGGATGCCGGCCTGTCCCTCATCCAGAAACCCTACACCCCCAACGACCTGCTGCAGGCCGTGCGCCGGGTGCTGGACCAGGGCCGCGATGCCCCGGACCCCTGACGGCCGCTCGACGGGGAGCGCGCCGCGGCTAAGGCCCCAAGAGGGCAGGCGCCCCGGGCAAACGCCCGGGGCCGGACCGTGCGCCACCCGCCGGGATCACGGCCTACAAGGTCTCTTCCCCGATCCAGCGCCAGAAGGCTTCCGAGCCGAAGGGCATGGGGGGCTGCTCGGGGACCAGGCGGCTTTCGATGCCCGGGGGCAGGGAATCCCGAAAAAGTTCGAGAAGGAAGGAGCAGGTGGTGGTTTCCACATCGATTACGGTGGGTTGGAGCCGCGTGATCCTCCAGGCCACATCCTCGCAGCCGACCTTGTAAAATTCGTCGGTCATGTCCAGGTGCCAGCGGTCATCCAGGCCATCAGGGGTGAAGACCCGGGAGATCTTGGCAAAAAGCCTCCGGGAGCCTCCGGGCAGCTCGGGGGTCTTGAAGACGGTGACCGCGGCGGAGCCCTCCTCCCCACCGCCCAGTCGGCCCAGGAAGCGCTGCATGTCCTCGGGGGGCATCCCGCTCGGCAACAAGGCCACCACGCTGACGCGCACCTTTTCCGGCATCGGCTGTCCGTCCTCCTGCTGTTCCATGGGCACCACTTCGGATCCATCAACCTGGAATAGATAGAAGTTGGTGCACCGCGCGTCAACTGTAAAGTGTGCGTCGACAAGTTGTGTGGCCGGCCGCGGAGTCCGACCGCCGCGGGCCTTGGCGGATTGCGGCGCCGCTCACTCACCGCCGGTCAGGATCACCAGGGCATCGGCCGCCCGGACGCCTTGCCCCTCGGGCAGCACGATGAGGGGGTTGATGTCCAGTTGCTCCAGCCGGGGGCCAAGGGCCAGGGCCATCCGGGAGACATCCACCAGGGCCTGGGCCAGGGCCGGGATGTCCGCCTTGGCGCGGCCGCGGGCACCGGCCAGCAGCGGGTAACCCCGCACCTCCCGGATCATCCCCTGGGCGTCATCCAGCGCCAGGGGCGCAATGCGCAGGGATACGTCCTTGAGGATCTCCACAAAGATCCCGCCGAGGCCGAACATGACCACCGGCCCGAACTGCGGGTCGCGGTTCATCCCCACGATGGCCTCCACCCCCGGGGGGATCATTTCCTGGACCAGCACCCCGTTGATGCGCGCCGTGGGGGCGTGGGCGCGGGCGTTCGCCACGATCTCGTCGAAGGCCTCGGCCAGTTGCCGGGGGTCGGCCAGGTTCAGGCGTATGGCCCGGGCCTCCGTCTTGTGCAGGATATCCGGCGAGTCGATCTTCATGGCCACCGGCAGGCCGAGCGCTTCCCCGGCGGCTAGGGCCTCTTCCCGGGTGCGGGCCAGCCGTTCCCGGCTGCCGGCGATACCGAAAGCGCCCAGGAGCTGCTTGGAGTGCCGCTCGGTGAGCGCCCCGGCGGCACCCGCCAGCAGGTCCCGGACCTCGGCCCCCAGGGGCGGAGGGCCTTCTGACGCCCCTGGGCCCGCGGGTCCCGCCAGGGGATGGCGCCCCCGTTCGGCCCCGTAGTGCATCCAGCGGCCCAGGGCCCGCACCGCCCGCACGGGGGAGTGGTACAGGGGCACCCCGCCTTCCCGCAGCACCGCGAAGGGCGCACGCATCAGTGCGGGTCCGGCGGTCCAGGCCACCACGATGGGCTTCGCGGCCTCCCGGCAGAGGCGCACCAGGTCCCGGGCCATGCGCAGCCCCGGTTCGCCGACGATCATGGTGATCACCACCACCAGGCCGTCCACGCCGGCATCGGCCAGCATGGCCTGGATCACGTTGGCGAAACCGTCGGCGGTGTTGATGGCCTGGGCGGTGAGATCCACGGGGTTCACCGGGGAGCCGAAGGCGGGGATGTTGTGCGCGATCGCGGCGCTGGTTTCCGGGCGCAGGGCAACCACCGCAAGGCCGCCGGCCTCGGCCGTGTCCGCGCAGAGCACGCCGCCGCCGCCGGAGATGCTCGCGATCCCCAGGCCGCGGCCCCGGGGCAGGGGGGCCCGCCCCTTGAGGGCCTCGGCCAGGTCGATGAACTCCTCGATGTCGTCCACCCGGATGATCCCCTTCTGGCGCGCGAAGGCGTCGAAAACCTCGTCGGAACCCGTGAGGGCGGCCGTGTGCGAGGCCGCGGCGCGGCTGCCGGTCTCCGAGCGCCCGACCTTGAGGACCGCCAGGGGTTTGCCCGCCTGGCGCGCCTTGTCGGCCAGGCGCATGAACTTGGCCCCGTCGCGGATCCCCTCCAGGTAGGCGAAAACCATGCGGGTGTTGTCATCCTCCAGCATGAAGTCCATGAAATCGGCGGCATCCAGATCCATCTCGTTGCCGGTGCTGACCACGTGGGAAAAACCGATCCCGCTTTCCTGCGCCATGTTGAAGATCGAGTAGCCCAGGGCGCCGCTCTGGGTCACGAAGCCCACCGGCCCCCGGAGAAAGGGCGCGGGGTCCAGGGAGGCCGAAAACGCGGCGGCCGTGGCGTGGAACAGGTCCACGGCCCCCTGGCAGTTGGGTCCGCAGATGCGGATGCCGCCGCGGGCGGCCAGATCGGCCACCTCCCGCTGGACGCGGCGCCCCTCCTCCCCGGCCTCGGCGAACCCGGAGCTGAAGATGGTGACAAAGGGCACCTGCTTGGCGGCGCATTGCGCGATCATGGCCGGCACGAGCTTGTAGTTGACCGCGATCAGGGCCAGGTCGACGTCATCCTCGATGGCGCGGAGATCCGGGTGGCAGGCGAGCCCGGCGATCTCGGCGTACTTGGGGTTCACGGGATAGAGGCGGCCCGGGAAGCCGTGCCGCTGCAGGTAGTGAAGGGGCTTGCCGTTGATGGTGCGGATGTCCTGGGAGGCGCCGATGACCGCGATGGAACGCGGGTTGAAAAAGCGCTGCAACGTCGTTGCGGGCATGACCAATTCCTCCATCCGATGGGGTTGCGGCCCGTTCCCCTCCCTTTTGGGGCGGCCGTTTCAGAAAGACACCTTTCCGGCGGTCTCCAGGACCTGCCGCACCAGGGCCGTTTCCAGGCCCTCCTCATTGGCGCGGTTGACGGCATAGGAAATGCCGAAAGCGCCTTCGATCAGGCTGTTCCGGAATACCGGCGCGGCCACCGAGCGCAGCCCCACCGTCAGCTCCTGGTCGCTGAGGACGTAGCCGGCCTTCCGTATGCGGGCCAGGTCGGCGGCCAGCTCCGTTGCCGAGCCGATGGTGTGCTGCGTCAAGCGTTCGAAGCGGATCGCGCGCATGACCCGCGCCTGCTCGGCCGGGTCCAGGAAGGCGAGGATGGCCTTGCCCATGGCCGTGCAATAGATCGGCAGGCGCGAGCCCACCCCGATGTCCCAATTGACCACCTCCCTGGAGCGCACGCGATCCAGGACCACGACGTCCGCGTCGTATAGGATGGCGCACTGGGTGGTGACGTCGTAGACCTTCGTGGTCTCCAGCATGTGGGGCAGGAGCCGGTTCTTGAGATCCATGGAATTGAGCGCCGACACCCCGATCGTCAGGATCGCGGGGGTCAGGCGGTACCGGCGGGTCCCGCCGTCCTGCTCCAGGTAGCCGAGCTCCTTGAGGGTGAACAGGTAGCGGTGGACTGTGGCCATGTTCATGCGGCAGGCCGCGGCAATCTCCGAGACCGAGAGGGGCGTCCGGGACGTTGCGAAGGCCTTGAGGACCTGGAGACCTTTTTCCAGGGATTGGATGAATTGCCTTGATTTCATTGAATACTCCATACGATATTTCGCTATGCAAAATTATGTTTCGCTATGCAGATTAGCGAACCCCTAACCCGTTGTCAAGATGTCATCCCTGCGAACCGACTCCGGGGGCGGGCCTCCGGGGTCGATTCGGCCGGCCGCTGCCCGCCGAGCCCCCGCCCGCCCCCACGGCTCTTGACAAACCCCCATGCCCTCGGATAAGTGCAAAATTCAGCACTCATCAAGGAAGGCCAAACATGGGTCCCCGTCGTTGGTACTGGTGGTGGCGCACCGTCTGAAGCAGCCCATCACCGACTCAACACTATGATTTCCGCCATTGGGTCGTGGGCCGCTTCGGCAGCGGACAGGCAGGCCCATGGCTCGCAAGCGACCCCCCGGCAGCCAGGGCTTAAACGCTCTGGCTCTTTTTTTTGGTTCCAAGGAGACCATACGAACGTGAGCGAACGCGCATTGATGCTGGGCAACGAAGCCCTGGCCCGGGGCTTGGTGGAGAATGGCTGCGCCGTGGCCACCTCCTATCCGGGCACCCCGGCTTCCGAGATCCTCACGGCCGTGGCCGATCTCAAGCGCCGGGAGGGGCTGCCCCTCCACGTGCAGTGGGCCGTGAACGAAAAGGTGGCCTTCNNAACGTGGCCAGCGACCCCCTCATGAGCGCCGCCTACATGGGCACCCGGGGCGGCTTCGTGGTGGTGAGCGCCGACGACCCGGGCCCCCACTCCTCCCAGACCGAGCAGGACAGCCGCCTGATGGCCATGATGGCCAAGGTGCCGGTGCTGGACCCGGCCACCCCCTCCCAGGCCAAGGCCCTGGCGGCGGAAGCCTTCGCGCTCTCGGAAGCCTTCAGCCTGCCGGTGCTGCTGCGGCCCACCACGCGGGTCTGCCATGCCCGCCAGGACGTGCCCCTGGGGCCCATCCAGGACCTGGGGCGCAAACCCGATTTCCAGAAGGACCCGGCCCGCTGGGCGGCCACCCCCAAATTCCGCCTGCGCCTCCACGGGGAGCTGGAGGACAAGCTCGCCGCCCTGGCGGCCCACCCGGCCACGGCCCCCCGCCGGCTCAACCCCGAGGCGGAGGGCCAGCGGGCGGTGGTGGTCTCCGGGGTGGCGGCGGCCCATGCCGAGGAGATCCTCCGGGCCCGGGGTCTCTGGGGGCGGCTGCCCCTCTACCAGGTGATTCAGCCCTTCCCCCTGCACACGGACTTCATCCGCAGGCTGCTGGCGGACTACGCGGAGATCCTGGTGATCGAGGAGACCACCGGGGTGATCGAAATGCAACTGGCCGACCGGCACCGGGTGCGGGGCAAGATGGACCGGCGCGTGCCGGCAGTGGGGGAGTTGACCCCGGAAACCGTGGAGCGGCTCCTGTGCGAGGTGGCCGGGGAACCGTACCACGCACCGGAGATGCCGCGGGCTCCGGGACGGCGCCCCACCCTTTGCGCCGGCTGCCCCCACCGGGCGAGTTTCTTCGCCATCAAGAAGGCCGCCCCCCGGGGGATCTACACCAGCGACATCGGCTGCTACACCCTGGGGCTCAACCTGGGGGCCGTGGACACGGTGCTGTGCATGGGGGCGGCCATCAGCCAGGCGGCCGGCTTCTACCACGCCTACAAGGGCCAGGCGCGCCGTCCGGACATCGTGGCCACCATCGGGGATTCGACCTTTTTTCACGCCGGCCTGCCGGCCCTGGTGGACGCCGTGGTCCAGAACGTGGGTTTCGTGCTCGTGATCCTGGACAACCGCACCACCGCCATGACCGGCAACCAGCCCACCCCGGCCACGGGAAAGGGGGTCCTGCGGGAAACCCTGGAGGCGGTTTCCATCGAGGCGGCCGTGCGCGGCTGCGGGGTGCGCTACGTGGAAACCGCCGATCCCTACCGGCTGCCGGAGCTCGTGGCGCGCCTCAAGGAGGCCCTGGCCTTCAGCCGGGAGCACGGGCCCGCGGTGGTCATCTCCCGCTACCCCTGCCTGCTGGATCGCGGCACCGAGCGGCCCCCCGGCCCCGGGGTGCCCGTCATCACCGAGAACTGCGACGGTTGCGGCTACTGCCTCCAGCACTTCGAATGCCCCGCCCTGGTGCGGGAGGCCGATGAAGGCCCGGTGCGCGTGGAAGCGAGCCTCTGCAGCGGCTGCGGGGTGTGCCTGCACGTCTGCCCCAAGGGCTCCATCCAGCCCGCGGGGGCCGCATCCCCCGGCATGCCGGGAAAGGGAGGCCAGCCATGAGCACCGGGATCCGGCAGCAGATCGTCGTCAGCGGGGTGGGCGGGCAGGGGGTGCTCTTCATCGCCCGCCTCCTGGCGGAGGCCGCCATGGCCCGGGGACTCCCCGTGTTCACCTCGGAGACCCACGGCATGGCCCAACGGGGGGGCACGGTGATCGCCCACATCAAGGTGGGGGCCTTTGCCAGCCCCCTCATCCGGGCCGGCCAGGCGGACGGCCTGCTGGCCCTGGTGGCGGAGAACGTGGCCCTGCACACCTATTTCCTGCGGCCGGGGGGCTGGACGGCGGTCAACGGCCCCTCCGGGAGCGACGGCCGCTGGGCTCACGACGCCACGGCCGCGGCCCGCACCCTGGGGCAGCCCCGGGCGGCGAACGTGGTCCTGCTGGGCTTCGCCATGGGGCGTCTGACGGCGCGCGGCGACGGCGCGGCGGGGCTCCTGGGGGAGCGGGCCGCCCTGGAGGCGGTGATCCAGGCCCGCCTGGGTGCGCGCCCCGCAATGGCGGCCGCCGCCCTGGCCGCCCTGGAGGAC
>DJGG01000194.1:0-167 GCA_002432195.1 Desulfobacteraceae bacterium UBA5852
GACGCACCGGGATGGCCGAGGCCCCCGGAGAGCCGGGCGCCGGGAGCGCGCATACCCGTCGCCGGTGCGCGCCGGGCAAGGCCGCCGGCCCGGGAGGCAACGGCCATCGCCTGCCAGCGTATGGATGACCGTGATCACTTTGCATCCTGTGGATAAACAAGTATCAG
>DJGG01000194.1:239-4498 GCA_002432195.1 Desulfobacteraceae bacterium UBA5852
GTCGGCGGGACATTTCAGCCTGCGGCGCAGTTTATCCACAGGCGGTTAAGCCCCTGAGTCGGGCGACTTGAGGCGGGTGACGAAATCCACGGCCCGGATATCCTCGCAAAGGGGCTTCAGGTGGGCCAGGACCTCCAGGTGCGCGGGATGCACCTGGTAGCGGCGCAGGCAGTCCATGTTGGCGAAGCCGGACACCAGGGCGAAATCGTAGGACCTCTCGGAACGCAGCACGTCCCGCCCGAATTCGTAAGTCTGGATTTCCACGATGCGGTCGGGCAGGGCCTCCAGCAGGGCCTCCAGCCGGTCCACCTCGGCCTCCGTGGTCGTGGGCTTGAACTTGAACAGCACGATGTGGTGCAACATGGGTCCTCCGCCAAGGGGCGCCGCGGGCGCCTCGCGATTCAGCGCGGTCGGGGCCTTCCGCGGCGCAGCAGGTAAAGCAGGGAAACCAGGGCCAGCCCCCCCAGGAGACTGTTGATGCCGATGGGCACGTAGACCCAGCGTCCCGGGAACCAGTGCCGCGGATAGAGGGCCAGGGTCAGCAGGGGCGTGTAGAGCACCCGCGTGGCCGCCACCAGGCCTCCCATCACCAGGTCCCGCGCAGCCCCCGCGGCCAGGGCTTCTCCCGCCCTCAGGGTCAGGGGGACCACTAGGGCGGACAGCGCGAAGTGCAGCGCGCTCGTGAGGGTGACCGCCGTCAGGTAGCGTGCGATGCGCATGGCCTCGTCAGCGGGTGGTGATGCGGGGCTCCGCGATACTGCGGGCCGGGCGCCGGCCGGCCCGCCGCCGTCCCGGACGGCCGACGCCGCCTTTCTTAAGACGGCGGGCCGGGGATGTCAAACCAATTTACCTGCCCGGGTGCCGGCGCCCAGGCTCCCGGAGGAACGCTCCCGGCCCGGGCCCCGCCCGTGCGAGGTTGCGCGTCGTCCCGCGTGAAACCTTTCCGCCCCGGCAGGGTCTCCGGGCCTGGCTGGACGACACCGCCCGGGAAGCCCTGGCGAATTCAGCGCGTCTTACAAAGGCGCCGCGAACGGCGCGGCATAGCCGGTGAGCTCCGCATAGCCGCGCCCCTTCAACGGGGTGGTTCCCCGGCGGCCGGCGACCCGCACGCTCCCCTCCCAGTAGACCACTCCCGTGGTGGCCTGGGTGCGCATCTCCTGGTCGGCCAGGGCCGCCTCGATCTCCAGGGCCAGCCCCAGGGAGGGCACCGTGAGGGTCCAGGCGGCCGGGTAGCGCGCCCCGCTGTGGGGGCTTTTCCAGTGGTCCCGCACCTCCAGGAAGACCTCCGCCGCCGCCAGGGAGCGGGTCCGGCCGTCCGGGAAAACCACGGTGCCGGCAGAGGCCGGATGCGGGGCCGCCGACCCGCTGCGCAGGGCGAAGAACATCACCTCGCTGCGGTCCTCCAGTTGCAGGCTGAACCAGTCCCAGCCCCGGATGCCGGGCTCCAGGGGGGCGGTGGCATACTCATGGTCCATCCAGGCGCTGCCGGCCACCGTCCGGGTACGCCCCTCCAGGGTCAACGTGCCTTGCACGGCCAGGCGGGTGAAGGAGTAGTAGCAGCTGGCCTGTTCGGGGGCGCGCCCCTTGCGGCTGTAGCCGCGCTCCCCGTGGGCCACCGGCGGTTTTTCCGGTGTGAGGCGCAGCGCCAGGGAGAAATCCGGACCGGTCATGGCCAATGCGTGCGCCTGGGGGCCCACGACCGCCTCCCAGCCCCCCACGGTCACCCGCACCCCTTCCCCCTCCGCCGCCACCCCCGCCATCCCCAGGGCTTCCCGCCGGGCCGCCTCGGCCTGGTAGTGGCGCCCGCGGTCCAGGTCGGAGAGCGCCGCGTGGGCCAGGTAGACCTGGTCGGTGCGCCAGGCAGAAGCCGGGGTGGGCCACTGCCGGCGGGCGGACGGGGGGCTCAGACGGTGGCGGAAGAAGGTGAGCTGGAACCCGAAGCGCCGGCCCCCGGGCCCCTCCAGGTGGCCGGTGTAGTACCACCACTCGGTGCGGTGGTCGGGGTGGGCCCCGTGGTCCCGGGGGAACTCCAGGCCGCAAGGGCCCGTAACCGTGCGATACCCTTCGGCATCGACACCGGCCTCCTCCCCTGCGCCGCAGGCCGCCAGCAGCAGGGCCAAACCGGCCAGCCACGCGCGGGCGCGCAGGGGCCATCGATTCCGGGCAACTTTCATGGGCAGGGGATCCTCCCCATCGGATGCAAGATCACTTCCGTCCTTTACCCTGGGCGGCGGCTCGGAATAAGCGTTGGGAAAAGGGAAACTGCCTGAGGCCTTTAGTCCGCTTGGCGCCGGACAGGGTTTCCGACAACGGCTTTCTCCTCGAATGGCTTTACCAGGCACCTGCCCTGCATACCGACGCCGCCTGTCCAGCGTTAGGCGGACTTG
The DNA here is from genome assembly GCA_002432195.1 of Desulfobacteraceae bacterium UBA5852. Taxonomy (GTDB): domain Bacteria; phylum Desulfobacterota; class Desulfobacteria; order Desulfobacterales; family UBA5852; genus UBA5852. The sequence continues at coordinate 2,627 of DJGG01000194.1, forward strand.
AGGCCGAGTTTTTCCATTTTCCCAACGCATATTCCGGGCCGCCCCCCCCTGCGTTATGATGCATTTACCGCTCCCGCAGCAGGGTTGCCGGCGGCTCGGCATAGACCAGCCGCATGGCCGGCAGGGCCGCAGCCACGGCCGTGGCCAGGATCAGCGGCAGGGAGAGGAGCAGGCTGCCGGCGTCCAGGCCGTAGATGAAGGTCCAGCCGAAGGACTGGCGGTTGATCACGAAGACCAGCAGGTAGGAAAGCAGGAACCCGCAAGCCAGCCCCAGCCCCTCCCCCACGGCCACCAGCAGCACCGCCTCCCAGGCGATCATGCGCCGGATCTGGCCGTAGCCGGCCCCGATGGCATAGAGGGTGTTGAGCTGCCGCCCGCGCTCCAGCACTGTCACCGCCAGGGTCGTGGCGATGCCCAGACCGGCCACCGCCAGGGCGATCACCAGCAGCACCGTGGTGACGGCGAAGGTCTCGTCGAAGATCACCAGCACCGCCTGGCGCAGGCGGCGTCCCGGGATGGTGTCCAGGCCCTCGCCGAAGGTGGTGCGGATGTGGTTTTCCAGGGCGGTCACCGCGGCATCGTCCGCTGCCCCGGGCCCCCGCAGGTGGATGCGCACCCCTCCCCAGGCCACGTGGACGCCGGCCCGCGCCGCCGCCTGGAAATCGGCGAAAACCACCCCGCCGTGGGTGCGGTAGTCCCGCACCACCCCCAGGATGGGCAGGCGCAGATCCACCCCTTCCACGGTTTCGACATACGTGTCTCCCACCCCCAGCCCGGTGCGGTTGGCGAAGACCTCCGAGACCGCCACCCCCTGTCCCGCCTCCAGGACAGGCCAAATCCCTTCGGGACGCCCCCGGTGCCAAAGGAATTCCCCGTGGCGCGCGAAGGCGGCGAGATCCATGAATTCCAACTGGTAGGGGAAGCCTCCCCGCTGGAGGGCAAAACGCCGGTTGGGCGCCAGGTCCGCTTCCCAGGGGAGGCGCGCGAGGCCTTCCAGTACCTCGGGCGGCAGAGGCTCCCAGCGCCGGTTGATCTCGGCCATGCGGCTGGTGAGAAAGAGGTCGCCGGCGAGGGTCTGGTCCACCCAGCGTCCCACCGTGCGCCGGAAGCTGTGGGTCATGACCACCAGGGCCGTGAACAGCGCCACCGCCGTGATCAGGGCGCCCACCGAGATGGCCGTGCGCTGGCCGCTCCCGGTGAGGGTGCGGGCGGCCAGGTAGGCCGGCAGGCCGGCCCAGCGACGCAAGCGGGGGGCCAACCCGGCTCCGGTGCGCTGGAGGGCCCAGGGGGCCAGCAGGGCAAAGCCCGCAAAGAGCATCAGCGCCGCCCCATATCCCCCCCAGGGCACCCCTCCCGCACCGGGCAGCCGGGAGAGGGGCGCGAAAGCCGCCACCGCGGCAAGCCCCAGGAAGGCCAGGCGCCGGGACCTCCGGGCCGGGTCGGGTTCTCCCGGCGCGGCCGTCAGGGCCTCGGTGGGCTCCACGGCCATGGCCTCCCGGGCCGGCTGCCAGGCCGCCGCCAGGGCTACCCCCACGGTCAACCCCAGGGAAAGCGCCACTTCCCAGAGGCTCAAGCTCAAGACCTCCACCCGCACGCGCACGAAGAGCGTCGTGATGGTGCGGGTCACCCCGTCCAGGAGCAGGGGCACCAGCAGGAGGCAGATGGGCAGGGAGGCCAGCCAGCCGGCCAGGCCCAGAAAGGCCCCCTCGGCCAGGAAAAGACGGAAAATGGTGCCCGCTTCGGCCCCCAGGGCCCGCAGCACGGCCAGTTCGCGCCGGCGGGCGGCGGCGTTCAGGGCCACGAGGCTGTAAACCAGGAACATGCCCACGAACAGGGAAACGAAGCTCAGGATGGAGAGGTTGAGCTCGTAGG
>DJGG01000190.1 GCA_002432195.1 Desulfobacteraceae bacterium UBA5852
GACGGTGCGGGCCGATCCGGATGCGCAAGGCGCCGGATCCGCCGGCGCCCCCCGCCAGCATCTCCAGATCCCGGCGGGTGATGTTGGTGATGAGGTTGCCGAAGCGGTCGACGGCGGTCACGCTTCCCTCGATACGCCGCCGGTCCGGCGCCCATCGCGGGATTCTCAGATCGAGCCGCCGAAGGCCCGCCGGGTCCACCGCGGGGCCGAGCTCGGCCATGTCGCCTCCCCGGGCGAGATGCCCCGCCACCGGCGCGAATATGTCCCGCCCGTGGAAGGTCGGGCTTACGGGGACGCGAAAGAGGCGGGTGTTGGTGACCTGGTGGACCCGCTGGACCGCATGCTCGGCCAGCACACGCGTCAGGAGGCCGTTGTCGGGAGCCAGCAGACGGTGGCCCGCGGCTTCCGCGCACACGATCCGGCGCGCGCTTCCCACCCCCGGGTCCACCACCGCCAGGTGCACGGACCCCCTGGGGAAATAGGGAAAGGCCGCCGCCAGCATATCGGCCGCGGCCGGGACATCCCGGGGGGCGATGTGGTGGGCGAGGTCCACGATGGTGACCTGGGGAGCGACCGTCAGGATCACGCCCTTGACCACCCCCACATACTCATCGCGGGTGCCGAAGTCGGTCAGCAGGGTGACAATCGTCATGCGGCACAACCGGAAACCGACTCCCCGGGGGGGGAGGCGCTTCAGAAAATCGAGGCCTGAACGGGAAAACCCAGGTGGCGGAAAGCGGCTTCGGACGCCTTGCGTCCGCTGCTGGTACGCATCAGCAACCCGATTTTAAGCAGGTAGGGCTCCACCACGTCCACCAGGGTGTCGGATTCCTCCTGGAGCGTAGCCGCGATGGCCTCGATCCCCACGGGCCCGCCCTTGTAGAACTGGATGATGGTGGCCAGGTACCGCCGGTCCAGGGGTGTCAGGCCGAGGGTATCGACCCCTTCCAACTCCAGGGCGGCTTCCACCGTCGCCTGGCGGATCACCCCGTCCGCGCGCACCTGGCTGTAGTCCCGGACGCGCTTGAGCAGCCGGTTGACGATGCGCGGGGTTCCCCGCGAGCGCCGGGCCAACTGGCGGGCGCCCTCCTCGGTGATCGTCACCTGCAGCAGGGCCGCCGAGCGTTTGGCAATGTGCACCAGATCGTCTTCCTGGTAGAAATCCAGGGAGCGCATGAGACCGAAACGGTCGCGCAGGGGGGCCGACAGCAGGCCCACCCGCGTGGTGGCTCCCACCAGGCAGAAACGCTTCAGGCGGTAGCGGTGGCTGCGGGCATGGATGCCCTTGTCGAAAACGAAATCGATGGCGAAATCCTCCATGGCCGGATAGAGGAACTCCTCCACCGTTTTGGGGGTCCGGTGGATTTCGTCCACGAAGAGGATGTCGCCGTCGTCCAGGTGGGTGAGGATGCCCACCAGGTCACCGCCCTTCTCCAGGGCCGGGCCCGAGGTCACCGTCAGGCGGCCTCCGGTTTCATTGGCGATGATGTGTGCCAGGGTGGTTTTTCCCAGGCCCGGCGGGCCGTGGAACAGCACGTGATCGATGGGTTCCTTGCGCTGCAGGGCGGCCTGGATGGCGATCCGCAGGGTTTCCACGGTTTCGCGCTGCCCCACGTAATCGGTGAGCGTGTCGGGTCGCAGCGAGAGGATATCGGATTCCTGGTCCTCGTCGCCGGCTTCGGNNCAGGACATCCGTCGGGGCGCAAGAATACTTCTGCAGACTGTCGCTCATGCCAGTTGTTCACCTCGGTAAATTTCTTCGAACAACTCTTCGGGCGAAGCGATCCGGGGGTTGCGCTGCATGGCTTCGCCGATCATGCGCCGGGCGTCGGCGGCCTTGTGGCCCAGCTGCTGCACCAGGACCTCGAGCACCTGCCGGGTGAAATCCTCCCGTGGGGAGGCCGGGCGGTCCTGCAGCGCCGGCCGGATCAAGGCGTACTTCTCCGTTTTGCCGCTCAGGGCGGCGATGATCTTCTGGGCCGTGCGCGCCCCGATCCCTTTCAGTTGCCGGAGGGTGCCCGCATCCCCGGCTTCGATGGCCCGCGCCACCTCCCGCACCGGCAGCTCCAGGGCACGCACGGCCTTGAGCGGCCCGATGTCCTCCACCGAAATGAACAGCTGGAAGAACTCCTTCTCCGCTTCGAGGTTGAATCCGATGAGCACGGGTTTGGGCTGGCGCTCGGTCTGGTGGAAATAGATGAACAGCGCCACCGGTTCCCCGAGCTCCCGCTGGCGATAGGTGGCCTCCACGAAGGCCGGCAGCAGGACTTCATAGCCCACCTGGCTGGCCAGCACGAGGATGCGGTCGGTTTCCTTCCTCAGCAGCTTGCCTTCGAGGTATCCGATCAAGTGGCCGTCACCTGGCAACCAGCCGCGGCGGGCCGGTGCGGTACATGCCGATCAGGGCCAAGCCCAGGGCGTCGGCGGCATGATAGGGTCGGATGGGTTGCGGACAGCCCAAGGCGTGCCGCACCGCGCGCTCCAGCTGCATCTTACTGGCCGCTCCGTTGCCGGTCAAGACCTGCTTGGCCTCGCGCACGGGCACCTCCACCACGGGAACCCCGGCCCGCTGGCCGGCCAGCAGAATCACGCCGCAGACCTTGCCCAGGGTGATGCCCGAGCGGGGGTACTTTTCCAGGGAAAAGACGTCTTCCACGACCATCTGCCCGGGGGCTTCGTCGCCCAACAGCTTGGCCAGCCGGTCGTAGAGGGTTTCCAGGCGCCTGCCCATGTCCCAGTGTCGGGAGGTGGTGATGGCCCCGTAGGCAAACCCGGCCGGCCGCATGCCGTTGCCCCACACCAGCCCGACGCCGGTGGCCGCCAGCCCGGGGTCGACGCCGAGAACCTTGATCATGCGGCTGCCTTTCACCGACAGGGACCCTCCGGGGGCAGGGTTTTTCGCCCGTTGCGCTCAGCGCTTGATCTTGTCCGCCGCCACGCGGGCCTCGCCGGACTTGGGAAACTTCGCGACCAGTTCCTTGAACAGCAACTGGGCGTTTTCCGCGTCCCCGAGCTCTTCGAAGGCCATCCCCTGCTTCAGCAGGGCCGAGGGGACCTTGTTGCCCCGGGGGTAGGCGTCGATGACCCTCTGGTACTCCAGGATCGCCTTTTCGAACCACTTCTCCCGGTAGTAGGTCTCACCGATCCAGAACTGGGCGTTGTCGGCCTGGTCGGACTTGGGGTACTTGTTGAGCAGTTCCTGAAAAATATCCCGTGCCTGGGCGAATTTGCCCTGGTCGAAAAACCCCCGCGCCCGTTCGTAAAGGCGCGCCTCCTCGGACGGCTCCGCGGGGGCCGCCGCCGCTGGGGCACCGGCCACCGGGCGTTGCCGGGCCGACGGTTCGTCCAGGTAGCCCTCGATTTTTTTGAGGCGCTCGTCCTGCTGGCGCAAGGCCTGCTCCATGGCCTCCACGCGTTGCGCCAGTTGGTGGTCGGCTTCGTCCATGTGCCCGCGCAGGTCGCGCATCTCCTCCCGGCTCTGATCCAGCACGGCGCGCAGTTCGGCGCTCTGGGAACGCAGGTGCTGGTCCTTCTGGCTGCGGCTGTCGTTGACCTCCACGAGCTTCTCGTCCATGGCCGCGTAACGCTTTTCCATTTCGGCGTAACGCCGCTCCAGCTGATGGGTGCGCGTGTCGAGAGTCACCACGTCGCGCTGGGATGCGCACCCGGTGAGGAGCGCGACCAGCACGCCGATGGTGCATGCCAATGGTTTCATGACGGCCCTCCATGGCTGACGCATGGAACGTTAAAAGAAAAGCCCGCCGCAAGAGCGGCGGGCTTGCTTACAGGTACCGGGGTTCTTGCGCATCCACGGGAAATCCGGTCCGTACCCGGTGAATCGGACCGCACCGGCTCCGATCAGTTGAGCTTGAACTGCGCCCGCCGGTTTTTGGCCCAGGCTTCCTCGGTGGAAGCCGGATCCAGGGGCCGCTCTTCGCCGTAGCTGACGGTTTTCATGCGCCCGGCGGCGATTCCCAGATCGGCCAGAAAGGCCTTGGCGCTGGCGGCACGCCGCTCGCCCAGGGCCAGGTTGTACTCGTTGGTGCCCCGCTCGTCGCAGTGCCCCTCGATGGTGACGGTGGCGCTGGGATTGCTGGTCAGCCACGCGGCCTTGCGCTGCAGCACCTGCTGGGCCATGGCGGAGAGCGCCGCACTGTCGAAATCGAAGTGCACGTTCTCATGCAGGAACTCGTTGAGCGCCATCTCCTTGGCCCGCTTCTCGGCCTCGGCCTTGGGGTCCACCGCCGGCGCCGCAGGCGCCTTGGGGGGCTCCACCTTGGTGGCGGTGTCGGCGTCCACAGCCGTCTGCTTGGAGCACGACACGGTTAAGAGCATGGCTGGCACGATGACCAGCAGGGCCAGGCACATCCAGGCTTTCCTTTTCATCCTTCCTCCTTTCGAACAACTCGGTGTGGTGAATCAATCCGATTCGATGTTGGGTGACCATTTGGGGTTGGTTTGTTCTCCGGGCAAGGCGAGCAGGCGACGCTGGTCGGTGCCGAAGGCCGTCATGACGTAAATGCGCGCAGCACCTTCGCGCGTGGAGCTGAATACGATCATGCTGCCGTCGGGCGCCCAGCAGGGCGACTCGTTGTTGCCGGAATTCGCGGTCATCTGGATTGGTGGTCGGCCATCCAGTCCGATCACGAAAATGTTGTTCTGGCTGTTGGTCATCCCAGCATAGGCGATCTTGTCCCCCCGGGGAGACCACGATGGCTGGGTGTTGTAACGCCCCTCGAAGGTCAGGCGCTGGGTCTGTCCGCTGGCCACGTCCAGCACGTGCACCTGCGGCGAGCCGGTGCGGTTGGAGACAAAGGCCAATTTCTTTCCGTCGGGCGACCAGGTGGGAGATACATCGCTCCCCCAACTTGAGGTCAACCTTTTAATAATTTTCCCTTTTCCAGTCAATAGGTAAATTTCCTGATCGCCTTCGTGGGAAAGGGTTGCCGCCAGGCGCTTGTCTTCCACCTCCGGGCTGGAAGAGGACTCCGGCATCCAGGCCGGGGTGATGTTGAGCCCTTCGTAGCTGATCTCGAAGCCCTGGGACAGGCGCCGGTGCTTGACGTAGAGGTTGGGATTGTTCTTGGCATAGGCCGTATAGGCCAGCCATTGGCCGTCCGGCGACCAGGCCGGGGAAATGGTGATGTTGCGCGTCTTGCTGAACTGGCTGGGGTTGCGGCCATCGTAATCGGCGATGTAGATTTCCTTGTTGCCCGTCCCCGTGGAGACGAAGGCCACCTCGCTGTTGAAAAACCCGCGCTGGCCCGTAAGGTAGAAGATCACCTCGCTGCAGAAGCGCCGGAGGATGCGCCGTTCGTCCTTGAGCTGGCCGGTGTAAACCTTGCCCACCACCTGCTGGCCCTGAAAGGTGTCGAAGAGGCGCAGCTCCATCTTCAGGCTGTCCCCTGCCACGGTTATGCCGCCGGTGACGAGCAGCTCGGCCCCGATCACCGTCCAGTTGCGGAAGTTGAGGCTCGTGCCGCTGACCCCCAGGATACGCGGTTCCTCCAGGAAAGCCCCCCGATCCATGATCTTGAAGTAGCCGGTGAAATCCAACATCTCGGCCACCATGTCCGCCCCCGCGTCGCTGACCGCCGCGGCCTGGGCATTTTCCACCAGGGGTTTGAAGAGGGGGATGGCGATGGGGATCTTGCGAATGAAGGGGTTGGTAACGTCGATGATGGTGGTCTGGGCCGCGTCGGCGGGGTGCGCCCCCAGCGCAACGACCATGAGGGCCACAAGCAGCGGCCAGTTCCCGATCCGTCTCAGCATGATAGAAACCTCGGCTCCAGAGGCCCGGCAGCGCTTAGGCCGTGCGCCACGGGGCGGTCATTAGCGAAAACACGATGCATACCGCGGGCTCTAAGCCCACGTCAGCGGACTCCGGTCGGGGTGAAACGCAGCCCCATGTCCACGGAACGCTCGTGGATGCCTTCGGGGTGTGGTTTGACCGGGCTCGACTTGACCACCGCCTTGTAGGCCGACTCGTCCAGGAAGCGGTTGCCTGACTTGGGGTCGAAGCGGATGTCGGTGATCTCGCCGTTGGGCAGCACCCGGAACACCACGACGGATTCCAGGTCCTGGGCCCCCCCGGCCAGGTACTCGGGAAAAGCCCAATTGCGTTCGATTTCCAGGGCCACATCCATCATATAATTGGTCAGTCGGTCGTAGCCGCCTCCCCCCTGGCCGGACCCGCCGCCGGTTCCGGACCCCGCCCCGGCCCCGCTGCCGGTGCCGGAACCGGCTTTTTCCTGGCTGGCCACCTTTTTGCGCAGCGCTTCGATGGCACTATCGACAGAAGACGGTTTCGCCGGTGTTGGGGCGGGCTTGGCCTGGGGCGGTGCCGGCTTGTGCACCGGCGCCTGGGCCACCTTCTGCCGGTCGATGGTCTTGTCCTTGAGGGCCTTTTTGACCGGCGCCTCCTTGGGCGGC
>DJGG01000154.1:0-3678 GCA_002432195.1 Desulfobacteraceae bacterium UBA5852
GGTGGCGGCGGTGGCGGCAGTGGAGGTGGAAGCGGCGGGGGCTCCGGCGGCGGCCGCAACTAGTATTGGGTCCCGGAAGCGTTGGGTAGGAATTCCGAATCGTTCGCTACCGTTGGGCAGGCATGGGGGTGGGGGGTAGGTCCATTTCTTCCGGGACAAGACACTATCCCGGTGTTGAAAAACCATCCTCCGACCGAAAGCCACGGTACGGCCCGGTGGGCCCCGCACCCGGCCTCAAGGCATGGGCTCCAGTTCGGTGACCACGAGCTTCCCCCCCTCCTGCACGGCCCGAAAACGGATCTTGTCTCCCGGCCGCACCGCCTCCAGCAGCGAGTTCTCCCGCACCTGGAAGACCATGGTCATGGGCGGCATGTTCAGGTTTTTGATTTCTTCGTGGCGGATGGTGACCTTGCCGTTGGCCCGGTCGACCTTGCGAACCTCCCCCTCCGTCATCGCCTGGTCCGCCGCCGCGAGGCCGATTCGCGGCATGTCCTGCGCCAACCCGGGCGGGGCGGGCAGGAGCACCATCAAAGCGCCCAGGAACACGAACAGCAACGGAATGCGTCTAAACATGGCGTTTCCCCCTTGGCAGGTAAATGCGACGAGCGAAATCGAACACGCCGAAGCGGTTGAGGTGCCGGCGGCTTATTGGGGGGCCGGAGCGTGGCCGCTGTGGTCGCCCTCAGGGGCCGTCGGTTCGGCCTGGCCGCCGACCTGGCCGTGCCGCATGCCGGGGCCGCCCATCATGCCGCCGCCGCCCATCATCGGGCAGCCCATGCCGCCCCCCATCATGCCGCCGCCCATCATGCCCTGGCCGCCCCTGGGGAGGATGCCCTCCCGGGCCATCTGCCTCTGCAGCTTGACCTTTTCGGCATAGAGCTTGGCATGGATGGCATTGATCTCCTTGGTCAGGGCTTCGATGTTACCCTCGTCGGGCTTTTCGCTGTAGAGCTCACCCGTCAGTGCGGATTCCTTGGCGAAGAGCTGCTGCTTCAGCCCGGCCGTGGCCGCCGCGTGCTCCGCGTGCAGCTTGTGCATGGCGGCCTGCTGCTCCGGGGTCATCCCCCCCATGCCGCCCCCCGCCATTCCACGCCGCTGGGCGCCGGCAATGCCGGCGAAGGCGATGACGAGAGCGATGGCCAGCGCAAGGGCCAGGGCGTTGCGATGTGTTTTCATGTTGGATCTCCTTGTTGGAACTGATGGACTGCCCACTGGCGAAAAAGTTAAGGTCGGTTTCCGGAATTGCCAAATCGGAGTCCTGGGGCACCGGAGTCTTGGGGGCGGGGAGTCTGGGGATCAGGGGAGTCTAAGGGTCAGTGAGGGTCCTGGGGTCAGGTCTCCACATTCGACATTCAAAATGTGAAATGTGGAGACCTGACCCCGGTATCTGTGCCGCACGGAATCTCGCAGGGCATGCGCACCCGGGTTCCCCCGGAAACCACCGGCCGGCAGCAGTCCCCGGCGGCGCCGCGTCATCCCTTCATCATGAAGTCGTAACCGAAGGCCACGGCTTCGATGTCGTAGTTCGCCTGGAACTCGAAACTGAAGGGCAGCGGGCCGGACAGGCTGTCGGCATGGACCACGAAGCCGATGGTCACCCCCGGCGCCCGGAAACGGTCGCGTCGGTCTTGAACCGGAGGACGTCCGGTCGTAGAATGCGGTTCACGGCCCGCCCCGGCGTGGCCCGCCCGGCCCACGCCCATCCCGCGGCCGCGGCTGCGGGACCACCGCTGGAACCCGGCGCCTGGCGCTATCCGCATATGAAAGGGGGCAAAATGTCCAAATCCATCCTGATCACGGGGGCCAGCACGGGCATCGGCGCGGAAACCGCGTCCCATCTGGCTTCGGGCAACCATCTTCTGCTGCACTACAACAGCTCCGCCCAGGCCGCCCGGAACGTGGCCGCCGACGTCGAGAAGCGGGGCGGCCAGGCCACGCTCTTGCAGGCCGACCTGTCCGGGGAGGCGGGCTGCCGGCAGTTGCACGCGGAGCTGGCGCGCCGGACGGATCGGCTGGATGTGCTCGTGAACAATGCCGGCGGCATGATCAAACGGCATGGGATCCGGGATTACCAGTGGGGGCTCATGGAGGACATCTTTGCCCTGAACACCTTCTCGGCCATGATGATGACCGCCCTTTGCGTCCCGCTCCTGGAAAAAGGCCAGGATCCCGGCATCATCACCATCACTTCCCTGGCCATTCGCCACGGCGGCCCAACGGCCACCATCTATGCCGCCGCCAAGGGCGCCCTGGACGCCTTTACCCGGGGGATGGCCCGGGAACTCGCACCGAAGATCCGGGTCAATGCCGTGGCCCCGGGGGTGGTGGCCACACCCTTCCACGACAAGGTGACCAGCCCCGCTCAAATCAAGGCCTGGACCGAAACCACCCCCCTCCGGAAAATCGGTGCGCCCATGCATATCGCCTCGGCGGTGAAATTCATCATGGAAAACGATTTCATGACCGGCGAAACCATCGATATCAACGGCGGCCTTTTCATGCGCTAGCCGGCTGGGGGCAAACCGGCATTGGGCCGCAACCTCGCCCGTGGCGGGACATGTCGACCGGGGGCCCGGTTTCCCCGCCGCCGGCACGCGCCCATGTCCCGGAAGTCCCGGGATAAAAGTCCCACCCATTCGCTGCCGTCATGGGGGGCGGGCTGGCGAGCTCCCCCATCGAGGAGACCATAACATGCAGGTCGGATTCATCGGATTGGGTCGCATGGGCGCCGGCATGGCGGCAAACCTGCTGCTGGCCGGTCACGAGGTCACCGTTTACAACCGCTCCCCCGCCAAGGCCCAGGCACTGGTCGCCAAGGGCGCCCACGCCGGCGAACAGGTGGCCGACGCCTGCCGGGGTGCTGCCGTGGTCACCATGCTGGCCGACGACCTCGCCCTGGAGAGCGTGGTGCGCGGGGAAAAGGGCCTGATCCGCGCTTTGGGCCGCGGGGGGCTCCACGTCTGCATGGCCACCATCAGCGTGGCGCTGTCGGAACGCCTGGCCGCCCTGCACGCGGAGGCCGGTCAGCGGTTTGTGGCGGCGCCGGTATTCGGGCGTCCGGACGCGGCGGCGGCCGGCAAGCTCTTTATCCTGGCCGCCGGAGCCCCGGAGGCCGTCGAGGCGTGCCGCCCGCTCTTCGCCTCCCTGGGGCAGAGGACCTTCACCGTCGGGGATCGCCCCCCCATGGCCAACCTGATCAAGCTGAGCGGCAACTTCCTGCTCGCCGCGGTGATCGAAGCCTTGGGCGAGGCCATGGCCCTGGTCGGCAAGGCGGGCCTCGACCGGCACCAGTATCTGGAAATCCTGACGTCCACCCTGTTCGGCGCCCCGGTCTACAACACCTATGGCGGGCTGATTGCCGGGGGCCGGTACCAGCCGGCCGGCTTTGCCGCCCCCCTGGGCCTCAAGGACATGCGCCTGGCCCTGGCCGCGGCGGAGGACCTGCGCGTGCCCATGCCCCTGGCCAGCCTGCTGCGGGACCGTTTCCTGGCCCTGATCGCCCAGGGCGGCGAGAACCTCGACTGGTCGGCCATCGGTCAACTGGCCGCCCGCGACGCCGGCCTGACCGACCTCCCTGGATAACCAGGCGGGCCCTACCGGGGCGGTGGCCGCGGGTACCCACCGGTAGGCCACCGACGCCGGGCCCCACCCCACAGGCCCTAAAGTGCACGGGCGGAC
>DJGG01000154.1:3710-4676 GCA_002432195.1 Desulfobacteraceae bacterium UBA5852
AAGCTCCAGGCAGCCCGCCAGCGAAACCATCAAGCGTGGTCAACTTGGGCACCCACGGGTTCGGACGGTGCCGGATCCGTGTCACCGGTAAGGCAATCCCGGGCGGCCCGGTTGCCGTGCAGACCTTCGCCGGCATCGGGGAGGCCTTGAAATGACTCGGCGTTTAGCCGCCGGTTTCCACAACTCTCAGGGATCCGCATGACCAACCCCGTCACAATCGACAACGTCAACAGGATCATTCAGAAAACCGTCACCGGTGAATTGCATACCGAGCGGTCGTTGCGGCTGGTCCGCGAGGCGTCGGTGGCCGCAGGCCTCCACAAGGACTACAATATTCTGATGGATCTGCGCGAAACGGTCACGGGGCCCGCAATGCTCGACCTGATGGCCATAGCCTCCGCGTGTGCGAAGCTCAATTTCGATGCCGACCGGAAAATCGCCTTTCTGATCCCGGACGCGGAAGACCGCGTACGCTTCGCCCGGCTCTTCAGGACCTGCATGGAAACCCAGGGCCTTAATTTCAAGCAGTTTTTTGATTTCGAGGCTGCCCTGCGCTGGCTTGCCGGGTAACGGAGCTGCACGACACCATCGCGGAAAAGAACTCCCTGATCGGCGAGCTTCGCAAGGTCCTCGGCGAGGCCAAGAGCTTGCGGGGCATGCTGCCGACCTGCTGACCCTCCCGTCAATTGTCCCCGGTTTCCTTAAAAAATCCCCAGAATGCCGCGGTTGGATCCGTGTGCCGGGCCCTTGGGGGACGAGCGCGGGCAACCCCTCCGGCGGATCCCCCGGGCGCCCTTGGGTAACAGGCTGTGGGTAAACTGCGCCTCTGGCATGGCGCGTGCATTAGCCCATTCTCCGGGGATGCCTGGAAGGGCGGGCGCCTTTCGACGACCGGAACCAAAGGAGGTGACACCCTTGAACGCCGAGCGCTACCGTGCTCGGCGCGTCCGCTGGCGGGCGGATCGC
>DJGG01000205.1:0-4921 GCA_002432195.1 Desulfobacteraceae bacterium UBA5852
TCGGGCCGCGCCTTGCCTTTCGACCCGATACTTGCTTATCCACAAGGCTGTTAGGCCGCCCGACTTTATCCGTTTTGATCCTCTAAATTCAAGCCTCCGCAGACCTCGAACCACGCCCCGAGGCCCCACAGCCTGTTAAGCGCCGGTGCGGTTCCCAAGGAACCGGACGCGGGTGGTCAACGGCGCAGGACCCGGAGCCAGCGCCAGATATTGAGCAGTCCGGCCAGGGCATTGGCCGCGTAAGTCAGGGCGCAGGCCCTCAGGATCCGGCGGGCGGCGGGGAGGTCTTCCAGGGGGATGTAGCCCCCTGCCTGCAGCATGGGCAGGGCCCGCCGGAAACTGGCGTCGAACTCGGCCGGCAGCGTCAGCAGGTGGATCACCAGGGGCACGCAGAGGGTGGCCAGGCCGGCGACCAGCATCAGAAGGCCGGCGGCCGGCACCCGGGTCACCACGGCCAGCAGCGGCACGGCCATCATGATGGCCGCACCGGCTTTTTCCAAGCGGGCGGCGGTGAGCACCAGGCGGGTGCGGGCCATGAACGGGGGGTAGGCGGTGTGGTGTTGGATGGCGTGGCCCACCTCGTGGGCCGCCACCACCACCGCGGTGAGGCTGCGCCGGCCGCAGCGCGTGGCGTTCAGGCGCACGGTGCGGCTGGCGGGGTCGTAATGGTCGGGCAGGGGGGTGGCTTCGACGCTGACGTCGATGAGACGGCAGCGGTCCAGCAGCAGCCTGGCCAGCTCCAGCCCGGTGCCGGAGAAGTACTCCCGGCGGCCGTGGGTGGCCATGACCTGGCGGGCCCACCATTGGGGCCCGAAAAGGGCGGCCAGCGCCAGGGCCAGGAGAAAATAGAGCATGGGTCGTCGGCTCCCGCGGGTTCCGGCGGGGGCCGCGCGCCCCCGGGGATGGGGCCGCAGGCCGCCGCATCGCTCCGGCAACTTCTGTCAGAAGCCGCTGCCTGTCAAGGGCTTGGCTCCCGGGTTGCCGGGCCCCCCGCGCGCTGGAGGCCGAGGATGGTGATGTCGTCGGCCTGGGGACCCGCGGCGGCGAATTCCCGGAGCCGGCGCTGGAGGTCGCCCACCAGTTCTTCGACCGAGTCCGCCCCCCGGGCCAGGAGCGCTTCCAGGCGCGCACTGCCGAAGAGCTCCCCGTCCGGGGCCCGGGCTTCCGTCACCCCGTCGGTATGGCTCAGCAGGATGTCCCCCGGGTCCATGACGAGCTGCCGTACCCCGAAGCGGCTGGTGGGCTCCAGGCCCATGGCCGGGCCGGTCGCCGACAGCCGCGCTTTCAGACCGGCGGGGCCCAGGAGGTAGGCGGTCGGGTGACCGGCGTTGATATACGCCAAGCGCCCGGAAGCGGGATCCACCACGCCGAAGAGGACGGTGGCAAAGATCCCCAGGCGGCCGTGGTTGTCCGTCACGTAGCGGTTGGTGCGGGCAACGGCCTCGAGGGGGCGGTGAAAGCCATCCGGGGGCTTGGGCCTCCCGTCTGCCGGTCCCCAGGGGACGGTTCCGACGCGGGCCCGCTTGTGCGGGGCACGGGCCGACTGGCCGGCGAACACCCGGATCAGGCTCCGGAAAAGACCCATGTAGAGGGCGGCTCCCAACCCCTTGTCGCACACGTCGCCCACGCTCCACCCCAGCAGGCCCCCCGGCAGGTGGAAGAGATCGTAAAAATCCCCCGAAACCTGCAGCGCCGGGACGAAACGGGCGATGGCCTGCCATCCCGGCAGGCTCAGGCCGGTGTCGGGGAGGAAATCCTGCTGGATGCGCCGCCCCATTTCCAATTGCCGGTCAAGTGCGGCGGCGTAGGCTTCCGACGCCTGGCGCGCCGCCTCGGCTTCCCGGAAGGCGCACTGGAGGCGGTCGTAGAGGCGGGCGTTTTCCAGGGCCAGGGCCATCTGGTCGGCTGTGGTCTGGATCAGCTGAAGGTTGGCGGCCTGGAAGTGGCCCGGGGCGGGGTGCATGAGGGTCAGGATGCCGAAAATTGAGCTGCCCCGCAGGATGGGGACAGCCAGGGCGGAGCGCACCTCCAGGGGATCGTCTTCCAGGGACAGCCAGCGCGGGTCCTGGAGGGTGTCCTGGACCAGCCCGGCCCGTTGCTGGCGGCGCACCCAACCGGCCAGCCCCTGCTCCAGCACGAGACCCACCAGGCGACGGGCTTCAGCGTCGCCGAGGGCCTGGCGGGCCAGAATGACCTCGGCCACATGCTCGGTGTCGTCGAAGAGAAAAAGGCTGCCGGACGCTGCCCCGGTCATGTCGGCCAGGATGTTCAGGGCGCTCTGCATGGCCCTGCGGAGGGACTCCCGTCCGCGGCTGCGGCGCGCCCGGGCCAGGAACCCCTTCAGCACCCGCACCTGGGCCAGGCAGGCGATGTGCCGGTTTTCCGTCGGGGGTCCGGGGCGGGGCGGTTGGGGATCGGTCATGCTGCACCCCTCGGGCGTCGGGCGCCGGGTCCGGGATCACTGCGGAGCCGTTGGCGCGCGGTGCGGCCGGGAAGCGGGTGTAAGGGTCCGGAGGCGCATGCCGAATGTCGCGCGCTGAACGATTATAATCACGATATTCGTGGGCGCCGCCGGCGAAGGGTTGGGTGCGGGAGCGTCAGGGGTCTGGGGGAGCCTCTCCGGTAAAGCCGGCCCCACGCGGTGGTCCCGGGCAGAAATACGATGGCCTTCGATGGTCGATGGTCAATTCCGGGCGCCGGCCCGTGATCCGTTCATCCACGTTTGACGTCCAGCTTCGCGGGGGGCGTTCCCGGAGCGCTCCGCGCGCCGGGGGGCCGGGCGTTCGATCCGGCGGGAAACCCGCTCCGCGCCCCGGGAGACGGCGCGTTCGGGAGGCGCTTTGGGGCGGCGCACCTCGGCGGCCGGCGGCCGCGTATGGGAAATTCCGCCCGGAGCCTGACGGACAGCAGGGGCCCTGACGGAGTCGGCGCCCCTGCGCGGGGCGACCTGCTTCTCCGGGGCCTGGCGGAGAGAGGGGGCCGCCTGGGCGGGGGGCTTGAGGGCCTCGCGCCGCTCCCGGGATTGAGAGGCCCGGGAGCGCGGCGCGCCGGCCCGGGGCGTGGCCTGGAGCGGGGCCGGCGCGCGGAGGGTTTCCCGGGACGGTTTGGCCGTGCGGGTCTCCGGACGGACCTTGGTTTCCCCGGCGGGGGGCCGGCTGGTGCGGCGTTCCCGGGCCTGGGAGCCTTCCGTCCGGGGCGGGCGCTGCAGGTCCCTGGGCGCCTGGCGGGTCGCGGGTGCCGGTGGCGCCACCTCCCGCCGGGGGTTGCGGCGGGGTTCGCGCACGGCTTCCTGTTTCTTCGTGGGCTTGGCGGCCGTTCCGCGCTCGATGCTGCGGGCCCGGGGGGCCTCCATGCGCCCGGCCGTTTCGGGAGCGGTCCGCACGCGTTCCCGGTGCGCTTCGCGGGCCGGGGCACGTTGCCGCCGATCGAGGTCGCGGCGGCTGGACACCACCGGGCGTTGCAGGTGGTGTTCCGGCGGACGCGGGCCGCGGCGGGTGGAGGGCGCCAGGCTGGCGGGGGTCGCCGCCACCGTCGGGGCCGCGTGGACCGGCCGCAGATGGCGGACTTCCGACGTGCTGATGCGCGCCCGGGTGATGGGGCCGTGGCCGAAGTGCGGCTGGCGCACCGTCACCACGCCATGCCGATGCCGGGTGTTGCCGTAGTGGTGGATGTCCCGGACGTGGACCACGGTCCGGTGGTGGACCACCCGGTTGTTCACCAGGCGCGGGCCGCCCCAGCCACCCCACCAGGGGCGGTGGATGAAGCCGGCCCGGCCCCACCAGGGCACCAGGGGCTCGCCCCATCCCAAAGCCACCCAGCCCACCACGGGCCCGCCGATGCGCACATCCACGACCACGCCGGGAGTGCCGAAGAAGGCCACCAGGGCGGGGGCATAGACCGGTCGGATCAGCCGCGGCCCGGGAGCCCAGCACCAACTGCCGGCCACCAGGACCCAACGGCCGTAGTGATAGGGCGCCCAGCCCCAGGGCGCCGCGTCCACCCAGGTCCACCCGTAATAGGGGTCCCGCACCCAGGCGCCGGAGCTGTACGGGGCCCAATCGGCCGGCACGCCGGCCGGCGCCCACACCGGGCCGTAGGAGGGGTGGTTCCGCCAGGTGCCATGGCGGTCGAGCTCCCGGACGCCGTAGGTCCCCGGGGAGACGTAGCGGGCGCTCGCCGCCGCCAGGAGCTCGTCGGTGCGGGTATCGTTCCAGGTGTCCCAGACGTCCGGCGGCGGGGCGGCGCGGGTGGCCACCTGGGGCGGGGAGGCGTCGTCGATGGTGACCGCCTCGCCGGCGCCGATGGGCAGCGTGTCGCCGTCGGCCAGGGTCGCCGTGGCCTGGCCGCCCCGGCGGGTGATCAGGATCGTGCGTTCGTCGTTGACCCCCAGGCGGTAGGCGCCTTCCCGATCCATGGCGAAGGCGGCATGGGGGGTATCCATGGCCACCAGCTCCCCGTCGTCCAGCGATCGCAGGTCAAGGACGGCCTGGCCGGCGGTGAGGGTGAAGTGCAGGAGGCCTTCCTCCTGGCGCTCTAGGGCCAGCTCGGCCCCGGCCCCCGCGCGGAGAAAAGCCCGGGGACCGATCTGCAGCTCCAGGGTGCCGTCCGGGCCGGCGAAGAGCTTGTCGCCGGGGGCCAGGGCGGTGTTCACCTGGGCCTCCACCCAGTCCTCGGCCCCGGGGCGCCAGAAGGACACCGCACCGTCCACGTAGCCGAGCCGGGGAGGCGTCCAGCCGGCGGCCTCCTCCGTGGCTTCGGGGGGGTCGTCCGCATGGGCGGCCGGCACCAACCCCGCGGCCAGGAGCAACACCAGAATGCCTATGATCGACAGCGTTCTTCGCATGATGGCACCTTCCGGGCAGATGATTGCGGCCAATGCCCCCTTAGCAGGCTGTGGACAAACAAGCATCGGGCCGAAAGG
>DJGG01000205.1:5006-8289 GCA_002432195.1 Desulfobacteraceae bacterium UBA5852
AGTTTATCCACAGCCTGTTAGACGCTCCATCGCGGAGAATGTCTACATGAAAGTGCACCCCGGGGTCTCCCGGGCCGATCCGCGCCCATTAAAAAACTTTAAGGCCGTGGGCAGGGGTTGTCACCCTCCGGACGCGCCGGGCATTCAGCGGAACATGCACCGCCGGGTTTAGCGCCCGCAAAAAAAAGATACTCCCGGGGCCCTTTTTTCTGGTATTTGCAGGCGAAGACCATACGGTCATGGGCGAGGGGAGCAGGGATGGAACTGGATTCGGGCTTGGCGGGTACCCCGCTGCGGGACTATCGCACCACGGTGGGGTGGCGGGAGGCCATGAACTACGCCGCGGCGGTGGACGACCCCAACGAGGCCTATTTCGACGACACCCGGGCCGAGGGCGTCATGGCGAGCCCCATGTTCAGCGTGGCCCTCACCTGGCCCATCCTGGGGCGGATCTGGGAGTTCATCGACTCCCCGACCTTTCCCCTGGAGGCGCTGGCCACCCTGGTGCACTACTCCGAGCACCTGGAATGCCACCGCCCCTTGCGCCCTGGAGACGCGCTCACCATCGGCGGGCGCTTCGCCGCCATCCTGCCCCACCGGGCGGGAACCCTGGTGGTCATCGGTCTGGCGGCCCGGGACGGCCAAGACCGGCCGGTCTTCACGGAGCACATCGGGGCCCTCCTGCGGGGGGTGTCCTGCAGGGGCCCGGGCCGGGGGGAAGACCGGCTGCCCGTCGCGCCCCAGCCCCCGGATGGCCCCCCGGGGTGGGAAACGGCCGTTTCCATCCCCCCCCTGATGCCCTTCGTCTACGACGGCTGCACGGCCATCGTCTTTCCCATTCACACCTCCCGCCGGTTCGCCCGCCAGGTGGGATTGCCCGGCATTATCCTCCAGGGGACGGCCACCCTGGCCCTGGCGGCACGGGAGATCGTCAACCGCGAGGCCGGCGGGGACCCGTCCCGGCTGGGGCAGCTGGCCTGCCGCTTCGCCGGCATGGTGCCGCCGGGCACCGTGATCCGCCTCCGGTGCACCGGGCGTACGTCGACGCCGGAGGGCACGGACGTTTTTTTCGAGGTGCGCAACGGCGACGGCCGGTCGGCCGTCAAGGGCGGGTTTGCCCGCATCGTCACCGGTTAGCCGGCGGCGGGCCGCCGCCGGCCGGAGCAGGAGAGGGTTAAATGGAAGAACGCTTGCCGCGCGTCAACGATTACATCGACCACTGGGCCCGCCGGTCCCCCGGGGCCCTGGCCATGATCCAGCACGAGGACGGCCGGTCCTTTTCCTACGCGAAGTTCGCCTCCCTGGTGGACTTTTTCGCCCTCCGGCTCCTCGACCTGGGCCTGCAACCCGGGGACATCCTGGCCACCCAGTTGGTGCTGGTGCCCGAGCACCTCATGCTCATGTACGCCGGCTTCAAGATCGGGGTCATCGTGGCGCCCCTGGACGTGCGCTTGAAGGACGAGGAGGTGGTGCGGGACATCGCCAAGATCGGGGCCAAGGCCTTCTTCTTCCTGGGGCAGACCCCCGTGCGCGACTTCCGCACCGTGGGCGCCCGGGTGCGGGAGGCCTGCCCCACGGTGAAACACCTCGTGCAGTTCACCCCGGACCCCCAACCGGGGGACCTGGTCGCGGGGGCCGTGAGCATCACGGCCCTCATGGACAAGAAGCGGCTCCTGTGGCTGAAGATCAGGGACCTCGTCGGCGGCGGCCTCAAGGCGGCCTACGCCCGGGTCCACAAGCGCACCCCGGCCCTGATCATCTTCACCACGGGCACCACGGGGGCGCCCAAGCCGGCCCTGCTGTGCCACGAGAACATCGTGGTGCAGAACCAGATCCTGAGCCGGGCCATGACCCTCGATGGCCCGCTGCGCATCCTGGTGAACCTGCCCCCCAGTCACGTGGGGTGCATCACCGAATGCTTCATGACCACCATGTTCCTGGGCGGCACGGCGGTGCTGCTGCGGATCTTCGACGTGGCGGCGAGTCTGGCGGCCATCGAGAAGCACAAGATCCGCGCGCTCGGCCAGATCCCCACCCAGTACCGCATGATGTGGGCCCACCCCGACTATGCCCGCTACGATCTGAGCAGCCTGGAGCTGGCGGTCTACGCCGGTTCGACGGTGGATGTGGAGTTCCTCAAGCGCCTGGCGCAGATGGCGCCCCGGATCGCCACCGGCCTGGGGATGACCGAAAACGCCGGTTTCGCCACCCTCACGCCCCCCGGCATCGGCTTTGCGGAGATGGCCGGCCAGGTGGGCCAGGCTTTCCCGGAGCTGGCCCCGGTGACGGTGCGCCGTCCCATGAACCCGGACGGCACGGCCGGGGAGGAGGTCCCCGACGGGGAGATCGGCGAAATCTGCTACCATCCGCCCATCGTCTTCCTGGGCTACTACGGCCAGCCCGAGGCCACCGCCCGGACGGTCTCCCGGGAGGGCCTGCTCTATACCGGGGATCTCGGCATGTTCAAGGACCTGGGCACCTACCGGGCCCTCTATCTCGCCGGCCGTCGGAAGTTCATGATCAAACAGAAGGGGTACAACGTCTTCCCCGGAGAGGTGGAGGACCACATCGCCGGGATGGCGGGCGTGGAGATGGTGGAAGTGATCGGCATGCCTCACAAGATCTTCGACGAGGGTGTTTTCGCCTACGTCAGGCCCCAGGCGGGGACCGCGCTCACGGCCGCGGAGGTGCGCGAGCACTGCCGGGCCATGGCGGCCTACAAGCGGCCCCAGCACGTGGAGATCTGGCCTCCCGGGCAGGATTTTCCCCTGACCCGCAGCACCAAGGTGGACAAGCTCGCCCTCCAGCACCAGGCCGCGGGGGTCATCGCGGATCTGCGGGCCGCCGGCGGGTGGGATGCGGCCGGGACCTGATCCCCCCGGCGCGGGCGCGGGGGTGGACGGGTTCAGGGCGGACGGCAGGGCCGGCGGCCGACGGCGCCGGCGGAAAGGACAGGGGTTCCCGCGCATGCCGGAGCGATTCCAGATCCAGGGCGACTTCATCGAGTTGATCAAGCTTCTCAAGGCCACGGGCCTCTGCGGGACCGGCGGGGAGGCCAAGGGCGTGGTGGACGAGGGCCGCGTAACCGTGGACGGCCAGGTGGAGCGGCGCAAGCGCTGCAAGATCCGCAAAGGCCAGGTGGTGGCCTTCGAGGGGCAGGCGATCGCGGTGGTCTAGTGGCGTTTCCCGGAAAACTTGGTAGAATCCATCTCAAAAAAGTCTGTTGGCCCCATCTCGGCGTTGGAGGCGTTTTCCAATCCGCGACAACCAGCCGGTTGCCTGC
>DJGG01000205.1:8308-19059 GCA_002432195.1 Desulfobacteraceae bacterium UBA5852
ATCCGTTTTTTGAGATGGGTTCCAATAATGCCAATTTGTCGACGCCATGGGGGCCGAATCCCGCCTTCGGGAGCGCCGGTGGGCAGGCAGGCATCCGCCGGCACACCTGGCGTGGGGCGGAGGCCTTGAAAATCTGAAAATCCGGCCCATGGTTCAGAGACACATGCCGGATCCGGCCACGGCCGGTTCCGCGAGGGGGAGGGGAGGGCAGCATGCGGTGGCAAAGCGGGCGCCGTAGCGCCAACGTGGAGGACCGGCGGGGCCTGAGGATTTCCCGCAAGGCGGCCGGCGGAGGTATCGGCACCCTCCTGCTCGTGCTGGTGGCCCTGTACTTCGGCATCGATCCGTCCGTGGTGCTCCAGGGGACCGGCTCGGGACCCGCGACCTCGGTGGAGGAGGTCCCCGTGGCGCGGAGTGCCGCGGAGGAGGAGCTGGCCGACTTCGTCGCCGTGGTGCTGGCCGACACGGAGGACACCTGGCAGGAACTCTTCCGCCGCGGGGGGGCGGCCTACCGGGAGCCCCGGCTCGTGCTCTACTCCGGCGCGGTGGAGTCCGCTTGCGGGTTCGCCCAATCGGCCGTGGGGCCGTTCTACTGTCCGGCGGACGAAAAGGTCTATCTCGACCTGGCCTTTCTCCAGGACCTGAAAAGCCGTTTCGGCGCCCCCGGCGATTTCGCCCAGGCTTACGTGGTCGCCCACGAGGTGGGCCACCACGTGCAGACGTTGATGGGCATCACCGAGGAAGTCCAGTCCGCGCGCCGGCAGCTCCCCGAGCGGGAGGCCAATGCCCTGGCCGTGCGCCTCGAGCTGCAGGCCGACTGCTTTGCCGGCCTCTGGGCCCACCATGCCCAGCGGTCGCGCGGCGTCATCGAGGAGGGCGACATCGAGGAGGCGCTCGGTGCCGCCAGTGCCGTCGGCGACGACCGGCTACAGATGGAGGCCCGGGGGCACGTGGTGCCCGACGCCTTTACCCACGGCACTTCCGCCCAGCGGGTGGACTGGTTCAAGCGGGGCCTGACCAGTGGAGCCATCGGGGCCTGCAACACCTTCAACGACTGACCGCCGCTCCCGGGGTTTTTTGCATTTCCTCCGTCCGTTCCTATCCTTGAAGCCACCTTGCGGATCCGAACCGGCGCCGCCTTGAGCGCGCGCCCGGGGCCCTCCGCGCGACCCCCGGCCTGAAGGGCGTTGCTGCGCGCCGCGGCCCCCGGAACCGGTGCCGGAGACGGACCGACGGCCTGGGGCGAATCCCCGCCGTCGGCCAACAAGCCCATGACACAGCGTTATTCCCAAAGGAGGATGCGTATGAAATCCCTGGGTTCATTCGTGCTGTCCCTTGTGCTGGCCGCCACGGCCGCGGCCGCGGGTATGCCCGTGGGCTACCAGGTGAACGGCCAGGCGTATGAAGGCTACTATACGGAAGGTCCGCCCGGCGCCCCCCTGGTGTTGTTGATCCACGACTGGGACGGGTTGGGCGAATACGAGATCAAGCGCGCGGACATGCTGGCGGAGCTGGGGTACGCGGTCTTCGCCGCCGACCTCTTCGGCAGCGGCGTGCGGCCCACCGCGACGGCCGATCGGCAGAAGCTCACCGGCGCCCTGTACCAGGACCGGGAGAAGATGCGCGCCCTGCTTTACGGCGCCTTGGAGGCCGCCCGTTCCAAGGGGGGCAATACCGGCAACGCCGTGGCCATGGGGTACTGCTTCGGGGGGGCGGCGGTGCTCGAGCTGGCCCGCTCCGGGGCCGATCTGAAGGGCTTCGTCACCTTTCACGGCGGCCTGGCCACCCCCGAGGGGCAGGACTACTCCAAGGCCAAGGGGACGTTTCTGGTCCTGCACGGCACGGCCGACACCTCCGTCACCATGGAGCACTTCTCCTCCCTGGCCAAGGAGCTGGAGGCCAGGGGCGTGGTCCACGAGATGATCACGTACAGCGGAGCTCCCCACGCCTTTTCGGTCTTCGGCAGCGACCGCTACCGGGAGGACGCGGACAAGAAATCCTGGAGGCGCTTCACGGAGTACCTGGCGGAGACGCTCCGCTGAGGCGGGGGCAAGGGGGCAGGCATCCGGGGGCAGGGGGGCGGAGCACGGCCGCAAGCTCCCCAGGGGGTGTGCTGCCGCCGCCCTGCGGGCGGTCAGGCCAGAAGGGGAGGCAGCTCCCGAAGATTCGTGATCTGCGCGTGGGGGCGAGCGGGCAGCCGTTCGGCCCGTTGGCCGGAGCGGTTGATCCAGACCACGCTGAACCCGAAGGAGGCGGCCCCCGCGGCATCCCAGGCGTTGGAGGAGAGGAAGACGATCTTCTCCGGGGCCAGTTCCAGGGCGTCGGCGGCCAGCCGGTAGACCCGCGGATCGGGCTTGTAGACCCCGACCTCTTCCACCGAGAAGATCTGCGGCATCAGGGACCCGATTCCGGAATGCGCCACCGCGGACGCCAGCATGGCGGGGGTGCCGTTGGAGAGGATCGCCCGCTCCAGCCCGCGCTCCTGGAGCGCGGCCAGGACCTCGGGCACCTCGGGGTAGCAGTCCAGCTGCAGGTAGGCGTCCATGAGGCGCTGCCGCAGGGTGGGGTTGTGGATGTCGTGGGCATCGAAAGCGTAGTCCAGGGCCTCGCCGGTCACCTGCCAGAAATCGGCGTGCCGACCCATCAGGCTGCGCAGCCAGGTATACTCCAGCTGCTTGGTGCGCCAGAGGGTCGACACCCGGTGGGCCGCCACGCCCAGCGGTTCCCGATACCGGCCCACGGCGGAATGGACGTCGAAAAGGGTGCCGTAGGCGTCGAAGACGCAGGCCTGGATTCCGTGGAAGGCTTGTGCGCTGGACATGGATCCTCCTTTGCGGCGGCGGTTCAGGGATNNTCCGTCCCCCGGGGGGCTTGCCGGTCCTCTCTCCGGGGCGACCCCCCGCGGTCTGCCCGGCGAGCCCCGCCACCACCCCCCGGCCGCGATCCGGGTGGTCGGTAAAGAACCCGTCCACCCCATAGGTGACGATGAAGCGCCGCAGTTCCGTCTCCAAGTCCGGGTCCCCCGCCCCCAGATCATCGGCCCGGAAGGTGTACGGGTGGACCGCAAGGCCCACGGCATGGGCCCGTTCCACCAGGGCATTGCCGTCTACGGAACGCCCGGGGGCCGTTTCGATGCGGGTCTTGACGGGGCCGACGGCGGTGGCGTAGGCGGCGATGGCCTCCAGGCCTTCGCCCGTGACCAGGGGATCGAAGTCGGGCCCCCCGCCGATCAACTGCACCAGGGGGAGTTGGGTGCCCAGCCCGAAGCGCAAGGTCTTCAGGCTGCGGGGATCGAAGGACTGGATGAAGACCCGGGCGGAGGGCCCGGTGTAGCCGTAGGCCGCCAGGGTGGCCAACAGCGGGGCTTCCAGGCCGAGGCCTTCCCGGGCGTGAAAGGCCGGGTCCTTGGTTTCGGGATAGAGGCCCACCTCCCGTCCGGTGGCGCGGTTCAATTCCTGCAGAAGCTCGATTGCCTCCACCAGGGTGGGGATCTGGAAACCCTTGCTGTCCACCCGGAAGCGGCCCGGGAAGACCGGTCGGCCGTCCGCGCGCACCCGTTCGTGGACCGCCAGGCGCTTGACCTCCGCCAGGCTGAAGTCGGCGGCATACCAGCGGCCGTCGGCCCGGGCGCGGCCGGGGAAGCGCGCGGCCACATCCGTGGTGGCTTCCAGGTGGATGTCGTGGTGGCAGATCAGGGCGCCGTCCCGGGTCATCACCAGGTCGGGCTCGATAAAATCCGCCCCCTGGGCGTGGGCCAGGGTGTAGGCTTCCAGCGTATGTTCGGGGAGGTAGCCGCTGGCGCCGCGGTGGGCGATGACGATGGGACGGGCCGGCGCCCCGGCGCAGTCCGGCAGGGGGCCTGCACCGCACCAGGCGGCCGCGGCCACCGCCAGGATTTTCCAGAGGGGCGCCCGCATGGGCATCGGCTCCATTTTTCAATCCCTTGCCGGTGTCGTGTCCCGGAAGCATCGGCTCATTTCCGGCCAGCGCGATATCGTCGGGCGGGGCAGGGGGTGGGGGGTCCGCCCCCAGGGAACTGGCAAAACTCACCCTCAAGAGCCTAAATCCCGGCGCTGTTGTCAAGGAAGAAGCCGTATCGTGGCTTGCCGCGCGAGGGCCCACATGGAAGTCTGCCGCGGCGCTGGGACCCAGGCGCTCTAGCGGGCTCAAACAATTGCCCGTCCCCTGGGGGCGGACCCCCCCACCCCCTTCACGGAATATCGATCACTTGCTTCCGGGATTGCACACTATCAGCCTGTGGATAAACAAGTATCAGGCCGAAAGGCAAGGCGCGGTGCGATGGGAAAAGCGGAGCAACCTCGGTGCGTTGTGAGCATTTTCCCGAGGCCCGCAACGCAGCCTTTCGGCCTCAGGCGCAGTTTATCCACAGCCTGCTAACCCTCGGTTGACAGGTCAAGCCCATGTTCAAGTTCATCCACGCCGCCGACATCCACCTGGACAGCCCCCTGCATCGCCTGGATGCCTACGAGGGCGCTCCGGCGGACGAGTTCCGCCAGGCCACGCGACGGGCATTCGAAAATCTGGTTCGGTTGGCCGTGGACGCCCAGGCCGCCTTCGTGCTCATCGCCGGCGACCTCTACGACGGCGACTGGCGGGACTACAACACGGGACTGTACCTCGCGGCCCGGATGGGCCGCCTCAAGGAGGCCGGCATCCCGGTGTTCGTCATTGCCGGCAACCATGACGCCGCCAGCCGAATCAGCCGGACCCTGAGGTTTCCCGACAATGTGCGGCTCTTTCCGGCCGACCGTCCGTCCACCTTCAGCCTCGATGCCCCCCGGGTGGCGGTCCACGGCCAGAGCTTTGCGACCCCGTCCGTCCACAGGGATCTCTCCGCCGAATATCCCGCGCCCATCCCCGGATGCTTCAACATCGGGCTGCTGCACACCTGTGCCACGGGACGCGCGGGACACGAACCCTATGCCCCCTCTACTCCCGAAGCTCTGGGCCACAAGGGTTATGACTACTGGGCCCTGGGTCATGTGCACCAGCACGAGGTCTTGAGCAACGACCCGCCCATCGTCTTTCCGGGCAACACCCAGGGCCGGCATATCCGGGAAACGGGGGCCAAGGGGTGTGTTCTCGTCCAGGTGGACGAAGCCGGCCGCCCCTCCCTGGAATTCACCCCCCTGGACGTGGTGCGTTGGGTGGTGGCCGACGTGGAGGCCACCGGCACCCGGAGCGCTTACGAGGTGGTCGATCGCACCCGCCAAAGCCTGGAGGCCCTCGTGGAGGCGCACCCGGGCATGCCCCTGGCCGCCCGGGTGCTGATCGGTGGGGAAACCGCCGCCCACGGTGAGCTCCTGGCCGACCCGGAGCGCTGGGCCTCCGAGATCCGCTCCGGCGCCACGGAGATCGGCGACGGCCGGATCTGGGTGGAAAAGATCCGCATGGACACCCGGGCGCCGGTTGAGGGTCTGACCCTTCCCCGGACCGGGGCCGTGGGGGAGTTGCTGGAGCTGTTTGAAACCCTCGCCCAGGATCCGGCAGCCCGCCAGGAGGTGCTCGCCGAGCTCGACGACCTGCAAAAAAAGCTCCCCCGTGAGCTGCTGGACGGTGGTGACGGTCTGCGTTTCGACGATCCCCAATGGTCGTCCGGCTTGCTGGAGCGGGTGAAGCAGATGCTGGTCCGGCGCCTGCTTCACAAGGAGGAAGGCCCGTGAGGATCGACGCACTGAAGCTTATCGCCTTCGGGCCGTTTACGGATCTCACCCTGGACATGCGCGGCGGCCGCCAGGGATTCCACCTGATCTACGGGCCCAACGAGGCCGGGAAAAGCTCGGCCCTGCGGGCCCTGCGTCAGCTGCTCTACGGCATTCCGGAGCGCTCCAGGGACAATTTTGTGCACCCCCACAACAAGATGCGCATCGGGGCCGTGCTGCGGACCGCCGACGGCCGGGTCCTGGAGATCGTGCGCCGCAAGGGCCGGGTCGGAACCCTGCGGGAGGCCGACGATGCGACCCTGGTGGAGGAA
The DNA here is from genome assembly GCA_002432195.1 of Desulfobacteraceae bacterium UBA5852. GTDB lineage: Bacteria > Desulfobacterota > Desulfobacteria > Desulfobacterales > UBA5852 > UBA5852. The sequence goes on from DJGG01000205.1 coordinate 14,304, forward strand.
TCCGCGCTCCAGGCCTTCCTCCAGCGCGTTGACCAGGACCTCTTCGCCACCATGTTCGGCATCAGCCACGAGGATCTGGTGAAGGGCGGCCAGGACATTATCCAGGGGGGCGGGGACGTGGGCCGGCTGGTCTTCTCGGCCGGCTCCGGGATCGCCAACCTGCGGGAAATCCAGGTGGCGCTCCAGTCCCAGGCCGAGGCGCTCTTCACTCCCGCCGCCCAGAAGCGCCCCATCAACGAGGCTTTGGGGGGGCTCAAGGCCACGCAGAAGCAGCTGCGGGAGGCCCAGCTCACCGGCCAGGAGTGGGCCCGCCACGACGAAGCCCTGCAGCGCGCCGAAGCCCGCAAGCTGGCCGTGGCCGTCGAACTCGCCCGCCTGCAGAAAGAGCGCCGGCGCCTCCAACGCATCGACGAGGCCCTGCCCCTCATGGCACGGCGCCGGGAGCTGGTGGTGGCGTTGGACGGCTTGGCCGGCGCCGTCCTTCTGCCGCCCAACTTCGGCGCCCAGCGCCGTGAGCTGCAGGTGGAGCGGTCCAACGCGGCCAACCGCCACGCCCAGGCCGGCCAACAGATAGAATCCCTGCGGCGGGAGATTGCCGCCCTGGATCCCGCCCCGGCCATGTTGGAAAACGCCGAGTCCATCGAGGCCCTCCACCGGGAGCTGGGCAGCCAGCGCAAGGCGGCCGTGGACCGGGTCTCGCTGGTCTCCCGTTCCCAGGCCTTGCGGGCCGAATCCCGGGAGATCCTGCGCGACCTGCGCGACGACCTCACCATCGAGCAGGCCGAGGCCCTGCGCCTCAAGAAAGCCGACGCCCTCCGGATCCAGCAGCTGGGCGCCCGCTATGAGCGGATCCACGCGCGCCTGGAAGATGCCCGCGGCCGCCTGCCGGAGCTGGCGCGCGACCTGGCCGACCTGGAGGCCGCCGTGCGCGCGCTGCCTCCCCCCTTGGTGGTGGAGGGGCTGGCCACGGCCCTGCCCGCTGCCGGCGAAATCGCCGCCCTGGAGAGCCAGCAGCGCGCGGATGCCACCGACCTCGCAGAGACCACCAGAACCCTCGCCCTTGAGCAGCAGCGGTTGGGCCTGGGGCATCGCACCCCTGAGGAGTTGGAAGCGCTGGGGGTGCCTTTCCTTGATACCGTGCGCGTCTTCGAGGAACACTTCGAGGCCGCGTTCCGCCGGCGGAGCGAAGGGGAGTCCGAGGAGCGGAAGGCCCGTGCCGCCCTGGCAGAGGTCCAGCGGCGGATAGCCGCAAGCCGCCTGGAACGGGAGGTGCCCACCGAGGCGGATCTCGATCATGCGCGGCACCTGCGCGACCGCGGCTGGCGGTTGATTGCCGCCACACTGGCCGGCCAGACGGTTTCCAAGGAAGAACTGCGGGAGTTTGTGGCCGAAGTCCCGGCCGCCGCGACCCTCGCTGCGGCCTTCGCGGCCGCCCTCGCCGAGGCCGATGCCATAGCCGATCGGCTGCGGCGGGAGGCCGACCGCGTGGCGGCCCAGGCCCGTTGGCTGGCGGACCAGGCCGGATTCCAGGAGCAGCTTCGCCAAATGGAAAGCGCGGGCCGGACCGCGGCCGAGGACGGCGCCCGTTTGGAGCGGGAGTGGGCCGCGCTCTGGCAGTCCACCGGCATCACCCCCCGCAGCCCCCGGGAAATGGCCCAATGGGTAAGGGATTTCCAGGCGCTCACCGAAAAACTCCAGGCCCTGCGAAGCCGCCGGGCCCGAGCCGACCGCCTGGGGGCGGATCTCGACCTCCATCGCCGGATCCTGGGCGAGGGCCTCCAGAGCCTGGGGGAAGGTGGACCCGCTCCCGGGGAAACCCTGAGCGGGCTGGTGCGACGGGCGGAGGCGCTGCTGGCCCGGGAACGGGAGCTGGGCCACCAGCGGGCGCAGCTCGGGCGCGATCAACTGGGCAAGGCCAAGGAACAGGCGGCCGCCGCGGAGCGCCTCCAGGCCGCCGAAGACGAGCTTGGGGAATGGGAAGCCCGGTGGGCCGAGGCCGTGGCCCCCATCGGCCTGGCCGCCTCCGCGCCTCCCGAGACCGCCGCGGCCTTCATGGAGGATTTGAAGAGCCTCTTCGACAAGCTGAAGGAGGCCGGGATCCTGCGCAAGCGCGTGGAGGGCATCGACCGCGATGCCGGCCTTTTCCGGGATCAGGTGGACGGGCTGGTGCCCGCCGTGGGCCCCGACCTGGCCGGGCGCCCCGCCGACGATGCCCTGCTGGAACTGCACCAGCGCCTGAAGCGCGCCCGGGACGCGGCCGCCCGCAAGGAGACCCTCCAGCAGCAGTTGGCCCGGGAGGAGCAAGGCTTCCGCCAGGCCGCGGCGGACATGGCCCGGGCGGCGGCCGGGCTCGAGGCCATGTGCACGGATGCCGGGTGCCGGGACCCCGAGGGGCTGGTCGAGGCCGAACAGCGCTCGGAGAACCGCCGCAAGCTCGAAGCCGAGCTCCGGGCCCTGGACGACCAGTTGCGGCGCCTGTCGGCCGGCGCCACCGTGGAGGCCTTCATGGAGGAGGCCCTGGCGGTGGACGTGGATGCCCTGGCCGGCGAGATCGGGCGCCTGGAGGAGGTCATCGAAGGCCTCGAACACGAGAAGTCCGGGCTGGACCAGACCATAGGTGGCGAGCGCACCGAGCTCGGCCGCATGGATGGCACCAGCCGGGCCGCGGCCCTCTCCGAGGAGATCCAGATCACCCTGGGGCGGCTGGAAAACCAGGTGGAGCATTATGCCCGGGCGCGCATCGCCGCCCGGGTGCTGGCCATGGCCATCGAGCGTTACCGGGACAAGAGCCAGGGCCCCATCCTGCGGCGGGCCTCGGAACTTTTCCAGCGGATCACCGGGGGTTCTTTCGGGGGCCTGCGCGCCGAATTCGGGGACGACGGCCGGCCCGTGATCGTGGGGGTCCGCCCGGGGAGCAGCGCGGTCGTCGGCGTGGAGGGCATGAGCGACGGCACCGCCGACCAGCTATACCTGGCCCTGCGTCTGGCCGGCCTGGAGACCTACCTGGAGAAAAGCGAGCCCCTGCCCTTCGTGGTGGACGACATCCTCATCATGTTCGACAACGACCGCGCCGCGGCCACCCTGAGGGTCCTGGCCGAGCTTTCCCGCCGCACCCAGGTGATCTTCTTCACCCACCACCGCCACCTGGTGGACCTGGCCGAGGAGCATATCGATCCCTCGATCCTGGTGAAAAATGCGTTGGGATAACCCCGGCGGCGGATCGATTTCAACAGCCGCCTGATCCCGGACAAGGGCCTGATCGCCTACCGCATTCTGCTCATGGCCCACAAGACCGGCTTTCACCTGGCGCCCCCCGCGTTTCAGTAACTGCGTGAGCAGCTCACGCTGGAGAACCTGGGCTACGTGAAGCGCCTGTTGCGGGCCAAGGTGGGCAAGGCCGCGGCGGCGGCCATCATGGGCGCCTACGACGACCTGTGCCGCTGCCCTTCCTACGAGGCCTACCGGCAGGGACAGCAACCCTAGTGTTGTGTCCCGGAAATAAAGCCCTTAATGGTTTGTCCCTCTGCTGTGTGGTTGCGGTGAAAGGCCGGGGGGCTCCCATCCCAGGCTTCGGCCCGCTGTCTGAGCCCCATGGACCGCCTTGGTCCCGGCGNNTGCTCCGCCTTATGCGAAGGGCTTTCAAACCCAGCGCCGGGATGTAGGCGGTCTTGGGGCGAGTTCGGGCCGGGGCCTGGGATGGGAGTCCCCCGGCCCGCTCGAAGACCTTATTCGAGATTTCTCCGGTACACAACACTAGGCTCCATCTTAAAAAAGGGGTATTGGGTCCCGATCGAGGCACAGCCGATTTCCAAGCCAAGGTCCGATTTGCCCCTGGTGGATGGGCCGCGGCTCAGCGACCGAATTCCCATTGCAGATCCTCTATGGCATCCACCACCATGCCCGTCCCCACGGCGATGAGCAGGATGTCCTGGGCCACGCGCACAAAGCGGTGATGGGAAGGCGGCGGTCCCAGTTCCACGAGGACTTGCGGCGGGAGATCGTGGAAGATGACGTCCCGCGGCAGGGGTCGGCCCACCGACCATTTCTTGGCCTGGCCGGGGGGCATGCAGCCGTTGTTCTTCTTGGCCAGACCCGGCGGGCAGTGGCCGCGGCGATAATCGTCGGCGAAATAGCCTTGGAGGTAAACCCGGTGCTGATCGGTGAAGTACTGGCGGCCGTGGTCCCCGGGCCCTTGGGCGCCGTAGGACGACCCGGAGTCCGGGCGGCCCTTTCCGGTCTGCTGTTGGTGCGCGGCTTTTGACTTCTGTTTGGCGCCCTTGTCGTTGCCGGCCCAGGAGGGTTTCTCCGCCAAGGCCGGACCCGCCACAAGGATTCCGGTGAACACGATTGCCATGGCGAGGCTGATCCGCCAAGAAATATGCCGCATGCGATCCTCCCGTCGTTAGCCGGCTGCGGACAAACTGCGCCGCCGGCCGAAATGTCCCGCCTGCGGCGGGATTGCGTAGCTTTTCGCATCGCGCCGCGCCTTGGCTTTTAGGCGGATGCTCGTTTATCCCTGGCCTGTATAGGTTGTGTCCGTGCGCAAGTGGCGGCCTCGAGTTCCCGCTGGTACCGCGGTCAAGGCCTGAACTCCAGGACTTCCCGGCCGGACGGTCACCAGAATATCAGATCGCCTTTTGTTTTTACAGTGCCCGCACAATCGGCTAACCTGTGGGCTGGATTCGCGTGCGGAGAGCATGCTCCTCGCGCAAGGGCGAGGACGACCGACATGATCTCAGCAGGCTGTGGATAAACT
>DJGG01000205.1:19095-22061 GCA_002432195.1 Desulfobacteraceae bacterium UBA5852
GCTTTTCGCATCGCGCCGCGCCTTGCCTTTCGGCCCGATGCTTGTTTATCCACAGCCTGTTAGGGGGCGGGGATTCCACCATTGGAGCGCTTCCGCCCTACGGTCCGGCACGCGTGGGCATTCACCATCTTTTTGAGGAGGCCGAAATGAACCCCATCCGTATTCCGGGTCTGGCGCTGCTCGTAGTCTCGGTGTTGTTGGGTTTTCCCGCGCAAGGGTTGGTGGGGGCACAGCCCGCCGGCAGCGCCGGGACCGCGGCCCTTGCCCACGACGATATCGCCAAGGCCCCGGAGTGCCCCATCTGCGGCATGGACCGGGAGAAATTCGCCCATTCGCGGGTTTTTGTCACCTATGAAGACGGCACGGTTTACGGAACCTGCTCCCTGCATTGTGCGGCCATCGATTTGGCCGTCAGGCTCGGTCTGGCGCCGGTTTCCATCGAGGTGGGGGACTATGACGGGCGGCACCTGATAGATGCCGAAAGCGCCAGCTGGGTTGTGGGCGGCAGCCTGCCGGGGGTCATGACCCGCAGAGCCAAGTGGGCTTTCGAGACCCCGGAAGCGGCCCAGGCATTCATCCAGCAGCATGGGGGAGAATCAACGGATTTCGATGCCGTTCTCAAGGCGGCCTTTGAAGACATGTACGAGGACAACCGGATGATCCGCCAGCGCCGGAAACAAATGCAGCGCCAAAAGGACGGCGGCTGAACCGGCTGGCCCTGGCTGTTCCGCGCGGGGGCTGCGGCCCGCGGCAGGCAAGCCCGGTTACACACGTGCCCCCATAGGGAGGGGTGGGGAAGGGGAGACCACGGACCTGGACGGTCCAGGGGACTTCCCTTCCCTTTGCGTGGTCGGTGCTTCGGCCTATTGCCCGCAGCGCCGGCCGTAACCCTGACCGGCGCCGGGGCAGCCGCCCTTGCCGCCCGCACCGGGCCCGCGGCCGCCGCCCATCATCCAGCCGCGGCCGGCATTGGGGTTGATCTTGCGCATCTCCAGCATGTGCTCTAGGCGTTTCTGCTCCAGCTGCGCCTCCAGCCCGGACAACTCCTGCTGGAGCCCGGCAGCGGCCGTGGCGTCGGGTGCTTCCTTGGCCAATTCGCTGCGCAGTTCCAGGTCCTTGCGGTAGATATCCTGGCGCAGGCCCTGGGTGGCCTGGAAGAAGGCCGCCCGCTGCGCGTCGAACTTCTGGCGATCCTCGTCACTCAGGCCGGCCATGCCCATGCCGCCCTGGCCCCCCCAGCAGGGGCCACCGCCGCCGCCATAGCCGCGTCCGGCGGAAGCGTTGGTACCCATGGCGGCCACCGCGGCCACGGCCAGAATTCCTATGGCGCTCATCCATATCCATCGTTGCATGCTGTTCCTCCTTGAGGTGAAGGTGGGTTGTTGATGACCGGATCTAAAGAGCAATGGGTGTGCCAGGCCTGAGGGGAGAACCCTCAAATTTTATAACTAACTGAAAAAGTAAGAATAAAATAAATGCGTGGGGTTCCTTCAAGCCCTGTCGGGCGCGCCGGGGGCCGGGAGATGTGTATTTTGGAAACGCATTCCCGGCGCATGCTCCCGGATGATGGGTAATTTATACTCATCTCGAGAATCGATCCGGTGCTCTGGCCGTCCCCCGGGAGTGGATCGTCCAACCACCTGTGCATATGTCGCATTCCCGGTGCAGGCGCATGCACGAGGCCGTCTTGGGCGCCGAATGCCGCCAGATGCGGAGCAGCCGCCCGCGGCACGTCTTGACAGCCTTGAAATGGGACTTAGGGTACCCGTGAAGCCGCTGATCCGGCGCATCGAACTGGTCATTCGACGTGCACGGAGGGGTTGCTTCGTTTTGTACTCATCTTTCCTCCTTAAGGGGTGGTCATCGTGACCACCCCTTTCTTTGATGGAACGCCGCACCAAAAAACAACCGCCGCCGAAGCGGGGGACGAAAGGGGCGCACATGAGTTGGATGGGCAAGTTTCTGGGCGGGGCCATCGGGCTGGCGCTGGCGGGTCCCCTGGGCGCCATCGCCGGGGCCGTCGTCGGCCACATGCTGGATCAGGCGGCCGCCGGGGAAGTGTCCGTCGGGGATCGGCGGGAGCCCTTCACCCCCCTGGAAGACGCCCAGATGCTCTTCTTCGTGGCCACCTTTTCCATGCTGGGGAAACTGGCCCGCGTCGACGGGCGGGTGACCCCCGAGGAAATCACCACCTTGGAAGCGTTCATGTCGCGGGACCTGCGATTGAGCCCTGAAAGCCGGCGCGTGGCCATCGATATCTTTCAGACCGCCAAGGCCTCTCCGGAGCCCTTCGAGGCCTTCGCCAGGCAGTTCGCCGGGGCGTTCCACCTCCAACCCCAGATCCTGGAGTTCATGCTGGACCTGCTGCTGCGGCTGGCGGCGGCCGACGGGCCCGTGAACCCCGCCGAGGAGCACATGATCCGCGCCGCCGCGGGTCTCTTCGGCGTGGATGCGGCGGCTTACCAGCGCCTGGTGGCACGTCATGGAGGTGCGGGGACGGATCCCTACGCCGTCCTCGGCTGCACGCCTTCGGATTCCAACGAAACCATCAAAAAAAACTACCGGAAGCTAGTGAAGGAATTCCACCCCGACCGCATCGCGTCCAAGGGCCTGCCGGAGGAGTTCACCCACATCGCGGGCGAAAAGTTCCGGGAAATCCAGAAGGCTTACGAAGCCGTGGAAAAGCTGCGCGGCCTCTGAAGCGCCGGGCGCTGCCGCGAGGACCGCAATCCCGCCTGCGGCGGGACTTTTCAGCCCGAGGCGCCGGTTAGCCCCAAGGCAAGACAGCCCGGGGATAACCAAGTATCGGGCTGAAAGGCAAGGCGCGGCCCGAAGCGAGAAGCGGAGCAACCTTCGTGGGTTGTGAGCATTTTCGCGAGGACCGCAACGCAGCTTTTCAGCCCGAGACGCCGGTTAGCCCCAAGGCAAGACAGCCCGGGGATATCCAAGTATCGGGCTGAAAGGCA
>DJGG01000205.1:22133-26854 GCA_002432195.1 Desulfobacteraceae bacterium UBA5852
CCCGAGACGCCGGTTAGCCCCGGGCTGTCAGAGGGCGGTGCGAAGAGTGGAGCGGATCATCTGGGAGCAGCTGGCATTGCCCAGGGTGATGAGTTTCACCAGGCGATCCTTGCGGGGGTCCAGGCGGCGGACGATCTGCCTTTCGGAGAGGCCCTGGCCATGGAGGCGGGCCACCTGCCCCCGGAGCTCCTCCAGGAAGGCGAGCTTGGCCTGCAAGGCCTCCCGGCCTTTGGTGGGGCGGGGGTTGTGGGCGCAGAAGAGGGCGTCGAAGTCCTCCTGGAGGACGCGCTTCAGGGAGGCGATCTGGGCGCCCATGTCCTCGTCGGCGCGGAAGAACTTGATGCGTTCGCCGATAAAGAGATCCCCGGCGTAAAGACGGCCGTTGGCCTTGTCGAGGTAAACCGTGTGATCCTTGCTGTGCCCCGGGGTGTGGATGGGGGTGAGCGTGAACCCGTCGGCTTCCAGGGGTCCGGCCCAAACGGTCACGGCCGTGGGGCGGGCCGCCCCCCATACGAAGTGCTGATAGGGTTGGATCGGGAAGGGGTGCGCCAGTTTGCCGGCCGTCAAGGCATGGCCCCAGACCGGCACCCCGTACCGGGCGGCGATGCGCGCCGCGTTGCCGCTGTGGTCTTCGTGGTGATGGGTGAGGGCCACAGCCGCCGGGGGACGCCGGGCCAGGGCCTCCAGGAGACGAGGCCCCATGTGGCTCTGGCCCGTATCCACCAGCACCCCTCCCGCCAGGTAGCAACAGACGGTCATCAGGGGGCGGCCGACGGGGCCGTAGCCCAGGCGCCAACCCTCCACCTCGCCGAATCTCAGATGCTCCACGCTGTGCATGGTCTCGGGGGATCACTCCTTTCCGCGGGCGCCTGAATAGTCGGGGCAGGCCCCTGGTGCTGCTCAATCGTAGATCTTTTCCTCCGGCGCCTCGGCCCCGGCGGCATCGGCTTCCAGGTCGCGGGTGAGGCCGGCGGCCCGGCTGCGGGCGTATTCCCGGTACCACTCGTTGGCGATGATCATGGCCATGACCTCGTTGGTGCCGGTCCAGATGGAGGCCAGGCGCAGGTCCCGCACAATGCGCTCGATGGGGTAGATGTCGGTGTAGCCGATGCCCCCCATGACCTGCATGGCGTTGTGGGCGGCCTTCTGGCAGGATTCGGTGACGAATTTCTTGGTTTGCGACACCAGGCGCCGCACGCTGCGGGGGTCTATGCCCCGGTCCACCGCCGTGGCGGTGGCGTGGATCATGGCGCGGCAGGCATCCAGCAGCATGGCCGCTTCGGCCACCTGGAAGCTGACGCCCTGGAATTCGTTGATGGGCTGACCGAAAGCCTTGCGTCGCGTGGTGTACCCGGTGGCCACCTCCAGGGCCGGACGGGCGGCTCCGATGGTCATGGCGGCGGTGCCCAGTCGCTCGGGGATCATCATGGTGTTGAAAACCGCGTAGGCCCCGTTCAACTGGCCCACGATGTTGGCCGCCGGCACCCGCACATCCCGGAAGACCAGGCGCCCGGCGCCACCCCCGCGGCAGCCCATGAGGTTGTAAAGGTAGCGGGTCTCCACCCCCGGGCCGCGATCCACGATGAAGCAGGTGAGGGCCTTGTGGGCCTCCGCCCCGGGGTCCGTGCGGGCGTAGACCAGGAAATAGTCGGCCCCCTCGGCCCCCACGATGAAGCGTTTCTGGCCGTTGAGAATGAAGTCCTCGCCGTCCCGCACGGCGCTGGTGGCGGTGCCGAAAAAATCCGACCCGCCCCGGGGCTCGGTGAGGCACTCCGCCGCGAAGATCTCCCCGGCCAGCAGCGGCCTGACATAGCGCTCGCGCTGGGCGTCGGTGCCGTGGCGCACGATGGCGTCGCACACCAGTTCGGCCCCCACGCCGAAGACACACGCGAAGATGTAGCCCAGGGTGCCCACCTCCTCCATCAGCATGCAGGTGGCCGCCCAGTCCATCCCCCGGCCGCCCCATCGGCGGGGGTAGCGGCAGCCCATGAGGTTGCGCCGTCCCGCCTCCCGCAGGAACTCCTTGGGGAAGCGGATGCGATCGGCATCCATGTCGAGGATCATCTCCCTCGGCACCCATTTGACCAGGTCCCGCACTTCCTCCCGCAAATCCCGCGCTTCCTTGGACAATAAGTGATCGAACATGGCCGGCTCCTATTTCGTCTCGATGTCCGTCAGGCGTTGCCGCAGGCGATCGCGGACCGCCACCAGCTCCTGCTCCATCTGATTGAGCTCCTCCATCCGCGCGCGGATGTCCTGGAGCTTGCGCTCCCCGAAGCGCAGGCTCTGGCGGATCTGCTCGGCCTCGGTCACCGCTTCATCGGTGTGGCCGATCATCTCCGCGATCTCCTCCAGGGAATAACCGAAGCGCCGGCCGCGCAGGATCAGCTTGAGGCGCGCCCGGTCGCGCTTGCCGTAAACCCGCTGGCGGCCGAGGGTGCGCTGGGGCGCGATGAGACCGCGCTCCTCGTAGTAGCGGATGGAGCGCGGGGTGATGCCCAGCTCGCGGGCCAGGTGGGAGATGGTGAAGAGGGGTTCCGGGGCCGGGGGCATGGCTTTTTTTCCTGACGCGATGTTGGGGAATCGGACGAGTGTCCGGGATTGCCCCCGGGGCATGTCGCCCCGGGGGCCGATACACCGACGGCTGGTTGACGGGGGCCGGGATTCCTAACCCGCCAGGGGTCTTCCGATACCGGACGGTTTAACATTAACGTTAACGTGAAGTATGTAGCAGAAGCGGTGCCCAGGGTCAACCGGGTTTGCATGGGGCAGGCCGGTACGTCGCGGTCGAGGGGACATGGGGAGCGGGGGAAGGGAAGGATCAGGCCGGAGGGGTAAGGGGGCGGCCCCGGAGTTGACCCTGGCCGTCCAGGCTCTCCAGGCGCACCGGGAGGATTCGGCCGAGGCACTCGTCACCCCCCTCCAGGCGCACGGAGAGGTAGTTGCCGGAGAGTCCCGTGAGATGCCCGCCAGCCGGATCCCGCCGGTTTTCCACCAGGACTTCCAGGACTCGCCCCAGGAAGGCGGACTGGAAGGCGGCCTTCTTGCGCGCCCCCAGGAGCCGCAGGCGCCGGCAGCGCTCCTTGACGATGCGCTCCGGAATGCGGGGGGTGTACCCGGCCGCAGGGGTTCCCGGCCGGGGGGAGAAGGGGAAGACGTGGAGGTGGGTGAGGGGGAGGTCCTCGATGAGCGCCACGGTCTGCTCGAAGGCCGCCTCGGTTTCACCGGGGAAACCCACCAGCACATCGGTTCCCAGGGCGGCTTCGGGAAGCCGGGCGCGCGCCGCCCCCAGGCGCTCGGCAAACCGGGCGCGGGTGTAGGGCCGACCCATGCGCGCCAGGATCCCGTCGTCCCCGCTTTGCAGGGGCAGGTGGAGATGCCGGCAGAACCGGCGGTCGCCGGCCACCAGGTCGAGGATGGCATCGCTCATTTCCAGGGGTTCGATGGAGCTCAGGCGCACACGGGGCATACGGGTGGCATCCCGGATTCGAACCAGGAGATCCAGAAGGTCGGTGGGCGGGTTCAGATCCGCCCCGTAAGCGCCCAGATGGATGCCCGTGAGCACCACTTCCGCCACCCCATCCCCCGCCAGCCGGTCGATCGCCTCGATGACCGCGGCCGGAGGCAGGCTGCGGCTGGGGCCCCGGGCGTAGGGCACGATGCAGTAGGCGCAGAAGCTGTTGCATCCATCCTGGACCTTGAGGAAGGGCCGGGTGCGTCCGCTGGCGCGGGCGGCGGGCTGGGGTTGGATGCGGTGCTCGGCGGAGATGGGGCGGGCGGGACGCACCGGAGCCGGAATCCATGCGGACAGCAGGTCGGGAATGGCGAGCTTGTCCGCCTGATTCACCACCAGGTCGGCCTCCTCCAGGCGGGCCACGTCATCCGGGGATGCCTGGGCATAGCAGCCGGTGACCACCACCCGGGCCCCCGGGTGGGCCCGGCGCAACTGGCGGACGGCCTGGCGGGATTGCATGGAAGCGCGCCCCGTCACCGTGCAGGTGTTCACGATGCAGACGTCGGCCGGATGACCGGAAGGGGCGGGGCGCCACCCGAGTTCCAGCAGCCGGTCGGCAATGGCCTCGGATTCCGACTGGTTGACCTTGCACCCAAGCGTCAAAATCAAGAAATATTTCAAAATACGGTCAGTTATTTTTCATTAGTTAAGGTGAAGGATGCAGTAGCCTTTTCAGGATGCGCATCCATGTCCGGGCCGCGGCCCGGGGACCAATGCCCCCATCGAATGCCGCTACCGGATGCCGGCCGGCGCCAAACGGCGGAGGCCAGCGCCTTGTGGGTTGTCGCGGCTCAGCCATCGTCCTCGATTTCGTCAGGGACGATCCAGCCGCTTCCCAGCACTTCGTCCCCGCGATAGAACACCGCGCCCTGGCCCGGGGCCACCGCCGCTTGCGGTGTATGCAACGCCAGCGCCAGCCCGCCGTCGGCAAGGAGGCTCGCCCGGCAGGCGACGGGCTTGTGCCGGTAGCGCAATTGGACGGCCAGTTCCAGGGGAAAACCGTCCGGCGGGTCTATCCAGGTGACCCCCTGGGGCCGGCATCGGGAACGCAGAGCCTCCCGGCGGGTGCCCACCACGAGTCGGTTTCGGCGGCGATCCAGGCGGACCACGTAGTAGGCCTCGGGGCCGGGGCAGTCGATCCCCCGGCGCTGGCCCACGGTAAAGCGGTGGAGTCCGCCGTGGCGCCCGATCTCGCGGCCGGAAACGT
>DJGG01000205.1:26878-39001 GCA_002432195.1 Desulfobacteraceae bacterium UBA5852
GTCCACGATGGCCCCGGGGGCGGCGGCGAAGTCGGGCTGCGCTTCCAGGAACCGGTCGTAGGTGCGCCCCCGGATGAAGCAGACATCCTGACTCTCGGCCTTCGCCACCGGCCGCAAGCCCTGGGTTCGGGCGAGCCGGCGCACGGCTTCCTTGGTCCAGGTCCCCAGGGGGAAACGGCTCCCGGCCAACTGCTCCGCTGTAAGCCGGGCGAGAAAATAAGACTGGTCCTTGGAGCGGTCGAGGCCCCGCAGGAGGTGCCAACGCCCCGCGGCGTCCAGCTCCCGGCGGGCATAATGCCCGGTGGCCAGCCATTCCGCCCCCCGCTCCCGGGCCACCTCCAGCAGGCGCCCGAACTTTACGGCGGGATTGCAGACCAGGCAGGGGTTGGGCGTCAGGCCGGCGGCGTAGCGGGCGGTGAAATAGTCCACCACCGCCCGGCGAAAGAAAGCGGAGAGGTCCACCACCTCCAGGGGGATGTCCAATTGGCGGGCCAGCGCCTCCATGGGCGCGGTCGCCCCCGCAGGGGGCCGGGGATCGGGGGAGGTTTCGAAGCCGGTGAGGAAGTGGAGACCCAGCAGCCGGTGCCCCTGGGAGCGCAGGATCCAGGCGGCGGTCAGGGAATCGAGGCCGCCGCTGATGGCAATGGCGCCAAGGGACATCACTCGAAAAAGACGCTGTTGGTGGGCCGCACCTCCATGGCCCGGGTGGGGCAGGCCGGTATGCACAGCTCGCAGAGGCTGCAGCGGTTCTGGTCGAATTCCACTTCCATTTCGGGGCGCTTCACATGCAACGCCCCGGTGGGGCAAACCGCCGTGCAGGCGCCGCACTGGGTGCAGCGGCTCGCCGAGCGCTTGATCTCCTGGTCGGCGTTCTGGACCTGGACGCCCTGGTCCTTGAGGTAGCGCACGGCTTCGCGGAAATGCTTTTTTTCACCCGAGAGCTCCAGCACCATGATGCCTTCCCGGCGGGGCAGGATGGCAGCGTTGAGGATGTTGAAGGTCAGGTCGAATTTCTTGGTCAGGTTGCAGACGACGGGTTTCTGGACTTCGGTTTTGGGAAACCGCAGGATCAGGATCTTGGAATACACACCGCGCCTCCGTGGGTGATGCTCGAGCGGGTCTTCGGTTCCGGGGCCCGATGCCCCGGGGGCCTTCAAACGTCAAGTCGTAAGCCGTGAACGACCACCAAGCGCTGTCAACCATACCCGTGCGCCCGTTGGGGATGGCCACTAAGTAGTGTGAATCCCCCTGCCTGTCAATCGACCTTTATCCGGCGGGCGCGGCGGCCCGGGGCACCCGCGGGGCGCCTGCCGGAGGCCGTGCCCCTTGCGTCCCGGGGGCAAATTTTCTATAAATCGAACCATACTCGTCATCAGGCGGCAATCCCGTCTGCGGCGGCACATTTCGGCCTGGGGCGCAGTTTTTCAACTGCCTGCTTTCTCCGTCGACTGTCCGGACAAGCGCCGTCGCCGCTCACCTCAAGCCCAAGGGCAGCCCTACGCCGATGAACCGCTTCGCCTACCGCACCACCGGCCTGCTCATCAAGGCCCTTTCGGGTCTTTCCCGGGCGCGTATCCGCCTCCACGACCAACACCTCGTTCCGGCCGACGGCTCGCTGATTTTCGTGGTCAATCACTTCACCCGCCTCGAAACCATTCTGCTGCCCTATTTCCTGGACCGGGTCACCGGCAGGCCGGTCTGGTCCCTGGCCGACGGCAATCTCTTCAAAGGAGCGCTGGGGACCTATCTGGACCAGGTGGGGGCGGTTTCCACCGAAGACCCGGACCGTGACCGGCTGATTGTCCGTTCCCTCATCACCGGGGAGGCCTCCTGGGTGATCTATCCCGAAGGGCGCATGGTCAAGAGCAAGAAGATCGTGGAAAAAGGGCGTTACATGATCTCCTACGGGGAGGGCAAGCACCCGCCCCACACCGGGGCGGCCACCCTGGCCCTGCGCACCGAGTTCTACCGGCAGCGCCTGATCCGCCTGATGGAGTCCAATCCCGTCGAAGCCCATGGCCTGGCGGATCGCCTGGCGATCAAGGACCTGGCACCGGTGCTGGGGGGATCCACCCACATCGTGCCCGTCAACCTGACCTACTACCCCATCCGGGCCAAGGAAAACCTCCTGTCGACCCTCGCCCAGCGCATGCGGGAAGGCATACCGGAACGGGTCATGGAAGAGTTGATGACCGAAGGCACCATGCTGCTTTCCGGAGTGGACGTGGACCTGCGGTTCGGTCCCCCCATCCCCATCCGCCAGTGCCTCAGCTGCCGGATCATCAGCCGCGACATCGCCTCCCCCCACGATTTCGGCTTCGACGACTCCATCCCGGCCCGCAAGCGCCTGCGGCGCGAGGCCGTCAAGATCATGCAGACCTACATGGACGCCATCTACCGCCTGACCACGGTCAACCACGATCACCTCTTTGCGGGCATCCTGCAGGCCATGCCCTACCGGCGCATACGGCCCGCGGACCTGCGGCGCAAGGTTTTCCTGGTGGCCCAGCGCTGCGTGGGATCCGACGGCACGCACTTCCACCACAGCCTGGAAACCGAGCAATTCCACCTTCTCACCGACGACCGCTATGGCAAGTACCGGGAATTCATCGGGATGGCCAGGGCCAAGGGAGTGGTCTCGGAGGCCGGAGGCCTGCTGATCACCGACCGGGCCAAGCTCCTGTCGCCGCTGGACCTGCACCGGGCGCGGGTGGAAAATCCCATCCAGGTGATGGCCAACGAAATCGAGCCGCTCCAGCCCATCCAGCACTGCCTGCGGCGGGTGGCCTGGCAGCCATCCTGGTATACACGCCGGCAGGTGGCCGCCAGCCTGATGGCCCGCGCCGAAAACGACTTCCAGGCCGATTACCGCCAATTCCACATACCGGGAGAATCCAAGGACCCGTCGGTGGGCCGGCCCTTCCTGATGCGTGGTCGGTCCCGCAAGCTGGGGGTGCTCCTGGTGCACGGGTACATGGCGGCTCCCCTGGAGGTCCGTGGGTTGGCGGAGTATCTCGGCCGCCTGGGGTATTGGGTCTATGCCCCGCGCATCAAGGGCCACGGGACGGCCCCCGAGGACCTGGCGCAGCGCTCCTATGGGGAGTGGTGCCAGAGCGTGGACGAAGGATATGCCGTCATCAGCAGCATGTGCCGACGGGTGGTGGCCGGAGGGTTTTCCAACGGTGCCGGCCTGATCCTGGACCTGGCCGCCCGGGTGGGGACCCTGGCGGGGGTCATCGCGGTCAGTCCACCCCTGCGCCTGCAGGACTTCTCCTCGCGGTTCGCCCCGGCCGTGGATATCTGGAACCGTTTCCTGGACCGCTTCCACGGGGACGGGGTCAAAAAGGAGTTCGTGGAGAACCATCCGGAGAATCCCCACATCAACTATGTCCGCAACCCCGTCGCCGGCGTCCGGGAGCTGGAGCGCCTGATGGATCGGGTTGAGGAGCAGCTGCCGCACATATCCGCACCCGCCCTGGTGATCCAGGCGGCCCGGGACCCCGTGGTGGACCCCAAGGGGGCCCGCCGGATTTTCGACCTGCTGGGCTCCGCGGACAAGAGCTATATCCTGTCGAATTCCGAACGCCACGGCATCCTGCTGGGGGAGGGGGCCGAAAGGATCTACCGGGCCGTGGGGGATTTCCTGGGGCATCTGGCCGACTGAGGATTGGAAGCTTCCTACCGGCTCCGCGTCCCAGGGGGCGGCGAACCTTGGCCGCTTTTTTGGACGGCAGGAGCTTTCCCCACGGTGTACCGATGGCCATGCACCCGTTGGCAGTGGTGATATTGACGGCCGTGCTTCTGGAGTCCGGGCTGCGACTGGTGGCCGACGTCCTGAATCTGCGTGCCCTGGAGGCCGGAGTCCCCGGGGAACTCCGGGAGCTGGTGGATGCGGCCGGCTACGAGCGCTACCGGGCGTACCAACACGCCCGGACCGGTCTCCAGTGGGCCGCCGAGGGCATCCACCTGGGCGCGCTGCTGCTGGTCTGGTTGGCGGGGGGGCTGGCCTGGCTGGACGCCGCCTTGCGGGGCCTGGGATGGAGCCCGGTGCCCACCGGGCTGGCCTACATCGCAGTTCTCGCGGCCGGCCGCAGTCTGTTGGGGCTCCCCCTGGCCCTCTACGCCACCTTCGTGATCGAGGCGCGTTTCGGCTTCAACCGCACCGACGGGCGCACTTTCGCCGGCGACCGCGTCAAGGCCCTGGTCCTGGCCGTGCTTCTGGGGGGGCCGCTCCTGGCGCTCGTGCTCTGGCTTTTCGAAGCCGCCGCCGCACACGCCTGGTGGATCTCCTGGATGACGGTGACCCTGGCGATGCTGGTGGTCCAGTACGTGGCCCCCACCTGGATCATGCCCTGGTTCAACCGTTTTGCCCCTTTGGAGGACCGGGACCTGGAGCGCGCCGTCCGGGAGTATGCCGGCGCCATCGATTTCCCCGTGCGACAGGTCAGGGTCATGGACGCATCGCGCCGCAGCGCCAAGGCCAACGCCTTTTTCACCGGCTTCGGCCGCCAGCGCCGCATCGTGCTTTTCGACACGCTGGTGGGCCAGTTGTCCCCGGAGGAGGTGCTGGCCGTGGTGGCCCACGAGATGGGGCATCACAAGCTGGGGCACATCCCCAGGAGCCTGGCTCTGGGAGTGGCCCAGGCGGGCCTGCTCTTCTACCTGCTGAACCAGTGTATCGGCTGGGAGCCGCTCTTCCGGGCCTTCTACCTGGAGCACGCCTCGGTCTACGGCGGACTGGTGCTCTTCGGGGTGCTGCTGGCCCCCGTGAACCTGGCCGCGGGGGTGGCCTTTCAGGCCCTCTCCCGCCGGTTCGAGTTTGCGGCGGACCGTTTTGCGGTGCAGACCACCGGCCGGGGGACAGCGCTGGCCAGTGCCTTGAAGGCGCTCGCGGTCAGCCACCTGGCCCACCTTACCCCCCATCCCCTCCACGTGTGGCTGAACGACTCCCACCCGCCGCTGCTGGCGCGGGTGCGGGCCATCCGGGAGCTGCCCGGCAGTGCGTAAACCCTTGCGCCGACGAAGCCCCCGGGTCCCGGATGGTTGAAGGCGGGGAAGGGATCTGGTAGGTTCGCGCTCTGGCCCTTCCCGAGCTTTCACCCGCACCCAGGGAGCCCCATTGCCGAAAGCCACCCGCCCCCACGCCCCGCTGAGCCGCCCGGACTCCAAGCGCTGGCTGGTCTTCGGCCTGGTGGCCACGGCGGTTTTCATGTCGACCCTGGACGGCAGCATCGTCAACCTGGCTTTGCCCGTGATCATGACCGACCTGGGGGTGGCCATGGACACCGTCAAGTGGGTCATGATGGTTTACCTGCTGGTGGTCTCCTCGCTGCTGCTGGTTTTCGGCCGCCTGAGCGATATCCGGGGCCGCCGTTGGGTTTATTGCCGGGGTTTTCTGGTATTCGCCGGGGGGTCCCTGCTGTGTGCCTGGTCCGGCACCGCCGGGGGCCTCATCGCCGCCCGTGCTCTCCAGGGCATGGGCGCGGCCATGCTCATGGCCTGCTCGCCGGCCCTCCTGGTGGACAGCTTTCCCGCCGGGGAGCGTGGGCGGGCGCTGGGGATGCTGGGCACGGCCGTGGCCGCGGGGCTCACCACGGGACCCGCGCTGGGGGGCTGGATCCTGGCCGTCCACTCCTGGCAGATGATTTTCCTGATCAACATCCCCATCGGGTTGGCCAGTGCCGGGCTGGCAACCGTCTGGCTGCGGGGCGGCGCCGGGGACCGCCGCCGCCCGGAGCCCTTCGACGTCCTGGGGGCCATGGCTTTGGCGGTCTGCCTGGCCGCCGCCATCACCATCATCTCCCAGGGCTGGCAGTGGGGCTGGCGGCATCCGGCCTCCTGGATCGTGCTGGTGCTGCTGGGGGTTTCGGCCATCACCAGCATCGCGCATTTCCGCCGGGCCGCCTTCCCGGTCTTCGAGCCCGCGCTCCTGCGCATCCGGCTTTTCGTGCTGCCGGTGCTGGCCTCCCTGGTCCTGTTCGCCTGTCTGTTCGCCATGCTTTTCCTGATGCCGTTTTTCCTGATGCATGCGGCCCAGGTCCCCGTGGAGCGCGCGGGGGCGATCCTGCTCACGCCGTTTGTGGTCCTTTTTTTCATCGCGCCCCTGGCCGGCAGCCTCTACGACCGCATGCGGTCCTCGCGGCTGCTCTGCACGGCCGGCATGGGACTGCTGGCCCTCGCCCTTTTCGGCCTGGCCGGCCTGCCTCCCCGGGCCACTCCGTCCATGGTGGTGTGGCGCCTGGCCCTGGCGGGGGTGGGCACGGCGCTGTTTACCTCCCCCAACAACTCCCTGGCCATGGGCGCCGTCCCCGCCCGCCTGCGGGGAGTGGCGGCGGCCATGACCGCCACGGCCCGCAACCTCGGCATGGTGATGGGGGTGGCCATGGCCAGCCAGGTATTCCACCAGGTCTTTGGTGACGCCAGCGGCGGCCAGGCCTTCAAGGCCTTCGCCCCCGCCCTGGAGGCGGCTTTCATGGAAGCCTTTCGGGTTTCCATGACCTGCACCGGCGGGGTGGCCCTGGGGGGGTGCGTGCTCTCCCTTTCATGGGGATCGGAGGGCGCGCTTCAAGGTGACGATCCCGAGGTTTCCTGAGCACAGGAGGAGGTCAACTCCATGTCATCCGCGGATAGAACCCATCTCAATGAAAGGACTTCGGTGCCCGATCACGGCCCAGCCGATTGTAAGACCGCAGGCATCCGCATGCATGTCGAGGATATATCCGCCGGCGGCAACGCCGCGCTGGAGCCCGGAGTCTTTTTCGAGATGGGTGCTACCCTCCCGGACGCGGCACCCCACCCGGCGCCCGCGCTGGAAATCCCCTTGCCGGGGGTGGACGATGCCGAAGGGGCACGCGTTCCGGAGGGTTTGCCCCCCGTGGTGGATGCCCACGTGCACGTCTTCCCGGAGCCGCTTTGCGAAGCTGTCTGGGCCTGGTTTGCCCGCCACGGCTGGCCCATCCGCTATCGCCTGCACGCCCCCCAGTTGGTGGAGTTCCTTCAGGCCCGCGGCGTCGATCACCTGGTGGCCCTCCATTACGCCCACAAGCCGGGGGTCGCCCGGGAGCTGAACCGCTTCGTGGCCCAGCTGGTGCGGCGCTATCCCCAGGTCACCGGCATGGCCACGGTCTTTCCGGGAGAGGACGGGGACGAGACCATCCTGCGGGAAGCCTTCGACCTGGGCCTGGCCGGGGTCAAGCTCCACAGCCACGTCCAGTGCTTCGACATGCAGAGTCCCGGCATGCACCGGATCTATGCCCTCTGCGCCCGTCTGGGCAAACCGCTGATCATGCACGTAGGGCGGGAGCCCAAAAGCCCGGCCTATGCTTGCGACCCGTATGCCCTGTGCGACAGCCGGCGCCTGGAGGCCGTCCTGCACGGCTACCCGGAGCTGCGCGTCTGCGTGCCCCACCTGGGGGCCGACGAGTATGCGGAATACCAGCGGTTGATCGAAGACCACGAAAACCTCTGGCTGGACACCACCATGGCCTTGGCGCGCTACCTGCCCCTGCCGGACCCTCCCGCCCTGGAGGATCTGCGGGCCGACCGCATCATGTTCGGCAGCGACCTGCCCAACATCCCCTATGCCTGGGACCGGGAGCTGCGCCATCTGGCCGCCATGGGGCTGGCGCAGGATCGGCTGACCCGGCTGTTGAGCACCAATGCCGGGGAGTTCTATGGCATCGACCTCCCGCCGCCCGTGAATCAACACGCACCGGTCGAAAGGATATGAAATGCTGAAGCGGCGGCGGTTATCCACGGCGGTTCGGCGCGGGGCCGCGCACCGGCGGATCGCCCGCCTGGAGGAGGAGAACCGTCGCCTGGGGGAAAGCGAGGCCCGCTTCCGCTCCCTCTTCAACCGGGCCTCGGTGGGCATGTACGAGGTGGACCTGGTCCGCCACAGGATGCTGGAGGTCAACGATTATATCCTCGAGCGCACGGGGTACAGCCGGGAGGAGTTCCTGGCCTTGCCGCCCATGGACCTGCTGACGCCGGAAAGCGCCGGGCGCTTTCGCCGCCGGATCGCCAATCTCCTGGCCGGACAGGAGGTGGGCCCGCAGGTGGAGCTCGAGGTGCGGCTCAAGGCTGGCGGCACTTGCTGGACGCAGTTGGAAGTGCGCTTCATCCGGGATGGCGACAACGCCTGGAGGGCCGCCGTGGCGGTGCACGACATCGACGCCCGCCACCGGGCCCAGGCGCGCCTGGAAGCCAGCGAGCGCCGCTTCCGGACCCTGGTGGAGACCATGCGGGAGGGCCTGGCCATCATGGATGCCCAGGGGCGCCTGACCTATGTCAACGACCGCATCCTGGAATTGGGCGGGTTTGTGCGCGAAGAGCTCCTGGGGCAGCCGGTCTTGGACCTCCTGGAGCAGTCCAACCGCTTGATTTTCCAGCGCGAGCTCACCGGTACCGGAGGCCGGGAGGCGATGCGCCCCTACCGCCTGGAGTGGGATGGCCGCAGCGGAAACCGCATCGTCAGCATCATCTCCCCCAGCCTGATCCGGGATGACCAGGGGCAGGTGTGCGGCAGCTTCGCCGTGGTGACGGACATCACCGATCTGACCCGGGCCGAGGAGGCCTTGAGACGCCGGGAGCAGGAGTTGAGGGAGCGCAACGCCGACCTGGAGGAGACCAACACGGCCCTGCGGGTTCTCCTGGCCGAGCGCGAGGAGGACCGCACCGCGATCGAGCAACGCCTGGTGGACAGTATCCGCCAACTGCTCGAACCGCAATTGGAGCGCCTGGCCAGCAGCGGCTTAAACGACCGCCAGAAGGGCTACCTGTCGTCGGTGGATGTCACCCTGCAGGCGTTGTGCGCCTCCCTGGACCATACCCTTCCTCCGCGTTTTCTCAAGCTGACCCCCTCCGAAATCGAGGTGGCCCATCTGGTGCGGCACGGAAAGACCACCAAGGAAATCGCACGGGTGTTGAACATCTCCCCGCGCACCGCCGACATGCACCGGTTGAGCATCCGCCGGAAACTCGGCCTCGAGGATCGCCGGACCAGCCTGCGCACGTTTTTAGCGGGCATGTGACCAACCCGCGCCGGGAAAATGGTCCCCCAGACATGATAGTCGCCGGTCCGGGTCGTTTTCCGGAAACCGGCGCAAGGGCGCCCGCGCCGGTTCCGCGGCAGGAGGATTGCCATGAAAGTCATCAAGGTCGGGGGCGGTTGCCTCCACGGCAAAAAGGCCATCGCCCGCATCGTGGATCTGATCGCCGCCGGTGGCAAGGGACAGGTGTTCGTGGTATCCGCCCTCCACGGGGTCACCGATCTGCTTCTCGAAAGCCTCCCCGCGGTCCTGGAGAGCGAGGCCAACATCCCCGGGATTCTCAGCCGGCTGCGGGCGCGCCACATGATCGTGGCCCGTCACCTCATCACCACCCGGCGCGGACTGGAGAATTTCGGGCGGGACTTCCGCAAATCCATGGGCCGCCTGGAGCGCCTGCTCTACGGCCTCAACTTCACCCGGGAGCTGACCCCCCGGGTGCAGGACGTCATCAGCAGTTTCGGGGAGCGTTTCTCCGCCCAACTGCTGGCCAGCATCCTCCGCAGCCGCGGGTGCCCTTCCGGCTACCGCATGCCCCACACCATCGGCCTGCTCACCGACGGCAAGTTCGGCGACGCCACGGCCCTCATGCCCGCCACGGCGCGCAACTTCAAGGCCCACCTGGGCCCGATGCTGAAGGAAGGCCTGGTGGTCTTCGTGCCGGGATTCTACGGGGTCAGCGAAGGGGGCGACATCACCACCTTCGGCCGCGGCGGCAGCGACTATTCCGCGGCTGTGGTAGCGGCCGCCCTGGAGGCGGAGGTTCTCGAGATCTGGAAGGACGTGGACGGCTTCTTGAGCGCCGACCCCAGGCTGGTGGACGGAGCCCGGCTCATCCCGGAACTCTCCTACGAGGAGGCGGCGGAACTGGCCTATTTCGGCGCCAAAATCCTCCACCCCCGCAGCGTGGAGCCCTTGCGGGCCCGCCGGATCCCCATGGCCATCAAGAACACCCTGGACCCCGAAGCCCCCGGCAGCCTGGTGAGGCCCCGCAGCCGGACTTCCGGGAGCCTCATCAAAAGCGTGGCCCACGACACCACCATCGGCATCCTCAAGGTGCACGCCTCCGGCGTGGGCGCCCGGCCGGGAATTTTGGTGGGGGTGGCCGGCCAGCTTACCGCCGCCGGCGTCAACATCAAGTCCGTGGTCACCTCCCAGACGGCTATCAGCCTGCTGCTGGCCGCCAAGGACCTGGACGACGGCCGGGCGGCCCTCATGGCCATGCGCCCGCGCCCTTTCCGGCGCATCGAGGTGCAGCGCGACGTGGCCCTGATCGGCATCGTGGGGGAGGGGTTGCTGCGTCGCCAGGGGATCGCGGCCCGCTGCTTCAGCGCCGTGGCGGGCTGCGGGGTGAACGTGGAAATGATTTCCTTCGGCCCGTCCCAGGTGGCCCTCTATTTTCTGGTGCGGGCGGAGGATCTGGGCAGGGCGGTCACCGCCATCCACAGCACCTTTTTCGAGGAGCCGCGCTGCACATGAAAAGGCGGCGTTTCAGATGGAAGAGCCGCTTAGCCCAAAACCGTTCGCGAGGCTTTGCCAGGAAGGGGTCGGAGGGGGTCATACCGGGGGGATAAAGCTATAAATCAAGAAGCCGCCAAACACTTCCGGTTCTAAAGATGACCGTTGGAGGCCCTAGGGACCATCCGGTGGCCGATTCAAAGTTGTTGAAGGTTGGCGGCTCTGACGGAAGGTTAAGCACGATGCGGGGGAACGCCATGGGGCAAGCGAAAATATGTGGTTCCGTCATCTGGAAGGGCCTGGCAGCCGGCTAGCAGCCGTTCGCTTATCAATCCGCGACCGACAGGCGTGTGCCTGGGGATTGCCAATCGACGCCGCTTTGGCCATGAGGCGAAATCCAATTTGGAGATGGATTTTAGAGGAACCGCAGGGGACCGTGGGGGTGGGCCTGTTTGAGGCGGCCGTACCAGCGGCAGAGGGGATAGAGCACCCCTAAAGCGGCGAGGGTGGCCGCGAAGGTGGCGGGAAGGCCGGCGGCCCGGTGCAGGTGGAGCAGGTGGGCTGCGGCCGTCAGCAGGTGGACGTGGATCAGGTAAAAGAAGAGGGGCACCCGGCCGAAGACCATGAGGGGTCCGGCAGGCCGGGCCCGGTGGGTGCGGTACCAGGCCGTGAACCCCGCCAGCAGGACGAACATGAGGGCCAGTTCCAGGGCCGCGAAGCTCAGGCTGGGGGGATACTTGCTCACGTGGAGCCACTGGAGCGGGTCCAACCCGGAGCGGTAGAGCCGCATGTTGCCGTAGCCGTTGATCCCCCGCACCACCAGGAACACGAGGGCGGCCGCCATCCCGGACCACACGGCAGCGCCCACGGCGGCGGGTTTGGCGTCGATGCGCCAGGCGCCCCAGACCCAGCCGAGCAGCATGAAAGCCAGCCAGGGCAGCAGGGGATAGAGCACGAAAACCCCTCCGGCCAACCGTCCTCCGGTCACCAGGAGCGCCCCCAAGGGTCCCGGCACCCCGCCGCCCGCTACCAGAGCAAGGGCGGCCAGGGCTTCGCCCCCTGCGAGGATGCCCAGGGCCAGGACCAGCAAGGTTCCGAACCCCAGGCGCCGCAAGGGGACCAGGCAGATGAGGCCGGCACCGATGGCATAAAGCACCTGGAAGACCACGCCGCCCCCGAAACCCCAGCGCATCCAGAGGGGGTCCAGCAGCAGGATCAGCGCGCCGCGCCCCAGGAGGTCGGTGTCGATGGCGCGGGGCGCATCTCCCGCGCGCGCGCGCCGGTGGACGCTCAAGGCCAGGGACGCCCCGGCCAGGAACAGGAAGGTGGGGGCGCAGAGGTGCGTCACCCAGCGGGTGAGGAATTGGGCTGCCGGCAGAGCGGCCCCGGGCGTGTACCAGGCCGCGGAATCCATGACCAGGCGGCCGGCGTTGAAGGCGTGGGAGGCGTGGTCCAGGGTCATGAGGACCATCACCAGGCCCCGCAGGGCATCGATGGCCGGCAGGCGCCCGCTGGCGCCGTGGGGATTGGGGGCAGAGGAGGAGTCGGTCATCGGTTCCGGCCTTCGGGATGGATTCGGGGATGCATGCCCCTCCTGCCTAACAGGCTGTGGATAAAC
>DJGG01000205.1:39068-40963 GCA_002432195.1 Desulfobacteraceae bacterium UBA5852
TGTTTATCCACAGCCTGCTAACGATGGAGGCACAGAAGCGCGACCCCCGCGATCGTCAGCAGGGTGGACACCACTTTCATGCCGCCGAGGCGCTCCTTCAACCGCGCGACGCCCAGCATTAGGGCAAAGAGGATGCTGGTTTCCCGCAGGGCGGTCACCAGGGCGATGGGCGCCAGGGTGAAGGCCCAGATAACCAGGGCGTAGGCGGTTACGGAAGCGCCTCCGCCCCCCAGGACCAGCCGCCACTCCTGGCGCAGCGCCCGGGTCACGATCCCCGGCCGCATCCATCGCATGAGGATGGCGAACACCACGCTGTTGATCACCGACAGGACGCCGTAGAATCCCAGGGCGGATCCGGCCACGCGGGCGCCGATACCGTCCACCAGGGAATAGCCCGCAATAAAGGTTCCCGTGACGATGGCCAGGACCACCACCTGCCCGTTGCGGATGCCGTCGGTGCCGCGCACCGTGGCAAAGCTCATGATGCCGATGCCGATGGTGGTCACGGCCAGGAGCTCCATGGGCGAAAGCGCCATGCCCAGCAGGGCCACCGAGACGCCGGCCACGATGAGGGGCGCCACACCGCGCGCCAGGGGGTAAACCTGGCTCAGGTCCCCGACCCGATAGGACGCCAACAGAAACAATTGATAACCCACGTGCAGCGCCGCGCCCGCCAGAATATACGGCAGGGAATCGGGTTTGGGCAGCGGCGCGACGCACAAGGCCGCCAGGGCGAAGGGCGCGTGCCCCAGCACCACGGCCGTCATGCTGATGTGCTTGTCGTCCAGGCGCTTGACCAGGAAATTCCAGGTGGCATGCAGGAAAGCGGCCAGCAGCACCAGGCCGATGACAGGAAGAGGCATCGCGATCCACTTTTCGACAGGGACGTGGATGATTCAGGTGTCGGTTCCGCCGTCAGGCCACCAGCGCGGCAATCAAGGCCGTGTCCGCGGTTCCCGTAGGGGGCAGATCGGTGGACGCCTGGTATCCGCGGAGAAGCCGGGCAGAGGTCTGCCCGAAGATTCCGTCGGCCTTGATGTTCACCCCCCGGTCGGAAAGTCCCAGTTGCACCAGACGCACGTCCAGGCCGCGCTGCAGGGGAGATTGGAGCGCCAGGGTCCGGGACCCCGGCTGGGGGCCGTCGTAGCTGCCGGGAGGAGCGGCCGACAGCGCGGCAACCGAAATCTCCCGGCCGCGCACCACCAGGGGCAGCTCCAGTCCCCAATACCCCTGGTCCATCAGGCGCTGGAAGCTTTCCATGCGGTAGGCGGTGGCCCGCAGGTCCGCCCGGGAATGGCCTGCAAGCCAGGCCCGCCGGATGGCGACATAGGCGCCGATCCATTTCCGTTCCCCCTCCTGGGACGGGTCCCCGGCCGTGGCCAGCGTCCGGTTCCGCATGGCCGCCCAATTGCCGTGCACGAGGCTGTCGTAGATCACGGCCACCCCCAGGGCGCAGGCGATCCCCAGGCGCGCGGCCGCGCGGGCGGCCGGCTGCCAGTAGGCCTCGTCGAAAAAGGTGTCCTGGGTGTCCCGCATGACGGGGTCGTCCGCGCTGGCGCGCAGGAGGTTGTGGAGCCTGAGGTCCCTGTCCAGGGCCGGGTCCCGGCTTTCGAAGTGCGGCAGGTAGGGCGCCAGGCGCGCGCCGAAGCGCGCCCCGTCGTTGGCGCAGTAGCGTTGCAGCAGCCGGTGGAGGCTGCCCGCGCCCAGGGTGGTCTGGGAGCGGCCGTAGGTCAGGTGCCCGGTGTCCCCGGGGATCAGGGTCACCGCGCTGTAATCCCCGAGCACCTCGCTGGTCTCGAAGATATTGACGATGGCCTCCGCGGTCTTCTTCTGGGTGGCGGTCAGCATTTCTTGCGCCTTTCAGGTACCAGGGTTATCAGGCTGTGGATAAACAA
>DJGG01000205.1:41044-44768 GCA_002432195.1 Desulfobacteraceae bacterium UBA5852
AGATTATCCACAGCCTGTTATGCCGCGCGGGCGGCCTTTCCAGCGTATTCGCGGGGGGGGAACCGGTCGTTGCCGCGGTGGGTTCCTTGGGTTGTCGGAGAAACCGGCGAAACAATGCCTGCTCCCGCGCTCGTCTTTCCAGAAGGCGATTCTGCCGTGATGACGCATAAGCCCACCCCGGGAAATTGGGGCTGAAACCGTCCGCATTTGGATCTGGGGCGAGGCTTCATGTACCCTGGCGGCCGGACCCCGCATGGCCAAGGGTTTCTGCCGGAAGTGCGCGCCCCGGTCCGGGACGCCATGTTGCGCGCCGACGACCGCCGTATGACCGGGCATGAAGCGGCATTTGACATTCGGGCAGTCATCCGGCAGGTCCCGTGCCAGGCGCAGCGCCTCGCCCGGCCGGATAACCGCAGTGAATCCATGACCTGACGATGCCAGAAGGCCGATGGGAAGGCAAGGGCCTGGTCGAGGTCGTGCATGGTCCGACGTTGGCTCTTGGCCTGCAGGCCAAGATCTGCGATTATCCTGGCGCTGCCGCGGCCAGGAGGCTGGCTCGCACCAGGGACGGCATCGGGGAGGGACGCCGGGTTGCCGGTGGGACGCTCGGGAGCTGGTGGAGTTGGCGGGATGGTCCCAGGGCGATGCCGATCCCACATGGAAGTTGCACTGGGGAAACCGTCGGGGTGCGGCCCCCGGGAACCCGGGAAGTGGTCCAGGATGCCCTCGTACCGGGCTAGTTTCGGAAAACCCGGATTCCGGGCGGGGTTGCAATCGAGACTGCCGGCACCATCCTGTGGAGCCGCCGCGATGAAGCCGCTGATTCCTGGAGTGTGCCCATGAGCCGCCTGGACTTCGCCATTCTGCGCCTGTTGGCGCAGCGCGCCTGCCTTGAAAGCGCAGCAGCGGCCATCGCCGCCTTGCCGGGGCCTGTTTTTGAACTGGGTTTGGGCAATGGCCGCACCTACGACCACCTGCGCAGCCTGTTGCCGGAACGCGAGATCTACGCCTTTGACCGCCGGCTGTCCGCCCACCCCGACAGTGTCCCGCCTCCCCGCTATCTGGTCCTCGGCGAGTTCAGCGAAACCCTGAAAATGGCCGTAAGGTGGTTCTCCGGGCGGGTCGCCCTGGTGCATGCGGACATCTGCGCCAAGCATCCGGCCTCTTCCCTGCGATCGGCCCACATGGTGGCCCGATTCGCACCGGAGTTGCTGCAAAGCGGCGGATACCTGCTGAGCGACCGGGAGGTCGGCGGACCGCAGATGGAAGCCCTGTCCCTGCCCCCAGGCCAGCCACCGGGGATTTACCACTACTACCGGCGCATCTGAGCGATGGCATAGAAGTGGTTTCAAAACCTCCGAGATTGTCCCATCAGCAAATTTTCAAATCTCTCTGTCGAAAGCG
Source organism: Desulfobacteraceae bacterium UBA5852 (assembly GCA_002432195.1). Lineage (GTDB taxonomy): Bacteria > Desulfobacterota > Desulfobacteria > Desulfobacterales > UBA5852 > UBA5852. The sequence continues at coordinate 42,449 of DJGG01000205.1, forward strand.
GAGGGCTAAAGTAAAATCCTTGAGCCATGTGACAATTAATCTTTTTCAAAAAATCCAAGCTTTCCTTGGTTTCGACACCCTCGGCGACTGCTTCGATATTCAATTTATGACACATATCGATAATTGAAGAAATAATTGCTCCATCTCGCCCATCGAAATCGGCATTGCGGATAAAAACCTGATCAATTTTCAATTTATCGATATGAAATAATTTTAAATGTACCAGGGACGAATATCCAGTTCCAAAATCATCAAGTGCAATCTTGACTTTCATTTCTTTGAGTTCATCCACTATGGCGATTGCTCTTTGAGTATCGAACATCATTGCTGTTTCCGTAATTTCAAGCTCCAGAAAAGACGGATCGAAGCGGGTGCTGTCGAGGGCGGAACGAATTTTGTCAACAAGTTTTAAATCATAAAACTGACGTACGGATAGGTTTACGCCCAATTTTATATAATTGAACCCTTTTTCATGCCAGATTTTACCTTGACGGCAAGCAGAGTGGATTGCCCATTCCCCAATATCGATGATCATGCCGGTCTCTTCGGCCAATTGTATCAAATTGGCAGGAGACACAAACCCCAATTCGTCATCCTCCCAACGAATAAGGGCCTCCATCCCACCCAGTTGGGAATTTTCAACGTAATATTGAGGCTGGTAATACAGTTGGAACTCATTGTTCTTAATGGCGTAGCGCATTTTATTTTCGATTGTCATGCGCTCTTTCGCCTTTTCGTTCATATCGGACGAATAATAGCGAAAAGTGTTTTTACCGGCCTCTTTGGCTTTGTACATTGCGGTGTCTGCATTTTTAAGAAGCGTTTCAACGTCATTTCCGTCATCCGGGTAAAAAGCGATTCCGATGCTGGTGGAAATAAAAATCTCTCTGCCGGTTATCTGGAAAGGCTCCTCGAAGAGACCTAATATCCTCTCGGCGATTCCGGTGGTATACTTTTTGTCGGAAATATCGGGAATGATAAAAGTAAACTCATCTCCACCAATGCGCGCAAGGTAATTATCCGTATGCTTCTGATCCAGGTCTATGAGCCAATCGACTCTTCCTATTATGTCACTCGGGCGTAAATAGTTTTTTAGACGCTTACCGACACTTATCAAAAGATTATCACCGGCGGAATGACCGAAACTGTCGTTGATCTTTTTAAATTCATCCAAGTCGAAAAAAAAGATTGCCACTGATTTTCCGGTTCTCTTTGCACTGCTTATTTCCCGATTTAAAAGATCCAGGAAAAGAGGCCTGCTGGGAAGATTTGTCAAGGAATCATAGTAGGCGAGGAAGGCAATCTTGTCTTGGCTCTTCTTCAATTCAGTTATGTTGCGTGATATCACCGCAACATAGGACACCTCCGAGTCGGAGGTAAAACATGGGGTATATATGGTTTCGATGTAATTGATTTCATTTTTCCTGAATTCATATGACGCCCTTGTCGTTACGTTCTCGCCTCTAAAACATCTGTCCAAATTTCCTTTTATTGCGTTATGGAATGCCTCTTTTCCCCAAACGTCCTCAACCGATCGGTTTAGAATGCGGTCTTTTTTTATTTCGCGAGCGTTTAAATAGGCATCGGTAACTATTCTGTAGGTATAGTTTCGATCGATAAGGGTTATGGAATCAAGAGAGGCATTGACCATCATCTTATATAATCGGAACTCATCATAATGATCTTTATGCAGAGTCTCGTTTGAGTGCATTCGCTATGTCCTTGGTTTCACGTTCTCGACAGCCGGCTGCGTATCTGACAGTTGGAACCCTGACCCGCCTTGCCGGTGCAGGCGCCAATCCGGGCTGAGGCTCTCGCGGACGGTCGACTCCACCTCGGAGGCCCTTGGGGATTGTTACCACAAGGATATGGGTGGAGCCAGGTGGAGTTGAGGTTGGGGGCACATTTGTATGCCCCGTGCGCTTTCTGTACCCGATTGGATGCGTAATGGGAAGGGGGCGTGCGGTCGGTTCGGCGATGGTATTGCAGCGCAGGTTCGTTGCTGATGGGCAGGGCGTGACGTCAGGGGTAGCGTCTCAAGCCCAGGATGCTTTCCCGGAGGTCGGTGGCCTCGAGCCACTCCAGGGCCACGTCGAGGTTGTCCAGGGTCCGAAGCTGGATGGGTTCGGACAGGATCGATTTAATCGATGCTGGCAGGCGGTCGTTAGGATTTTATGAGGGGCGGCCTTTATCGCGGGATGATCGCCGTGGTCAAGAAATGGGCCTTCCGGCCCCTTGGCAGGCGGGGAGAGCAAGCAGATGCGTCTTGCCGGTATAGCAGCCTTGTGGATAAACTGCGTCTCAGGCCGAAATGCTGCGT
>DJGG01000060.1:0-2287 GCA_002432195.1 Desulfobacteraceae bacterium UBA5852
CCAACCCCGAAAGTTGAGTTATCAGGTTCCGTAGCACCTGACCTGGACGCAGCAGCCACGCGGCTCTAATCTTGGCGTTCCCACTGACTGCCGCCCAATACGTCACCTTCACTGTCTCTGCCTCATTCGGCGGAGGCCTGACCAATTGCCCGCTGATTTTTCAAGAGGCTGACATGGTTCCCCAAACAATACGCCCGGGAAAATGAAAAAGCGCCTCCGCGCCTGAGGTATCGTCATGGAGCCCGGCCGCGTTCACCTAAGACTCGGAACTTTAAATTCTGCTCAGGGGTGGCCACAAGAAGGTCGCTCTGACAACGGGCCGTACCGTTGACCAAGGCGGATATTCGGTCTCAACGGGACAGCCTGCTGCTCAATGAACTCCAAGCGACGCCGGTGGAGCGGTCCAGGTTAATGGTGGTGGTGCAATGCCGGCATCGAACAAAGCCTTGAGTTTGCCCGCGGCCTCGGCAGGGTCCTTGGCGCCGGGGTAGGCTCCCGCCAGCAGGCGACCGGGGATGACCCAGTAGGATTTCGGAAACGGTGTGGGAATCGATACGCGCATATCAGGCATGATTTTTACAGCTCGGCCAGAGGGATTTCCACGGCTTCGGGCAATTCGCCCCGCCGGCTGTTGATGATCCCGCAGAGCTCCCCCGCCTCCAGCAGCTCCATCATCCGCTCAAAGGTCTCCGCCGGCACGATGTAGGCCACAGGCTTGTTGCGGTTCAGCAGGGCCACGATGCCACCAGCGGCCTCGTCCACCACCGCCTGGGGGTTGCGCTTCAAATCGCTGATGCTGACGGCCAAATCGGCATGGATGTCGGTGAGCATGGGGAGCGTCTCCATGGAGTAGTGGACGGGTGGGTTCTTGGTAGATCATTCACACAGGCCAGTCAATCGGCATCCCTCCCGTTGGGAGGCTGCCAAAATTGAGTCCGGTCCGGATCCTCGCAGATTCGAAAGCCTAATAATGTGGTAGCGCGCAACCTCCCGGGCGCACACACGGTCGTACGGTGACTCATACAGTCAGCCTTATGGTGCGTGGCACGGTGAGTCGCTCGGTCACGCAACCGCTTACAGACCCACTCGCACGCTTGCCTGCCCGTAGACTGCACGCTGAACCGAATGCTGGGCCATACGGTAGGCCGAATGCTGGGCCGCATGGCCGGTCAGATGGTGAGCCGCACGGTAGGCCGGACGCTGAACCGCAAGGTGAACCGCATGGTAGACCGGACGGTAAACCGCATGGTGAACCGGATGGTAGATCGGACGGTAGACCCTATGGTAGGCCGTATGCCAAGCCAGATGGTAGGTCAGACGTTATAGGCCCAACGGGGAAGCATGCTCGAGATGCTCTCCCTGAGGTCCTGGGGGCACTGGGCAAAGCCCGCGGACCTGCCGGATCCGGCGGACAAGCGCGAAATATACGGACCTTCTCTACCCATGTGGAACTACCGGCGGTCGAGCTGGCTGGATCGGGGCTGATCATGCCGGCGACCAAGCTTCTGGCCGGAAAGCCCGCCATCAAGGCAGTCGTGGGCACCACCAAGGACTATGTGCTGGAGACCCTGGTCATGCTGGGCCTGCCGGTGGTGTTCATCAACGACCGGTGGTTTTCTTCCACGGATGCGATCGATACTTGGTTGAAGGAGTTTTTTCTGGCGAATCGGGGGGGGGCCTTGATGCGAAGCCGGGAGGAAATCTGCCTGCAGATAGCTTGTGGGAAACTGATACTGGTGGAACAGATTAACGTGGGCATCACCGGCTGGCAATGGTGCGCAGCGGAATTGCCAGTCCATATTGATGCGGTGGTTAGCAGATTCTGCTATCTCCCAACACTTCGATGACCAGACGGGCATGTATATATTTTATGCAGCTTCCCCCATTCCACATAGGTTTCGCCTGTAAAATAGACGCCTGCACCGCAAGTTGGGCAGACTGGGCTCGAAGAAGAATTTGGGCTGATAGTGGAAGTCGATGAATTTACCCACCAAGCATGGCCAGAGGGGCATTTATACAACTTCTGCAATTTGCCCCATTCAACCCTTGTTTCTCCGGTGAAATACATAGAGCCTCCGCAGGTTAGGCAATTCTCGCCGGCGAGAGCCACACCTACGAGTAGGAAAAAGGCAATCCATGCGGTAAATAGGCACTTTGTCATCCCTCTCATCCCTCCTTCTGCTAACGGACCGACGTTCAATGGCCGGCCCGGCGCCGGCCACGCTTGCGGTTCACGAGTACCGTTCCTCCGGGCCGGTCCATTGCGATAACGTATAGAATCTTTCGC
>DJGG01000060.1:2387-4038 GCA_002432195.1 Desulfobacteraceae bacterium UBA5852
CGAAAGGAGCACTGCCGTGGAGATCCATTCTACACCCGTTCGCGAGAAAGTCATTCAGATTAACGAGAACCTGATTCAGGCCCATCTGGGGGAGATGGTGCGCGGCACTGTGGAGCAGACCCTCAACCAGATGCTGGAGGCCGAAGCCGACCGGCTGTGCAACGCCGAGCGCTACGAGCGCACCACCGCGCGCAAGGACACCCGCGCCGGCCACTACCCGCGCAAGTTCCACACCAAGGCCGGCGAGGTGACGCTGCAGATGCCCAAGCTGCGCCGCCAGACCTTTGAGACCGCCATCATCGAGCGCTACCGGCGGCGCGAGACCTCGGTGGAGGAGGCGCTCATNNATCGAGATGTACCTGGCCGGGGTGTCCGTGCGGCGCATCGAGGACATCACCGAAGCGCTGTGGGGCACCAAGGTCAGCCCGGGCACCATCAGCAAACTCAACCAGAAGGTCTACCAGCACATCGAGGCCTGGCGCAGCCGGCCGATCCGGGAGGAAGTCCCCTATGTCTACCTCGACGGAATCGTCTTGAAGCGCAGCTGGGCCGGCGAGGTGCGCAACGTCTCGGTCCTGGTGGCCATCGGGGTCACCACCCAGGGGTATCGGCAGATCCTGGGGGTGGCCGAAGGGGCCAAGGAGGACAAGGCCGGCTGGTCGTCCTTCCTGTCGCATCTGAAGCAGCGGGGGCTCTCCGGGGTGCGCCTTTTCACCAGCGACGCCTGCCTGGGGCTGGTGGAGTCGGTGGCCGAGTTCTTCCCCGAGGCGCGCTGGCAGCGCTGCACGGTGCACTTTTACCGCAACGTCTTCAGCGTGGTGCCGCGGGCCAAGATGCCGATGGTGGCCGACATGCTCAAGGCCATCCATGCAGCCGAGGACCTGGCCGCCGCCCACCAGAAGGCCGACGCCGTAGCGGATCGGTTGCAGGAGTTGCGCCTGACCCAGGCCGCAGCCAAGGTCCGGGACGGCATTGCGGAGACCTTGACGTTCTTTCAGTTTCCCCGGAAGCATCGCCGCCGCATCCGAACCAACAACGCTTTGGAGCGGATCATGCGGGAGATCCGGCGCCGCACGCGGGTGGTGGGGGCCTTCCCGGACGGCCAATCGGCCTTGATGCTGTGTGCGGCCCGGCTCCGGCATATATCCGGCACCCAATGGGGCCAGAAGCGCTACCTCAACATGGAGCTTCTCAAAGATCAGGAGTTGGAAGCCCAGATGATTCAAGCGACGGCTTGATCACCCAGGGGCACTGCCACAAAAGTGCGAAAGATTCTTTACACTACCAGGGCCCGAGCCTGTTAGCGTAGTCACTCAAGTTTCGTACTTGCTTCCTTACAAATTTTTGGTGCAACCACCTTCGGCAATAGCCCTGTGAGCTGGCAGCGCAGGCTGGGATCAGTACAAAGGGTACGGGTCGCCCCGCGTTCTTACTGCGATCTACCTGCCCTAATCCGCACTCCACCGGCTCCAGTGGGCATTAAAGCGCCATTTTATCGTACCCCCTTACATCTACCTGCTTGAATTGGACTTTCGCCCATACTCCGTATATGATTGTAAAGATCGACGCCTGCGGGATGGGCGTGGGCTTTCTGTGGAGGAGATATGAGCCAGCTTTTTAAAGTGACGACAGACGGCCTTTGGGTCTGGGA
>DJGG01000183.1:0-33340 GCA_002432195.1 Desulfobacteraceae bacterium UBA5852
CAAGGTCTATTCCGATGATTTTGCTCATGATTGCCTCCCTGATTGGGCCCGCCAGGATGCAGGCGATGGTTACATTACTAATAGTCTATCATGAGCAATGGTAATGGTCGATGGGCGCGTGTCAAGGGGCATGCCCGGCTGCGGAAAGGCGCGCCGCGGCCGCACCATCGCGGCTTTATCCCGGCCCACGGCGACCCCTCTGACGGGCATGGCCGGCGGCGCCGATGCCGGCGATGCATCCCTCACCCACGGCCTTGGCCAGCTGCCAGGGCATACCGCAGATATCGCCGGCAGCAAAAACCCCAGGGACACTGGTCTGCTGCTGACGATCGGTCTGGATAAAGGTCATGCTCTCGTCCAGCATCACCCCCAGGGGTGTGGCCAGCTCCAGAACCCCCTTGGCCCCCAATTCAATGAAAACCGCCTCCACGGCAAGCCTCGTGCCGTCCGACAAGCGCACACCCGTCACCTGGTCCACCCCCTCAACGGCTTCCACTCCCAAGCGTTGATGGATGATGGCCCCCGAGGCATCGACACGTTCCCTCTGGGGTCCCGCCGGGGGAGGCGCATCGCAAACCCAGTGCACCCGGCCGGCATATCGCGTCAGAGTAAGCACGCCGTCCACGGCCGCGCTTTCGCTGCCGACGACGCAAACATCCCGCCCCTTGAAAAAAAAACCGTCGCAGTCCACGCAATAGCTGACCCCTTTGCCCAGTAATTCCTTCTCCCCCGGAACTCCCAGGCGATTGCGCTTGGAGCCGGTGGCCAGGACCAGGGATTTGCCCACATAGGCCGCGGCGGCATCGGTGCGCACCCCAAAGCCCGCCTCATGGGCCTCGATACCCGTTACGCTTTCCTCGCGGCAAACGGCCCCGGCCTGGGTGACCTGTTCCATCCCACGACGCAGGAGCTCCTCCCCGGAAATTTTGAACAAGCTGAAATAATTATCGATATGCGCTTTGTACAGGCTGCTTTGCTGAATCTGGCCCAGCACCAGGACGGTGGCTTTCCGGCGCGCGGCATGAACCGCCGCCTGGAGGCCGGCAGGCCCGGTTCCCAGAATGATCACATCAAAGCTTGTCGGGGCGCTCATGGGCACCTCCTTTTCTGCGGAAAACGTTGGTTGCGACGATCATCATACGCACGACCGTCCGGCATGTCAGGGCCTCTCCGCCTGCCGGGGGTGCATGGAGTTCTTTTTCCGACCCTGGAATCGTGGTATAGGACCGGTCAACCAGGGTGCTCACCCGCCGCATCACCGCGGATCAAACCTCCTGCCGGAGGCAAACCGTTTCGAGTTGGGGCGCCACATGCAACATCAGCACATGGAACAGCCAATCGGATTCATCGGTGCGGGCAACATGGCGGAGGCTATGATTCGCGGGCTGTTGAACGGCAAGGTGCGGGGCTCGTCCGACATCACGGCCTCGGACGTAAACCCCGCACGCCGGGACATGATGGAACGGACCTATGGGATCCACACCACGGCCGACAACCTGGCACTGGTACAAGGCGCCGAGGTCATCGTTCTGGCGGTGAAGCCCCAAGTGGCGCACGCGGTGCTGGACGTCATTCGGCCCGCCACCGGCCCTCCCAAACTACTGATTTCCATCGTCGCGGGTCTCACCATCGGCGCCATGGCCGAGCGCCTCCAGGCCGGCACCCGCATCATCCGCACGGTGCCCAATACCCCCGTGTTTGTCGGCGAGGGCATGGTGGCCATCGCCCCCGGCGCCACGGCGACCCCCGCGGACATGGAAGTGGTGGAGGCCATTTTCGGTCCCGTGGCCCGCACCGCCGCCCTGGAGGAAAAACTCATGGATGCGGCCCTGGGCGTATCCGGTTCCGGACCCGCCTATATTTTCCTGGTGATCGAGGCTTTGGCCGACGGAGGGGTCAAGATGGGGCTGCCCAAGCCGCTGGCCCTGACCTTGGCGGCCCAAACCGTTCTGGGCGCGGCCCGCATGTGCCTCGAGATGGGCAGACACCCCGCCGAGCTCAAGGACATGGTCACCTCCCCCGGCGGCACCACCATTGCCGCGCTGCACGAGTTGGAGAAGGGGGCCATGCGTGCGGCCTTGATCAGTGCCGTGGAGGCGGCCGCACGACGGGCCGAGGAACTCGGCCGCCTGGGGTAGCCGCCATCTGTGCCCAAGCCCCTGTCAGAGGCCCTGAAACCGCTTCCCACGGGAGGACATGGCATGCCGCGCTGGATCAAGATGATCTCCAACCTGGTGGTTTTCATCGCGGGCGCCGCCGCGTTGGTGCACACCAATTTCTGGGATTGGAACCGGATTCCGGGGCTGGTGATGCCCATCGGGGCCACCCTGTTCCTGCTCTACCTTCTGGTGCTGCTGGCACTGGGCGCCCGGAGCGATCCGCCGACCGATACGCACCACTGAGACCCTCCCCCCCCCGCTGCCTCCGTGGGCTCGCGACGGCCGCACCCGCTGGATCGCCCGCGGAGGGCAGCACTGAAGCCGGCGCGGACGCTTCAGAAAAGCTTGAGTTGTGCCCGCCGCGTCCCACGAAGCCCCTTCCATGACGGATCGACATGGTCTCGCAACCGGCGGTCGATGTCCAGCACGTAGGGCGAGATCGACCTGGAGGCCAGACGGCCGTGGAGGCGGCGCTGGCGGGCCCAGGTGAGATAGAGGCGCTCCCTGGCGCGCGTCATAGCCACGTAGAAGAGCCGACGCTCCTCGTCAGGGTTCTCGATCGCACCTCCTTCACGGCGCAGGGGCAGCCAGCCGTCTTCACACCCCACCACAAAAACCACGCGAAATTCCAACCCTTTGGCGGCATGAATGGTCATCAGGGAGACTTTCTCGGCCTCAGGGCGATAAAGGTCCGCGTCCCGGTTAAGCGCCAGGCAGCGGCAGAAGGCTCCGGGGTCCCCGTCGACCTCCCGAACCTTGAAGGCCAGGGCCTCCATGGCATCCTGGTAGCTCTCCGAGGCAGCCATGCGCTCCGCCAATCCGGTCCGGTCGGCAATGGCCATAAGGGCCGGCCACAGGGTCATCCCCGCAAGATCGGCTCGCCAGGCGGCCAGGGTTGCGGCCCACTCCACCACGCGGCGCTGCTGTGGCGGCTTGAGACCCGGAACGTGCCGGCAAACGGCCAGGGCCAAGGCCGAGGGCAGGTCCAATCCCTGGTCCGCGATCCAGAGGCATAGGGCGTCCACGATGGCGCGGGTCAAGGTCGGCGGCACCACGGCCGCCGCATGCCCCAGGTCCCCCAACCCCCCCTGCCCGTGGAGGAGCCGGTAGGTCCCTAATATTTCCGCCACCCCGTCGCGGAGGAAAATGCGCTCGCGGCTGGCGTGCTGGCAGGGGATGCCGGCCTCCCGAAATATGCGCTCCAGAATCTCGGCTTGGACGGATGTGCGGAATAGCACGGCAAAATCGGCAAAACTGCACGCCTGCACGCCTTCATCGCCCCGGGCTTTGCCGACATCCAGGGCAAAAAAACCGGTCCCACCCACCAGGCTCTCGATCTGTTTGCCCACGGCCACCGCCTCCGACACCTCGCTGGGCAGTTCCAGCACGTCCACCTGGGGCACGCCCTGGCGGCAGGCCACGAGGCGCTCGCGCGAGGCCAAGCCGTCCGATGTCCGGGGCTGTTGTTTGCCGATCACGTGCCAGGATGCCTCCAGAATGGCCGGGGACGACCGGTAGTTGTGGGTTAGTCGGACAAGCGTGGCGGTGGGGTAGTCTTCCATGAAGCTTTTGAAATACCCGCTGTCCGCTCCCCGAAAGCCGTAGATGGCCTGGTCGGGGTCCCCGATCACGCTCAAGGCCACGCCCTGCGGACAGAGCGCCCGGATCAGGCGGTACTGACCGTGGTTGAGGTCCTGATACTCATCCACGAGGACATGCGTGAAGCGCCTCCGGCATTGGGCGGCGTATTCCGGATCGGATTCCAGACGGTGCACCACGGCGGCGATGATATCCTCGAAATCCATGGCTCCAAGAGCCACCAGCAGGCGCTGGTATTCGCCAAAGGCACGCGCCAGAAGCGCCATGCGCGAATCTGCCGCCACCGGGGAGAAAACACTCCGGTGATCCTGGAGACCCTGTTTGACCGTCTCGATCTCCCGCATCAACCCCTCGACATGGGTCTCGGCTCCCAGGCCCTCCTCCCGCAGGCGGCGCAGGATCAGCTGTATCGCCAACCGACGCTCCTCGTCGTCGATGATGCGGCGCGCGGGCCCTGAATCCTCCTGCAGCAACCGCAGACCGAAGGCATGAAAGGTGGCCGTCAACGGCAGGGCGGCCTCATCCAGCAGATTTTCCAGGCGTTGACGCATCTCGGCGGCGGCCTTGGCGGTGAAGGTGATCCCCAGGAGGCGCCGGGGATCCACCGCGGCCTCCCGGATCAACCAGGCCATGCGGCGGGTCAGAGTACTGGTCTTGCCGGTTCCCGGGCCGGCCACGATCATCAGCGGCCCCCCCAGGTGTTCGATGGCCCGGCGTTGGGATGCATTGGGCTCCCAGGCGCCCGGGGAGGCAAACGGCGCGCCGGGCATGGAAACAGCCGCCGGGAGGGGGCTTGCCGGTTGAAGCCTCGGCGTCTTGCCGGGCGCACTCCCCGTCACCGCTGAAGGGCACGGAGCTGGTCTGAACAGGAACCGCTGTCCTTCCAGGCGGCGGCGCTCATCGGCATCGAAAATGGCCATACGACCGTATTCGCCGTCATAACCGGCCGCCAAGCGGATCTCTCCGGCGCGCATGCGCCGGATGGCCTCTCCCAACAAGGGTATGCCAACCTGATCGATGGAAGCGGGGTCGCAATCCAACAGAATAGTCCTTTCATTGCCCAGCGTGGCCAGCAGGATTTCCCATGCCTGATGGACTTTGCGGGTACCGGGCCCCACCTGCAGGACCTCCGCCAGGATATCCGCCAGGGGGACCACCCGGTGGAACGGCGCCACATACGCCCCGGCGTCCGCCGTCCCGCGATCCGCCAACGCCTCCACCCGGTGGAGCACCCCGAGGGTCAACGGTTGGCCGCACTTGGGACACTGACCGCCCAGGGCCCGGGTCGCTTCCGGGGTCAATCGCACCCCGCACTTGCGATGGCCGTCCAGATGGTATTTGCCTTCCTCGGGATAGAATTCATCGGTCCCCAGGAACAGCGGCGGGCATCCCTGGCGCAGGGCGCGCCGGATGCCGGGAAAACTCAACTCGGTGTCGAGCCGGTTGGCTTCCCGTCCCAACTTGGAGGGGGAATGCGCGTCGGAATTGGAAATGAGCGTCAGGTGGTCCAGACGCGAGACCCTACGGTTCATGGCTGGGTCGGAGGAGAGCCCCGTTTCCACGGCAAAGATGTGATGGGCCAGATCCCCGAAACATTCCTCCAGGCCATCAAAGCCCGACTTGGAACCAAGGAGGGAAAACCAGGGCGTCCAGATGTGGGCGGGTACGAGATAGGCCTCGTCGTGGCTCCGCAACACGATTTCCAGAAGGTTGCGGGCATCCAGACCCAGGATCGGACGCCCGTCGGAGGCGATGTTGCCGATGCGCTCCAATTCGCGGTTGAAGCGTGCGGCGGTCTCCAGGTCGGGAAGGAATACCAGGTTGTGGTTTTTGCGGGTCAGGCCGTCTTTTTTATAGATATTGCTGATTTCCGCCGTGAGGACAAAGCGCACCGGGGCGCGACAGGCGGAGGAAACCCGACGGTCACCTTCGGCTTCCAGGTCTGCGCGCAAGCGGAACAGGCCCTCTTCGGCGGGTCGCAGCTTTTCCCGGAGTTCCGCCATCCACGCGGGATGGGTGGCATCGCCGGTACCCACCACCGTGAGGCCCTTCTGCTGGGCCGCCATGTAGAGATGCTCGAGATCCAGGTTTTTGGCTGTTGCCCGGGAGTACTTGGAATGTATATGCAAATCCGCCATGAACGGCATAGAATCACCCCGCCGGGATCTCGGGTTGCGCTGGTGGTCCGGCCGCGCCGGCAAAATCCGCCCGCTACCGTCACGTCAATGTCTGCCGCAGCCCCTCCGGACCTCGGCATCCGCCCGAAGACCTGAATAGGCTTGAATAATGACACCGGATAAGCTATATATACTTATTTCAATTACCTTTGAATACAACATCTTGTATTCGGCCCCCCAAGGACGGGGAGCCAGAATGGGTTTGCCATGGGCCTGCTGTCATCTTCCGTGTCCCTCACGCGCTATCGCGTAGAGGGGCAATTCCCCGACCCGGTCATCGACTCGGTAACCGGAGCGCTCGCTAAAAACATGTTCACCGAAATCGAAGACCCCGCGGCCAGCAAGGCCATGGGCTGGACTTCCTTTACGGATCCCTACCGGCCGGATTTCAGCGGTTCGTCGTTCATCATCGACACCTTGTTCGTTTTTTCCCTGCGCATCGACAAAAAATCAATCCCCTCCAAGGTATTCAAGAAGCATTATACCATGGAAGTGGCTCGACAGCTGGCGGAAAGCGGGCGACAGTTCCTTTCCCGGGAGGAGAAGACCGCCGCCCGTGAGCACGTCATGACCGTTTTGCAAACGCGCATGCCGGCGACCCCGAACCTCTACGATGTCGTCTGGAACTACGAGCGCCAGCAACTCTGGTTTTTTTCCAACCTGAAAAGCGCCAACGAGGACCTCGAGACCCTCTTCGTGCGCTCTTTCCGGATGAGCCTGATACGCCTTTTCCCCTATACGGCCGCTTTTTTCAACCCGGACCTGCCGGATACGGGCCGCGATGTCCTGGCCAAAATCACGCCGACCCGTTTCGTGGAGTAGCCCATCATGATGGATGTATCTGCGGCCTATCGCCGTTATCAGTTCCTGGGGGGTGAATTTCTGACCTGGCTCTGGTTTGTTATCGAAACCGAGCCTGACTCCCTGCGGGGCATCGACCCCGATTTGCTTTCCCTGGAGATCGGCAACCGCATGGTGCTGGAGCGCCGCCCCCAGCGGGGCGGCCTGGAAACCGTGACCATCAAGGGGGACCACGCCGGCATGGAAGAAGGACTGCTGGCGGTGCGCAAAGGTGCCCTGGTGGCGGAGATGAACCTGGTGTTCACCGCCGGCGAACATCAATGGCACTTTTCCCTAAAAGGGGAGAGCCTGAACATCTCCGGTCTCAAGGTGCCGGAAACCGCCCCCATGGAATCCACCGAGGAGGTCGAGGGCGCGGTGATCGACAAGACCTTCCTGTGCGACCGCATCGTGCAGTTGGTGGATAACCTCTATCGCCGGTTCATCGGCCTGCGGCTGGGCAGCGGGTGGTCCGAGACCCTGGTCCCCCGCATGCGCAAATGGATCGTGGACGAAACCGGTATGTCGACATCCTGATGACATGGTGTTGACAACCGGGGGGTTTTCAACAGCCCAGGCCCGGGGGTTGAAAACTCCGTGTGCGCCTTGCGTCCGCCAACCGGCTATTGGATGGCGCCAAGACACAAAAAATGTATGATACTGGATAGATAAAAGGTTATTAACAATATTGACAGCGTATCTTTCTCATCATCCTTTTTTCTAAAGGAAAAAAAATGAAACTTACGGTCAAGAAACCGGACATTCTGGATGTGCTTTCCAAGGTACAGGGTCTGGCCGGCCGGCGGACCAACCTGGCTATCACCACCAACGTTCTGATTCGTGCGGAAGGCTCGGAAATCATCCTCACGGCCACCGATCTGGAAACCGGTTTCGAAGGCGCCTATCCCGCCCAAGTCGCAAGGGAAGGCGCCGTTGCCATTAATGCCAAAAAATTGTTTGAAATAATTAGAGAATTTCCGACCGATGAGATTTCCCTGAACGAGATTGAAAACCAGTGGATCGAAATTGGCAACGGCAATGTCGAATATCACATCATGGGGATGAACCCCGAGGAGTTCCCGGCAAGCCCCAAGGTGGAAGAGGTGGCCTTCATTGACGTCGATTCCACGGCCTTGGGCCGCATGATCGATCAGACGGTGATTGTCGCGGGGGGCGGCGACGACCGTCGAGCCCATATCACCGGGGTGCTTATGGAAATGCTGAGCGACGCCTCAGGACCTATCTTTCGCATGGTATCGACCGACGGCAGCCGCTTGACCACGGTCAATCATGAACTTCCCCAAGGGTTCGTGGTGCCCGAAGGGCCAGGGGTGATCGTACCCAAAAAGGGGCTCAGCGAGGTGGGGCGGTTTCTGGAAAATACCGGCAGCGTGGGGATCGGCTTCAAGAGCAACAATTTCATCGTCAAGAAGGCCAACGAAACCATCATTGTGCGCCTGTTGGAAGGTGAATTTCCTCAATATTCCGATATCATAAAGAAAAGTGAAAATTCCGTGCCGGTCGTGCTGGAGAAGGGCCTCTTCCTGAAAACCTTGCGCCGCATGTCCATTCTCTCCTCGGACAACTACAAAGGGGTCATTTTCAAATTCGAGCCGGGATTGCTGGAGGTGCGGGCCAACAACCCCGAATTGGGGGAATCCAAGGAAAATCTCCCGGTCGAATACAACGGGGAAACCATGGAAATCGCTTTCAACCCACGCTACTTCATGGAAACGCTGACGGTCGTCGAGGGGGAAAAAATCCGTTTGAATCTGGTGGATGCCGACAAGCCTTGCCTCATCGAAGGCGAAAACAGCCAAACCTTTCTATGCATCATAATGCCGATGAGAATATGAATACACGCGTAGATCAAGCTTATACCGAAGACAACATCAAGATCCTGGAAGGTCTCGAAGCCGTCCGCAAACGGCCTTCCATGTATATCGGCAATATCGATATGGCCGGCTTGCACCACCTCGTCTACGAAGTGGTGGACAACAGCATCGACGAGGCCATGGCCGGCCATTGCACCGACATCCGGGTGGTGGTCCACACCGACAACAGTGTCAGCGTGGAGGACAACGGTCGGGGGATCCCGGTGGGGATTCATAAGACCGAGAAAGTCCCTGCGGTGGAAGTGGTCATGACCCGCCTGCATGCGGGGGGCAAGTTCGACGACCATTCCTACAAGGTCGCCGGTGGGCTCCATGGCGTCGGCGTCTCGGTGGTCAACGCCCTCTCCGTGGTCTTAGAGGTGGAAATCTACAATGCCGGAAAGATCCACCGTCAAAGCTTTGCCCGGGGGAAAAAGAGCTGTGAGTTGACCGTCGTGGGGGACACCGCCAAGCGCGGCACCAAGGTGCATTTCGTGCCCGACCCGGAGATTTTCACCGCCACGGAATTCAGCTACGACATCCTCGTGCGCCGGCTGAGGGAACTGGCGTTCCTCAACAAGGGCGTACGCATCGGCATCGAGGATGAGCGTACGGACCAGAAGGAGGAATTCCACTACGAAGGCGGTATCGTGTCTTTCGTGGAGTACCTCAACCGCCGCAACACGGTTTTGCACGAGCCCATCTTCATCGAAGGCGAGAAGAGCGACGTCCAGATCGAGGTGGCCATCCAGTACAACGACACCTTCACTGAGAAGATGTTCTCTTTTGCCAACAACATCAATACGGTGGAAGGAGGGTTCCACCTGATCGGCTTCAAGGCGGCCCTCACCCGAACCATCAACCAATACGGCAGCAATGCCAACCTGCCGAAAAATCTGCAGTACAAAATCAGCGGCGACGATGTCCGGGAAGGGCTTACCGCGGTCATCAGCGTACGGATCAAAGACCCCCAGTTCGAGGGTCAGACCAAGACCAAGCTGGGCAACAGTGAGGTCAAGGGGCTGGTGGAGTCGCTGGTCAACGAGAAGCTGGCTGCGTTTTTCGAAGAAAATCCGGCAATGGCCCGCAAGATCGTGGCCAAAGGGGTGGAGGCGGCCCGTGCCCGGGACGCTGCGCGGCGGGCGCGGGATCTGGCCCGGAGCAAGGGATCCCTCATCGATGCCACCCTTCCGGGTAAACTGGCCGACTGCCAGGAATCCGACCCTCTCCAGCGAGAACTCTTTCTGGTGGAGGGCGATTCGGCCGGCGGATCCGCCAAACAGGCCCGCAATCGAAAATTCCAGGCCATTTTGCCCCTTCGCGGCAAGATTCTCAACGTGGAAAAGGCCCGGCTGGACAGGATCATCCGCAGCGAGGAGATCAAAAACATCCTGACGGTCCTGGGTACCGGGGCGGGCACCGACGAATACGACATCGACAAGATCCGCTACCACAAGGTCATCATCATGACGGACGCCGATGTGGACGGCTCCCATATCCGGACCCTGCTGCTGACCTTCTTTTACCGACAGATGAAGGAGATCATCGAGAAAGGGTATCTCTACATTGCCCAACCCCCCCTGTTGCGGGTGGGCAAGGGGAAGGGCGCCGTCTATCTCAAGGATGAAACCGAATTCAACGACCACATCATCAAACGGATCTGCGAGAACAAGGCGGTGCGCTATGGCGCCGACGAGCGGCGTCTGGAGGATCACGACCTGTACCTTTTCGTAACCAGCCTGGCCGAGTACAGCCTTCTTCTGGCCAAGTTCGCCAAGCGGGGCCTCAACCCCGCGCTTGTGGAGCAGCTGTTGAAGAGCGGTATGCGCGACAAGGCCTTTCTGGAAAACGGCGACAGCATGCGCCGATTGGCCGATAGCCTCGCTGGCCTTGGGTACGTGGTCCAGCCACCCTCATGGGACGAGGAAAAAGGGCTCTACGAAATGCGCGTGAGGGATGCCGCCGGTGAAACGCAGGCCTTCGCCGGGCTCGATGGCTTTCCGCCGCTGGTGATCGGCAGAGGGCTGGTGCACTCCGGGGATTTCCAGAAGTGTGTTGCCTTGGCGGAGCGCATCTTTCCCTACGACGATCCGCCGTTTGCCGTCGTGTTGCAGGAAAATGGCGGGCGCGTGGCGGTGGCCGAGGACAAGCATGCCCTGCTGGGTCTCATGATGGAAGAGGGGAAGAAGGGCCTTAGCGTGCAGCGTTACAAAGGTCTGGGGGAAATGAACCCTGAGCAACTCTGGGAAACCACCATGGACCCGGCCAGCCGCCATCTCCTGCAGGTCAAGATCGATGACGTGGTGGAGACGGACGAGATATTCACCATCCTGATGGGCGAGGAAGTGGAGCCCCGCAGGGAATTCATTCAGAACAACGCCCTTGAAGTGACCATGCTGGATATCTGATGCGCCGATGGTCGCGAAAACCGAGGATTTGGAGCCGGGAATGAAGATTCACTCCATCGCGGCCCGGGATCTTCCCGATCTCTGGTTCCAGGCGGTTCACGATATTCTGGATCACGGTGGGCGCTTCGTCATCGACCGCGGATCCTACGCGGGCCAGACCCGTCTGGAATACGATTTCTTCATCGGCCACGTGCGCCACCCCGGCACCCAGCCCTTGATCCCCGATATCCCGCCTTCCTGCGGGATTCCCAATCCCGTGGAATACGATTACATCTACGGTGGGGGCGGATACGAGCGATCCTACATCGAATACCTCATGACCCCTCACAAGGAGCCCGGCGAGTCCTACACGTACGGCGAACGCCTGACCCGAGTGCCCTTGGAGGGCGACAAGCTGAGTTGGTGGGATAAGCGTCAGAAAGAGATCATCGACCGACGCGAGGTGGATGGCAAAGTGGTTTTCGAGGAGGGGGGACGCCTCTATCTCAACCAGATCGAGTGGATCATCGATACCTATCGGCGCTTCGGCCACCGGAACAACCAGATGGTGCTGCAGGTAGCGCACCCCTCGGATGTCACCCTGGTGGACCCCCCCTGTCTGCGGTCCATCGACACCCGGATTCAGGACGGGCGACTCAATTTTTTCGTCTATTTCCGCTCATGGGATCTGTGGGGAGGATTGCCGGCCAACCTGGCCGGCATCCAAAACCTCAAGGAGTACATGGCCGGGGAGATCGGGGTCGCGGATGGCGAAATGATCGTGGAGAGCAAGGGTCTCCACCTTTACGGATATGCCGAGGAACTGGCCAAGCTGCGCTGCCTGCGCAGTTGAGGGAATGGCGGCGCAAGCCCGCCCTGGGCTAAAAATCGATGGAACCGGGGGTTCGCGGAAATGGAATGACATCCCGGATGTTGGAAATTCCCGTCGTGAGCATCAACAGGCGTTCGAATCCCAGACCGAACCCGCTATGCTCCACGCTGGCATAACGACGTGAATCCAGGTACCACCAATAAGGCTCCGCGCGCATCCCAGTCTCGGCCATGCGCGCCTCCAGAACCTCCAAGCGCTCCTCCCGCTGGCTGCCGCCGACAATTTCGCCGATTCCCGGGACCAGCACATCCATGGCCGCCACGGTCCGCCCGTCGTCGTTGACCCGCATGTAAAAGGGCTTTATGGCGCGGGGGTAATCGTAGACGATGACCGGCGCGTGAAAATGGGTTTCCGTCAGGAAGCGTTCGTGCTCGGTTTGCAGATCTGTGCCCCACTCCACGGGGTATTCGAAGCGCTGCCCCGCCTGCTTGATGATTTCAATGGCTTGCGTATAGGGCAGGCGGACAAAGTCCGAGGAGGCAATGTTTTCCAGGGTGCCCATAAGCGTCTTGTCGACAAAGCGGGCGAAAAGCTCGAGGTC
Source organism: Desulfobacteraceae bacterium UBA5852 (assembly GCA_002432195.1). Lineage (GTDB taxonomy): Bacteria > Desulfobacterota > Desulfobacteria > Desulfobacterales > UBA5852 > UBA5852. The sequence goes on from DJGG01000183.1 coordinate 12,470, forward strand.
TTCGGCGCAGTCCTTCATCACGAAGCGGATGATTTCCTGGATCATGTCCTGGGCCAGAGCCATATTGCCGGCGAGGTCGCAGAAGGCCATTTCAGGCTCCACCATCCAGAATTCGGCGGCGTGGCGGCGCGTGTTGGAATTCTCGGCGCGGAACGTCGGTCCAAAGGTGTACACATCCCCCAACGCCAGTGCAAACATCTCGGCCGACAGCTGGCCTGAGACCGTGAGATAGGCTTCCCTGCCGAAAAAGTCCTGAGAAGTGTCTACCTTACCTTGATTTCTGGGAACGTCTTTTAAGTCCAGGGTGGTGATGCGGAACAACTCTCCGGCGCCCTCGCAGTCCGAGGCGGTGATGACGGGTGTGTGGATGTAGCGGAAACCGCGGTCCCGGAAAAAGCGATGGATGGCGTAGGACAGCTCCGAGCGCAGACGGAAGGCGGCACCGTACTTGTTGGTGCGCGGGCGCAGGTGGGCGATGGTTCGAAGGAATTCATCGGTGTGGCGCTTTTTCTGCAAGGGGAAGGTGTCCGGCGCCAGGCTGACGAGGACCAACTGGCTGGCCTTGACCTCCCAGCGTTGGCCGCCCCCCTGGGAGGGAACCAGGTCGCCGCGTACGGCCACGGCCGAGCCGGTGGTGATCCGGCGGATGTCCTCGGCATAATTGGGCAGCGTCTCCGCGGCGATGACCTGGATGTTCTTGAGGCAGGAGCCGTCGTTGAGTTCAATGAACGAAAAGGTCTTGGAATCCCGGCGGGTGCGCACCCACCCCTTGATGAGAAGGTCGGCCAGGGGTTCTTCCCGTTGCAGGAGATGGGCGATCTTGGTCCGTTGCATGGAGGCAGTCCTTTCGCTTCGGCCCGGTTCCCGAAACGCCGTTGGCTTTTCGGACCGGGTACGGGTATGATCCCCGGGGTGTTCAGGAATCGTAGAGCGTCACGGTCAAGTAGTAGCGTTGCTGACCCCGCTGCAGGAGCAGCAGCACGGTGGGTCGGTCGCGGTATTTGACGATCGCCCGGCGGAAGGCATCCTGATCGGTCACCGCCAAATCCTCCACCTGGCGGATGACGTCACCGGGACGCACGCCGGTGCGTTCCAGGCTCGATCCCTTGCGCACCTGGGTGATGACCACACCGGATTCGGCCTGCAGGCGTTCCCGGGGAAAGCGGTGGCGGTGATCCCCGAGGTCGCCCACCTCGATACCCAGAAGGTTCAGGGTCAGATCGTCGGCCCGCTCCATGGGGAATCGCGCGCTTAGGAGGGTGACCCGCCGTTCGCGGCCTTCCGTGACCAGGCGGATTTCAAGCGGGTCCCCAATGGAAACGTCCCGCATGCGGGCATGATAATCTTCCACGGAGGCCACCGGGCGGCCGGCAATGGCCACGACCACGTCCCCTTCGCGAAAACCGGCGCGCGAAGCCGGGCTGTCGGGCTCTACACGCGCCACGAGGACGCCCTTGGCCTGGGAAACGCTGAAATAGCGTGCCAGGCTCGGGTCCAGGTCCTGGACGGCCAAGCCAATCCAGGGTTGGATCACCTCGCCGTAGGCGATCAGATCGCTGACGATGCGCTTGGCCCGCTGGATGGGAATGGCAAAACCAATGCCCTGGGCGCCGGCATAGATGGCGGTGTTGATGCCGATCAATTCACCGTCGGCATTGATCAAGGGCCCCCCGGAGTTGCCAGGGTTAATGGAGGCGTCGGTCTGGATGAAATCGTAATAGGTTCGGTTGTCAGCCCGGAAGCTTCGGTTCACCGCGCTGATGACCCCGGTGGTCACGGTACTGGAAAACCCGAAGGGGTTGCCGATGGCGATGACCGTCTCGCCGATCATCAAATCGTCGCTGTTGCCCATGGGAATGCCGGGAAGCGGGTCGCTGGACTCGATTTCAAGGACGGCGAGATCCGATTCCGGGTCCGTTCCGACGATCCGGGCCTGGTACGCGCGCTCGTCATTGAGCACAACGGTCACGCTGCCGGTCTTGGCCACCACGTGGGCATTGGTCAGAACATATCCGTGACCGCCCTCCAGAATAACCCCCGACCCCAGGCTGTTGCGCTTGAAACGCCGCTCAACGCCGGGGTCGAAGAAGTCCTTGAAAAACTCCTCGAACAACGGATTGTTGAATTCGGAGAAGGGGTTGATTCGTTTGCGAATTTCATATTCCAGGCTTATGTTGACCACGGCCGGGCCGACCTGGCGGACAGCCCTGACGACCGCATTTTCCCGGTTTCCGGCCCATGCGGGGCTGGCCAGCAGGATGAGGGCCAGAGCAAAATCGGCCCATGGTTTGCTATTGATCCGGAAGCAAAACTTTGCCATGTGAGGCTCCGCGGGCCAATTGACCCCAGCCCGGCTTCGATCAAGGCCGGGTGCGGGCCGGCGTGCGCGCCAAATTGGAGCGCCCGGCCGGAGGGACCGCGGTCGGGCGGAGGGGCGGGTCTGGAGAACTCCACGTCTGCCGAACGGAATTTGACATAACATGAGCCTTAACCACATTCAAGATATCCTGCCCCTGGTGGATGGACCCAGCCGTTACCTCGGCAACGAAGTCAACGCCGTGCGCAAAGATCTCGACGCCATGGACCTCACCGTGGCCCTGGCCTTTCCCGATCTTTACGAAATCGGCACCTCTCATTTCGGCATGCAGATCCTTTACGACATCCTCAACCGAGAGCCCGATATCGCCGCCGAAAGGGTCTTTGCCCCGGCGGTGGACATGGAAGCGTATCTGCGGCGGGCTGGAATCCCGCTCCTCAGCCTCGAATCGCATCGCCCCATCGGGCAATTCGACCTGGTGGGCTTCAGCCTCCTCTACGAGCTCAATTACACCAACATTCTGACCATGTTAGAACTGGCCGGCATTCCTATTTACAGCCGCCAGCGCGTGGCCTCCCATCCCCTAATTGTCGCCGGAGGGCCTTGCACCTGCAACCCCGAGCCCGTGGCCGATTTTTTCGATGCCATGGTGGTGGGGGATGGCGAAGAAGTGCTTCCGGCCATGGCGCGGCGCTGGATCGACTGGAAACGGGAAGGCTCCGGCCGTCGCAGCGAGCTGTTGCGGGAATGGTCGCGGATTGGCGGAGTGTATATCCCCGGGTTTTTCACTCCGGAGCCCGACCCCGCCGGCGGGATGCACCTGGTTCCACGGTATAAGGATTACACCCGTGTTCAACGTGCCGTGGTTGCCGATCTGAATGCCGCGCCGTTTCCGGAGGGGCCGGTGGTCCCGTATGGCCGGCCGGTGCACGACCGCCTGCGCCTGGAGATCGCCCGCGGATGCACGCGGGGCTGCCGGTTCTGCCAAGCCGGCATGATCTATCGACCGGTGCGGGAAAGATCTCCCGAGGCGTTGATCGAGATGTGCCAGCGCAGTCTGGCGCGTACGGGCTACGGCGATGTATCCTTGTTGTCCCTGAGCACCGGCGACTACCGCTGCATCGGCCCGCTCATGGAGGAGATGATGGGCCGGCTGGCCTGTGAACACGTGGCGGTTTCCCTGCCCTCCCTACGGGCCGGAACACTTACGCCGGCCATGATGGAACTGATCAAGTCCGTTCGCAAGACCGGCTTCACCATCGCTCCCGAAGCCGGCAGCCAGCGACTGCGGGATGTCGTCAACAAAAACATTTCCCGGGAAGACATCCGCGACACCGTCAGGGATGCGTTCGCCAGCGGTTGGCAGGTGATCAAGCTCTATTTCATGATTGGGCTGCCTACCGAAACCCAGGCGGACCTGGATGCGCTGCTCGATCTCGTGGGAGAGCTACGGCGCTTGCGTCACGGAGGCCGTAGGCCCGGCCAAATCAACGTCAGTGTCGCCACCTTCATACCCAAGGCGCACACGCCGTTTCAGTGGGCGGGCCAGCTGCCCATGGAGGAATCCCGTCGGCGGATCGTCTGGCTGCAGGAGCACCTGCGGCAGGCCGGCGTGCAGCTCAAGTGGCAGAATCCCGAAGTCAGCCTCCTGGAAGGGCTGTGGGCCCGAGGCGACCGTCGGCTGGCTCCCTTGCTGGTGGAGGCTCACGCCCGGGGCTGTCGCTTTGACGGTTGGAGCGACCAATTCCGCTTCGATCTGTGGCAGGCCAGCATGGAATCTCACGGGATCGATGTCCACGCCGTGGTTCATCGGCAACGGGCGCTGGACGAGGCGCTGCCCTGGGACCACATCGACATGCGGGTATCGCCCGAATTCCTGAGGCAGGAATGGCGCAAGGCCCACAAGGGCGAGGCGACCCCGGATTGTCGCGATGGAGATTGTCAGGCCTGCGGGGTATGTGATTTTGTCCACGTGCAGCCTCGGGTATGCGCTCCGGAGGGCATCCATTGGTCTTCGGGCCCTAAACCTGCGCCTCCTTTGGCGAGCGAACAAAGGGGATTGCGCCTGCAGTATTCCAAGACAGGACCGGCGCGTTTCCTGGGCCACCTGGAAATGGCCAACGTGTTTCAACGCGCCCTTCAACGGGCCGGTGTGCCCGTGGCCTATTCCGAGGGCTTCCATCCCAAACCCCGCCTGGCTTTTGAGGATGCCCTGCCCGTGGGGATGGAGAGCCTCGCCGAAGCGTTCACCATCGTGCTGCGCGAAGGCTTCAGCCCCCAGGGACTGGTTCGGGGCCTGAATGTCGAGCTACCGGAGGGCCTGCGGGTGGAAGGCTGTGAAACCCCTGTGCCCCCGAAGAGCAGGGAATTGCGGCAAACCGTTTACCGCGTGCAGGGCAGCGCCGCTTTCTGGGACCCGGAGCGGCTCGCCCGGTTTGCGGCGGCCGAGCGTTTCATGCTCGAATCCACGGATAAAAAGGGGCGCCCGCGGCACACCGATCTCCGGCGCCTGGTGGCGGAATGCCGGCCAGTCGGGCCGGATACCCTCGAAATGATCATCCTGGAGGACGATGGCGGCCGGAAAATACGGCCGGGCGATATTCTGCGGCGCGTTTTGGCCATGGACGCCGAATCCCTGGCCCGGGTGCGTGTGATCAAGGTCCGCGTGGCGCCGCAGGGCGGGGAGGGCGCCGGGCCGGAGGAACGTCTCTCGACCAATTGACGGGAACGCATCGCCAACAATGTCTTTTACGACGCGTTCGAGGCTCCATGTTCAGCCCTCATGGCGAACGGGGAGCACCTGGCATGAATGGGCCGCAACTGGCCCTGGTATTCATCCACCATGGGAGGCAGCCAGGACGAGGTCATGCACAAAGAATTGATCATCAATGTGGTTGAGGGCGAAACCCGGGTGGCGTTGCTGGAGGACGGCAACCTGACGGAGCTTTTCATCGAAAGGGGAAAGGATGCCGACATAACGGGCAATATTTACAAGGGCCGCGTGCAACGCGTACTGCCGGGAATACAAGCGGCCTTCATCGACATCGGCCTCAAACAGGCGGCCTTCATCTATGTGGATGACGTGTTGACGGCCGGTGATACCGACTGCCGGGTAAACCTTCTGGTGGATGAGGAAAACGATCGGGATGCCGGCGATGCCGACGCGGACGAACACCCCTCCGGCGGCGGCTGTCCCATCGAGGAGCTGCTAAAGGAAGGCCAGGAGATCATGGTGCATGTGGCCAAGGCACCCATCGGCACCAAGGGTCCGCGTGTTACGGCCTATGTCTCGCTCCCGGGGCGCTTTCTGGTTTTGATGCCTTTTGCCAATCATATCGGAATTTCCAGGCGCATCGAAGACGAGGGCGAACGCATGCGCCTGCGGGAGGTGGTCAATCGCCTGCGCTCGAATTCCCTCGGATACATCGTGCGGACCGCCGCCGAGGGGCTGGAAGAGATTCCCTTGGCCAACGAGATGCAATTTCTGGAGAATCTTTGGGAAAATATTCAAAAGAAATTCGCGCCGGCGCCGGTTCCCAGCCTGGTTCACCAGGAGTTGTCGCTGTGCCTGCGGGCGGTACGGGATTTGTTGATCCACGAGGTGGACCGCCTGGTCATCGACTCCTCCAGGGAACATCAGAGCATCCTGGCCTTCCTGGACTCCTTCATGCCATCGCTGAAAAGCCGTGTCAGCCACTACGACGGGCAGGAGCCCATCTTTGACGCCTACAATCTGGAGGCCGACGTTTCGCGTGCGCTCAAGCGCAAGGTGTGGCTGAAATCGGGTGGCTATATCGTCATCGAGCAGACCGAAGCCCTGGTGGCCATTGATGTCAATACCGGCCGCTATGTCGGCAAGCATAACCTGGAAGAGACCATTCTCAAGACCAATCTGGAGGCCGTCAAGGAAATTGCCTACCAGATCCGGTTGCGCGATCTGGGGGGTCTCATCATCATCGACTTCATTGACATGCAGAAAAAGTCCAACCAGGAAAAGGTGTACAATGCGCTGACCGAGGCCCTCAGGAAGGATCGCAGCAAAACGCACGTGTTGCCGATCTCCGACATGGGCCTGGTCCAAATGACCCGTAAGCGCAGCCGCAAGCCGCTCACCCGGACGCTTTGCGAACCATGCTTCTATTGCGACGGCGAAGGATACCTCATCTCCCGTCAATCCGTGTGCTACAGCATCTACCGTGAAATTCTAAGGGATCACCAGGAGCTGGCGGGCCAGCGCATCGATATTAAGGTCAATCCCGAGGTCGCCGAACGCTTGCACGGCGAGGAAAGCCATCTGGTCAACGCTCTGGAGCGGACGGTGGGCAAGCGTATCGTCATTTACCCTGAACACCGGTTTCACTTGGAACAGTTTGAAATTGTGAACGTCATGGCCTGATCCGCCCCCCCCCGGGGAGGTGGTGTAACCGGGGCCAGGTACTGGAAGATTCTTGACAATCAGGAAATTACATGTTTTATGTGGCGGGTTGAAGCAGGATCCATCAGCCGGAATTCTCCGGCTGGTTTTATTTGACGTTGTGCCGCATTTGGGTACAACCCATCGGCTCGGGTGAAAGGACATACACCATGAAAAGGACATATCAGCCCAGCAAACTGCGGCGGGCGCGCACCCATGGATTTTTAAAGCGGATGGCCACCCGCGCGGGGCGTCAGGTGATTAACCGTCGGCGCGCCCGAGGGCGCAAGCGGTTGGCGCTGTAAGGGAAGCGCCCGACAGCTCCGGCGATGGTTCAGGACCCGGAATGAAAAACGCGCCATGCATGGGCGCCCTTCCGGCGGCGCCGCGCGGCGGAAGGCGCTTCAGGAAAAGCGAACGCCTGCGCCGGCGAGGCGAATTCTTGGAGCTGGGACGCCGCGGGCAGAGAATTCACTGCCGCTTCTTTACGGTGGTTTTTGCCTCGGGTCGATTCCCCCAGAGCCGCATGGGGCTAACCGTCAGCCGACGCGTCGGGGGGGCTGTCAGGCGTAACCGCGTCAAACGGGTTTGTCGGGAATTTTTTCGGCAGCACCGCGAGCGGTTGGTGGCGCCCATGGACATCAACCTGATCGCCAAACCCGCCGCTGCGCGCATGACCACATCGGAAGCGTTTAATTGCCTCATCCAAATTTTCGAGCGCCTGGGAACTTTCCATGACGGCGCGGCCAGCTGAAATGCTGATCACCGGCGCCATCCGCCTGTACCAGGTCACTATCTCGCCTCTGCTTGGCCCGCGATGCCGCTTTTTCCCCAGCTGCTCGGTTTACACCATCGAAGCCGTTCACAAGCACGGCGCCTTGAAAGGCCTGTGGTTGGGGCTGGTCCGGATCGCCAAATGCCATCCATTTCATCCGGGTGGCGTGGACCCTGTGCCTTGAGCCGGGTGCAGCGGGGCAGCCCTGACGGCGCTCAACACCTGCCAACCGAACGCTAGCGGCCCCGAGTGCCGGGATGACATTGCTTTTGGAGAAATAGCTTTATGGAACAGGGACGGATCCTACTGGCCATCGTGTTATCGTTCGGCGTTTTTTTACTATGGGATCTGTTTCTCGTGGACCGAGAACCCACTCCCGGTCCCGCAACAGAAACGGCCATCCGTTCACAAGAAAGCGCACCCCTACCGGAGGTTCCCCCTGGCGCGCCACAAGCCGGTGCCCCTGCCGGTGCGGCCGGGCGGCCGTTGCCCCCCGCCCTCGGCAACCACGCTGCGCGCGTGATTACGGTGGATACCCCTGTTTACACGATCAAAATCAACGAAAAGGGCGCCGCCGTTGAAAGCCTGGTGCTCAAGGATTTCCGCGAAAAGCCCGCGCCGGGTTCCGCATTCAAGGAGATCATCGCTCCCCAAGTTAAGGGAAAGGCGCTGTTGCTGAGCATGGAGGGCGACAGCCTTGGACAGTTGAAGGATGCGGTGTTTCGCGCCGATGCCGCCGACGATCACCTGCAGGTCTCCGGCACACCGCAGGAACTGATTTTCCGCTGGGTATCGACGGAAGGGGTCGAAGTCCACAAGCGCTTTCGGTTTCATCCCGACAGTTACCTCATCGACCTCGGGGTGGACATCATCAACGGGAGCCCCGTGGAGTTCGAGGGGCGCCTGGCCATCGGTTTGCGCAAACACCAGGACCCCAAGTCAAAGGAGTACGGGTTCGTCGGCCCCGCCGCGCTGATTGATAGCCGCCTGGAGCAGATCGATTTCAAGAAGGTCAAGGATTCACCGGTCTATGAGGGTACGCTGCAATGGATGGGGATGGTGGATCGGTACTTCCTGGGGGTCGTGATGCCCGAACCGCCCACTGCTGGACAAATCAAGCTTGAAATGGTGGACGAGCAGACCATCGAGTCCCGTCTGGTGTTGGGGACGGAGCGCTTGGCCCCCGGCCAGACCAAACACATCGGGTACGCGATTTTTTTAGGCCCCAAGCAATTGAGTTTGCTAAAGAAAATCGGCAGGGGGCTGGATGAAGCCGTCAACTTCGGGTGGTTTGATTTTCTGGCCAAGCCGTTCCTGTGGATCATGAACCATATTTACGGCGTAATTCCCAACTATGGAGTGGCCATCATCCTGCTCACTGTCATGACCAAAATCCTGCTTTGGCCCTTGGGAAGTAAAAGCTACAAGTCCATGAGCGAGATGAAGCGTATCCAGCCGCTCATGGCTGAAATCCGAGAGAAGTACAAGAAAGACAAGCAAAAGATGAACGCTGAGATGATGAATCTCTACCGTACCTACAAAATCAATCCCATGGGCGGCTGTCTGCCCATGGTCGTGCAGATCCCCGTGTTTTTCGCCCTTTACCGCATGCTGTACGAGGCTATCGAACTGCGCCACGCCCCCTTTGTGGGCTGGATCAACGACCTGTCTGCCCCCGATCGGCTCCTGGATTTCCCTTTCAGCATCCCACTGATGGAGCCTCCCTATGGTATCCCCGTGTTGACCATCGTTATGGGGGCCACCATGTTTCTGCAGCAAAAAATGTCACCTGCGCCAGGAGACCCGGCCCAAGCCAAGATGATGATGTTCATGCCCTTGATTTTCACCGTCATTTTCATCAATTTTTCCTCCGGGCTGGTGCTCTATTGGCTGGTTAACAACGTTCTCAGTATCGCGCAACAGTATTATATCCAGAAAAAGTACGCCTGACGCTGGAGGACCATTCAATGGCGGAGGACTTGGAATTCAGGGCCCCAAACGTTCAAACGGCCCTCGAGAAAGCCTGCCGGGAGCTGAAGGTCAAGCCCGGAGAACTGAGGCACGCCGTCGTTTCGAACGGATCCCGAGGCTTCTTCGGTCTGGTGGGGGCGCGGCAAGCCGTGATTCGCGTGCAACCGCCGGAAGCTGCCCCGGAGGGGGCGGCCGCGGGCGTGGGAACCCGATGTCTCCGGGAGCAGAAGCGCAGCGGGCGCCTGGGCGCGGTACCGGCGTCGGCTGAGCCCCCGACCGAGGCGGCCGTGAAAGCCGGTCAGTCTGTTTTGCGACGGATTCTCGATGCCATTTCTCCCGAAGCCCACCTTGAGGTTCAGCCAATGGACGACGGCGTCAAGTTTTGCGTAACGGGGGGTGAAAGCGGAATTTTGATCGGCAAGCAGGGGCAAACACTGGAAGCCATGCAGGCGATCGTGGAAAGAGCGGTTAACCGCGGAAACGATCAAAGGGTTTTCGTGCTGGTGGATGTTGAGGGTTATCTGGAGGCCAAGCGCGCCGGGCTGATTCATGACGCCGAGCGCCTGGCGCTGCGGGTTCGGCAGCAAGGACATGCCTTGTCCCTTGGATACCTCAACTCCCAGGAGCGACGTACGGTGCATTTGGCCCTGCGGGGGCATGCGGGATTACGGACCCAGAGCGTTGGGGAGGGGCCGCTGCGAAAGTTGTTGATTTTGCCCGGTGCACACCAGGACAACCCGGCCTGAGGGATCATTTCGGGAGTTCGCCCCGCTTCCGGAGGACCGCCGCTGGCTGCCAAGCCGGCGGCTTTTTTTTGGGGACCAATAGGTGGTGCCATGCGCTGCATCCCGGCGATGAAAGACACCATCGTCGCCATTTCGACCGCCGTGGGGCGATCCGGAATCGCCATTATCCGTTTGTCGGGACCGCGGTCCGTGGCGGTGGCCCGCGCACTGCTCTCCAGGCAATCCGGATGCGCGACGCCGTTGTGGGGCTGCGGGGAACCGCATAGCCACCATTTGTACCACGGATTCGTGCTCGATCCTGTAGACCATCGGCTGGTGGACGAAATCATGGTGTCCTACATGCGGGCCCCACGAAGCTACACCCGTGAGGATGTGGTTGAGATCAACAGTCACGGTGGCGTGCTTATGGGGGCCCGTATTCTGGAGCTCGCCCTGAGCCAAGGAGCACGCCTCGCCAATCCGGGAGAGTTCACCCTGCGAGCCTTTTTGAATGGACGTATCGATCTGCTCACGGCCGAAGCCACCATGGATCTGATCAACGCCAAGACCACCCGTGCCCTTGGCGCCCAAATGGCCGCCCTGGGAGGGGAAGCCGCCGCGGTCGTGGAATCGATGCGGGCGGCCTTGGTCGACGCCGTGGCGGCCATCGAGGCGGATATCGACTTCCCGGAAGAAATTGACACGGCATCGGACTATTCGCGATTGAGCCTCAAGCTCCGCACGGATGTCCTCGAGGTGGCGGAAGCCCTCTGTGCCCGGTTCGAAACCGGTCGCGTGTTACGCGAGGGGCTCAGCATCACCATCGCGGGGCGGCCCAACGTGGGCAAATCCAGCCTGATGAACCGGCTCTTGGGCAGCGAGCGAGCCATCGTGACCGCCACCCCGGGCACGACCCGCGATACCATCGAGGGGTGGCTGGAAATCGCCGGGATGCCCATCGGCCTCATCGACACGGCCGGTCTTCGCGAAAGTGCGGACCCGGTGGAATGCGAGGGCATTCGGCGCGCCTGGAGGGCCATCGAGTCCGCCGACATTCTGCTCTACCTCATCGACGGCGTTGATGGACTAACCGAAGCCGACCGGAAGCATTGGAACAGGGTGGCATTCAAGCAGCCCATTCCGGTAATCAACAAACTCGACCTGATGGGCGGTGGCGGGCAGCGGGCCGACCGCCTATGGCAGCAGCTGGGATCCCCTGGAGTCGTCATCGCCGCCAAAACCGGTGCCGGGGTGGATGTCCTGCGGGGCGCCATCGAAGCGCGACTCAAAAGTCAGTATGGGCAGGAGGGCGGGTACGTCCCCAACCTGCGCCAAAAGCAGGGGCTCGAGGCCGTGGCCTGTTACACCCGGGAGGCCCTTGCCGGAATCGCGGCAGGGCGCTATCCGGAAACCGCGGTACTCGATCTTCGGGAGGCCATGACGGCTTGCGCGGCTCTTTTGGGCAAGGGGGCCGATGAGGAGGTGCTTGACGAGATATTCAGGAAGTTCTGCATCGGCAAATGATGTTTCACGTGAAACAATCGCCGTGACGATCAGGTCTAAAATGGAGTGTCAAAGCGATGAATTTTGATTTTAAGCCGTATTTTGCCAGGTACGAACAATTGGCCATGGCCGCCGACGGGGTGTTCGAACGGGTACGCCGCGAGTACCCAGACAGAGTGCGCTGCCAGCAGGCATGCGCGGACTGCTGCCACGCGCTGTTCGACTTGACCCTAATCGAAGCCTTGTACTTGCACCATCGATTCCAGGAACGCTTTCCTCCCGAGGAACGGGAGACGCTTCTGGAAATGGCCAACCGCGCCGACCGCCAAATTCACAAGCTGAAGCGGGAGGCCTATCGGGAATTCACGGCCGGTCGCAGCGAAGAGGAAATTCTCGAGGCCTTGGCGGCGGAAAAGGTGCGTTGTCCCCTGCTGAACGCCAATGGCCTCTGTGACCTTTATGACCACCGGCCCATCACGTGCCGGCTTTATGGTGTCCCCACGGCGATCGGCGGCAAGGGGCGTACCTGCGCGCTGTCCGGCTTTGAAGCCGGCAAGACGTACCCTACGGTGCAGATTGATCGACTAGTGGGCCAGTTGCAGGCCATTTCCGCCGAATTGGTGCGCGACCTGGGAGCGGCCAACATCCGGCTGGCCGACATCTTGATGCCCCTGTCCATGGCCCTGCTCACGGAATTCGATGAGGAATTCTGGGGCCTGGAGGGAAGTGCCAACCCCGATGCCGCCGATAAAGGAGACTAGCACCATGCCCGATATCAGCGCTGAAGAGGCGGAGCGCCGCAAACGCGCCATCTTCGATAAGCTGTCCCCCAGACGCCGAAAGTATATCGATCGGGTGGGGTATGAGCGTTGGGACCCGTTCGAGGAGCCCAAGGACCCCATCGAAATTCGACGCGATAAAACCAAGCGCACAACCCAGATGCTGGTGCGCGAGTTTCTGCAGGCCCTTCCGGCGGAAGGGTATTCCAATGCTTACGGGCGAGGCGTGATGGAAATGGCCCTGGGGATCGTCAACAACGATGAGCGTTTCATCGCAATGCTGGATTTCGCTCGCTGGTACACGGACCTGTTGCGGGCTGAAGGCCATGAGGACCACTAACGTCAGCGGTGATCGGGAGGCCCAACTCGCCGCAAGGGAGCTTCTAAGCCTGGCCCAAAGTGCCGACACCCACCTCCCGGTGCACGAGATGCTGCGGCGGGTTGCCCGACAAACCGGTCTTGGCCGGCGGGTGGTCGCGGAAGCCTTGCGCCGCCTAGTGGACGAAGGGGCGCTGGAGCACATCCAACGATTCGGAACAGCGGGAGTGTTTCCGAGCTTCCGCCGGCCGGTAGCGGTGACGTCGCGGCTGGTGTTGGTGCCTGCGGGGCAGGCTTTCGAAGCCACCGGCCTCCACCGGGCCGTGTTTCTGTCACCCGGCGCCGCCTTTGGGGACGGCCGTCACCCCTCCACCCGTCTGGCCCTGGAGGGTCTGGAACGCTGCTGCGCCACCCTGGGAGCATCGCGTCTGGGGGAGATGTGGGCCTTGGACGTCGGTACCGGGAACGGGGTGCTGTCCATCGCCCTGGGGCGTCTGGGGTTGGGGCGAGTGGTGGCCCTGGATAATGCTCCCGGCGCGCTGGCGGAAGCCCGGGTCAATGTGGCCTGCAACCATCTGGAAGCGGTGGTGAGCGTGTCGGACCAGTCCCTGGAGGCGACCAAGGGGCCCTTTCACCTGGTGGTGGCCAATCTCCGCCCGCCGACCCTGTTGGCGCTCGCCCAGGATCTCCACCGCCAGATAACGCCGGGTGGGATGGCGGTGCTCACCGGGTTTCGTTCTTCCGAAACCGGGGACGTTGCCGCGCCCTATACGGCGGCCGGCCTTGAACTGGTCGCCACCGCGGAGCGCGGAGGATGGGCGGCCGCAATTCTCGACCAGCGGCCCTAGTGGCCAAGATTAGCGGCAGGATAGCCTCCGAAAGCCCGTGCCTCCCAGCTCGGGGCTGTAGCTCGGCGCGCGTCTGGCGCTCCGGGTGCCGCGGACCGCTCGGTGTATCGGCGTATTGATTTATGACCACCTGGTTTCTTCCATCGCGCGCGGCCGTCCCCGGGGGAGACCCTCCCGGATTCCCCGCAACGCCTGCCCGCCGGCTACCCGGAGCCGGTTGGGCGCCAAATACGATGCTGCAAGAACCCGAAAAACGAACGGATTGGCCGATGGGATGATCTTCGGACCGCTACCAGCCCCTTTGTGGGAACCGAGGAGGCCTCCTGGCTGTGACGCCACGCCAAGGTCGCCCTTCACGGAAGTGCTCCCTTACGCGGGGCCGCCTGGGATCAATCCCTGTGGCGGGAAAACACCAGCCGACCGCCGAGAAATCCGGCGACAGCCCCATCCCCGAGCATGACCAGGTGGCAAACGACATACCCCGGCGGGGGACGCAGGGCAATATCCGGGTCCATCAGGAACCAGATGGTGCACACCGGCGCCTGCACCTGAAGGCAAGCACCGCAAACGATCTTGGTCAGAAAAAGGCGGGTGAAACCACCCCTGAACCGGTGTTTCCAGTGCAGGTAGCCGGACCAGAGAACCACAGGCATGAAGAGCGAGACGAAAGCCGTGTCGTTCCCGCCGCCGCACCCAATGGATGGCTACCGAACAGTGCGCCCAGGAGCACAAATAGGACGGAGACGGGAACCACGCCATTGGGGATAAGCACCGCGATTGGGTGGAAGTGGTAGCGGAAAGCCAGGTCGAGGAAAACAGCGTAAATGCGGCGATGACCCGTGGAACTCCCCGAGGGCGCACTACCTGTCGATGCCGCAAACCGTGCGCCAGCGTTTCATCACTGATCCGTTCCCTCCGGCCGGGTTCGGGCGGAATGCGGGTCAGCCCAGGACATTGAAGGACCAGAGCACCCCGGCGGCAATGGCCGAGCCGATCACGCCGGAAGCGTTGCAGGCCATGGCATCCATCAGCAGGTAGTTGCCGGGATCGGCCTTGAGACCCATCACGTGCACTTCCCGGGCCGATCCGGGCACTGCGGACACGCCGGCCGCGCCCAGCAGGGGGTTGATTTTTTCCTTGGTGAAAAGGTTCATGATCTTGGCGAAGACGACGCCGCTGGCCGTGGCCAGACTGAAGGCCGTGAACCCCATGGCGAAAATCCCGATGGACTTGGCCGTGAGGAACACATCGGCCTGGGTGCTCATACCCACGGTGAACCCCAGGAGGATCGTGGCCGTGTCGATGATGGCGCTGCGTGCGGTTTGGGCCAGACGGTCCACCACGCCGCATTCCTTGAGCAGGTTGCCGAGAAACAGCATTCCCAGGAGGGGCAGGGCGGTAGGGGCGAGCCCGCAGCAGAGCACCACGCCAATGATGGGGAAGACCAGTTTTTCCGTCCGTGTCACTTCGCGGGGGTCGGGCATCCTGATCGTGCGTTCGCGCTGGCTGGTCAATGCGCGCATGATGGGCGGCTGAATGACCGGGATCAAGGCCATGTAGGAATAGGCCGCGATGGCTACCGGGCCGATGAGGTGGGGGGCCAGCTTGGCGGTCAGGAAGATGGACGTCGGACCGTCCGCACCACCGATGATGGCGATGGAGGCCGCCTCCTTGGGCAGAAACCCCAGGAAGAGCGCGCCCACGAGGGTGAACCAGATGCCGCCCTGGGCTGCGGCGCCCAGCAGCATGAGCTTGGGGCGCTGGAGCAGGGAGGAAAAATCGGTCATGGCGCCCAACCCCAGAAAGACGATGGAGGGGTAGATGCCGGTGGTGACCCCAAAGTAGAGGTAGTGAAATACGCTCCCGGATTCGTAAATGCCGATACCAAACCCTTTGAAGAACGGAATATTGCCCACGATGATGCCGAATCCGATGGGCACCAGCAGCAACGGCTCATATTCCTTGGCGATGCCCAGGTAGGTGAAGGTGCAGCCCACCACGACCATCAGGACGTGCCGGTAGTCGGCCAGATAGAAGCCGGTGTTGGTGAGGAATTGCAAGATCAAGTCAAGCATGGGAGACCTTTCATACGGTCGGTAGCGGGGTTCCGGCGTTCCATGAAAAAAGCCCATCGCCGTGAGGCGTCAGAACACCGGCTTCACGCAAACACTTGACGCTGAGGTAGGGATGGGGAAAACCGGCCTGAAGGGCCAGCGCGTAGAGCCGGGCAATCTGAAAAGGGGCGGGCAACTGGCTTACGAGGGGGTGGTAGTCCCGCGCAACGGCTTGAATGTCGGATGGGCAGTGGTCGTAGCCGGCGCCGGCGGGTGGTGCTGCCGCGACCGTACCCGTAGGGACGGTTTTACGCGCCTGGCGGGCTTCAAAGAAAGCAACCAGCTTGTGCACCTGGGCAATGGCCAGCGATAGCAGCACCAGGCCGCTAAATACAAGACCCGCGCCAAGCAGTGCCTGGGACCAGCCGCTGTTGGCGGAAATGTTGGCAAGGCCGATCATTTGAAAACCTCCTTTGCAGGTAGAAACGCCGTCGCAGCATCCGTCCCGCGGCTCCGAAAGCCGCCGCCAGCCTTTCCACCGGCATGGAACCATGAAGCCCAGTAGTTGGGGTACCGAACAAAGCTGCAAATAGTCCATAATCGGCGCCGGTTGTCAATAAAAATGCGATGAAGGTCGGGGTCGAAAGGCCTGTAGGCCTGGCAGGGGGCGACGGATTGCGTGCCGGGCGTTGCGGCGCGGTACAGGCCTTGACCTCTATGCCGCGCTGCCGGCCATCATCAGCCCGATGCGATCGAGCTTGTCGGCGTCGTCGACGGGGAAGGTGTCCACGATGCGCCCGGCGGACATGACCGCAAGGCGGTCGGCGAGCATCAGGGCTTCGGTGAGATCCCCGGTGATCAGGAGGATGCCGGCGGCCTTGCGGGCGTTGAGGAGCAGGTTCCAGACGTCTTGTATGGCGGCGATATCGAGCCCCTGGGTGGGCTGTTCGGCAACGATCAGGCGGGGGCGGCGGAAGAATTCCCGGGCCAGAACCAATTTCTGCAGATTGCCGCCGGAAAGCTGCCGGGCGCTGATGCGCGTGTCCGCCGGCTGAATGGCGAAATCGCGGATCAGGCGGAGGGCCTTGCGGGTCGCCCGCCGCCGAAGCAACCAGGGGCCCCGGCAGAAACCCTGGCGCGTGGTCAGGAGAAAATTGTCCACGAGATCCAGATTGCGGCAAGTCGCCAGCCCACGGCGATCCTCGGGAATGTAGGCCAGGTTGCCGTCCCATCGGCGGTGGGTGTAAAAGCGATGCCAGTCCTCACCCAGGATACGCACGACGCCGGCGGCAGGGGCCGTCAGCCCGCAGATAGCCTCCACGAGAGGCTTTTGGCCGTTGCCCGCCACCCCCACGACTCCCAGAATTTCCCCCTGGCGCACCTCCAGGCGGATATCCCGCAAACCCGCATTGGACAAGCCGTCCACCCGCAAAACCAGCTGGCGAGGCTCGTAGGGCTCGCGCTGAACTTGGAGCAAAACGTCCCGGCCCACCATGCGGCGGGCCAGCTCGTGCTTGGAGGTCACCGCCGTCGTGGCCAGACCTTCGATGACCGATCCCCGCCGGAGGATGGTGATGTCGTCCGACAGGGCCATGACTTCGTCCAGCTTGTGGGTGATGAAGACAATCGCCTTGCCCTGGGCCGCCATGCGCCGCAGGGCATCGAACAGATGTTCGCTCTCCCGGGGGGTGAGCACCGAGGTGGGTTCGTCGAAAATAAGGACCCGGCTGTCGCGGAAGAGCAGTTTCAGGATTTCCACGCGCTGGCGCTCGCCCATGGAGAGAGTGCCGATGCGTGCGGCAGGGTCGATATCGAGGCCGAATCGGCGGGCCAATTGGGCCACGGTCTCTTCCATCCGGCGGCGATTGAGCAGAACACCCGGATAGCCCAGGAAGACGTTTTCGGCCACGGTCATGGCCTTGACGAGCATGAAGTGCTGATAGACCATACCGATGCCGGCGGTGATGGCCTCCCGGGCTGACCGGAAGGCCCTCGGCTGGCCGTCGATCAGGATGCGGCCGGAATCGGGTTGCACCATGCCGGACAGGATGCCCATCAGGGTGCTTTTCCCTGCGCCGTTTTCCCCCAGCAGCGCGTGTATGCGCCCGGAGTGGATATCCAGGCGGATGTCCTGGTTGGCGGCCACGGCGCCATAGCGCTTGGTGATGCCATCCAGACGCACGACGGGTGGAGAGCCATTCAAGGGGTCTGCCTCGAGCCGATGATGGGTTGAACGAACTGGACGTCGGAATCCCAGGGGAAAAGAATCCAGGTGTCCTGGCTGACTTCCGTGACGAAGGTGTCCACCAGGGGACGGCCTGCCGGCTTGGCGTACACGCTGGCGAAATGAGCCTTGGGCAGCATCCTGCGCACCACTTCGGCCGTGCGGCCGGTGTCCACCAGGTCATCGACGATGAGCCAACCCTGGCCGTCGCCTTCGACGGTTTTGAGGACCTCGATGTCTCCCTGTTGTTCCTGCCACGCGTAGCTTGAGACGCAGACCGTGTCCACCAGACGGATGTCCAGTTCCCGGGCGATGATGGCCGCCGGTACCAGCCCGCCACGGGTCACGGCAATGATGCCTTTGAAGAAATCGTGGTCCAGCAGCCTCCAGGCCAGCGCCCGCGCATCCCGGTGGAGTTGGTCCCAGGAGATGGGATAGGCCTTTTTATAGCGAGTCGAATCGGTCATGGTGACCATCCTCTCATTCGTGGGGATCGATATTGATGCCCAGGGCGGCTGGGGCTTCGGATCCCCGCTCCAACCGGGCGGCGAGCACCAGCACCACCACTGTCAGGGCATACGGCAGCATCAGCAGGATCGAGGAGGGCCAATGGGTGCCGGCGGCTTGCAGCCGCAATTGCAACGCCATGACCCCGCCGAACAGGTAGGCCCCCGCTATGGCGCGGCCTGGCCGCCAGAAAGCGAAGATCACCAGGGCTACGGCTATCCATCCCCGTCCGGCGGACATGCCATTGGTCCACAAATGCGTATAGGCCAGCGACAGATAGGCGCCCCCCCAGCCGGCCAAAGCTCCGCCGGCCAGCACGCCTAGCCAGCGATAGGCGACCACATTCAACCCGGCGGCGGCGGCGGCCTCGGGGAACTCGCCGGCGGACCGCAGGGCCAAGCCCCAGCGGGTTTTGTAGAGAAATACCCAGAGCAGCGGCGCGCAGAGAAGCGAGATGTAGACCAGAAGGTCCTGGGTCAGGATCACCGGGCCGAGGATAGGAATGGCCGCCAGGGTGGGCAGGTGAACAGGTCCGAACCCCGGGGCGCTCTGGCCGATCAAGGGGGTTCCCAGAAAATCGGCCAAGCCGGTGCCCAGGATGGTCAAGGCCAATCCGGAGACTACCTGGTTGCCCCGGAACCAAAGACAAACCGCGCCGTGAATGCCGGCCAGGAGACTCCCGGCCACTCCGGCAATCAGGAAAGCCAGAAGCGGCGCGCCGGTGCTTTGCGCGATCCAAAAGGCGGCCAGGGCCCCTACGACCATCATGCCCTCGACACCCAGGTTGATCACCCCGGACTTTTCCGTCAGGATTTCGCCCAGGGTGGCGAACAGGATCGGGGTGCCGGATTGTATGGCCGCTGCCAGCAGGGGGATGAAAAACTCGCCATTCATGCCGACCTCCGGCGCCACTGCCATCCATAGTCGGCAAAGAAGCTTCCGGCAAGAATGGTCAACAGGATCAAGCCTTCCATGATGCCCCCGAAGGCCGCCGGGACCTGCAAATCCAGTTGCAGGTTTTCCACGCCCACCCGCAGGGCCGCCAGAAGAAAAGACGCCAGGCCAATGCTCAAGGGGTTCAAGCGCGCCAGCCAGGCCACCACGATGGCCGTATACCCGTATCCCACCATGATGCTGGGCTGCAGCCGGTTGATGGTGGCGGAGGCCTCCAGAAATCCGGCCCAGCCGGCCAGGCCGCCGCTCAGCAGCATGACCAGGATCAGCAAGCGTTCGTACGGCAGGCCGGCGTAGCGGGCGGCACCCAGATTCTCCCCGCTGGCCTTCAGTTCGTAACCCAGACGGGTGAATCGGAAAAAAAGCCACAGGACGCCACCCGTGGCCACGCAGAGCGCCAGACCCCAGTGGAGCCCGGTGTCGCCGATCCGTCCCACGATGGCATTGTCGCTGAAAATGGCGGTCATGGGGAAGCCGAAGCTCTGGGGATCCTTCCAGCGGCCGTAGACCAGGTAGTCCAACAGCAGGATGGCGATATAGTTGAGCATCAGGGTGACGATGATCTCGTTGGCCCGCATGCGCAACTTGAGCACGGCAGGGATGAAGCCCCACAGACCGCCCGCCGCCAGGGCGGCGGCCGCCATCAGGGGCAGCAGTGCATACCCGGGCAGCCCGGGCCATTGGAGGGCTGCGGCGGTGGCCCCGATGGCACCCAGGGCGAACTGTCCCTCGGCACCGATGTTCCAGACCTGGAGGCGAAAAGCGACGGCCACCCCCAGGGAACACAGGAAAATCGGGATTGCTTTGAGAAGACAGTCCTGGATGGCCCAGTGGGAGCCGAAAGCGCCCTGGAAAAGCAAGCCGATGCCCTGGATCGCCGGCTTGCCCTGTAGTTTCAGCAGAAGCGCACAGATCGCCAGGGAGAGGCCGATGGCCGTCGGAAAAATGAGACAGGAAACCCACCAGTGGGTTTCCTGTCGCTTGAAGGTGCGCAAGGGCAGCATGTGGATGGCTCGCGGCCGCCGGGCCGTGGCTGGGGCTATTCGGTGGTGCCCACGACGCCCTGAACGAACCAGTTCATCCCCAGGAGCACGTCGTCGCCCGGCACCTGGCCATCCGGAATGCGCACCTTGCCCTGCTGATCCGTGACCGGCCCGGTGAAAACTTTCATCTGGCCGCTTTTGATGGCCTCCTTCTGCGCCAGCACCCGTGCCTGAACCTCGGCCGGGACCAGGGCGCTCATGGGGCTCAAGTCGACCACGCCGGTCTCCAGCCCGTCCCACCGCTGGAGCGGCGTCCAAGTCCCCTGGCGCACGGCGTTCAGGACCTCCGCATAGTAGGGCCCCCAGTTCCATATGGGGGCCACCAGGTGGGACTTGGGGGCGAAGGTGGACATATCGGTGTGGTAGCCGATGGAATAGACACCACGTTCCTGGGCGGCTTCCTGGGGACCGGGGGAGTCCTGGTGCTGGGCGATGACGT
>DJGG01000183.1:33370-69610 GCA_002432195.1 Desulfobacteraceae bacterium UBA5852
CCCACGTCCAGCAGGCTCTTGGCGGCTTCCTTCTCCGTGGCTGGGTCATACCAGGTCTTGGTCCAGACCACCCGGACCTGCACCTTGGGGTTGACCGACTGGGCCCCCAGGGTGAAGGCGTTGATGCCGCGGATGACTTCCGGAATGGGGAAAGCGGCCACGTAGCCCAGGATCTTGGATTTGGTCATGGCGCCGGCCACCATGCCCGACAGGTAGCGCGGCTGGTAGATTCGGCCGAAATAGGTGCCCATGTTAGGGGCGGTCTTGAACCCCGAGCAGTGCATGAAGATCGTGTTGGGGAACTGCTTGGCGACTTTGAGCATGGGGTCCATGAAGCCGAAGCTGGTGGCGAAGATCACGTCGTAGTTCTTGCGGGCCATATTGGTGATGACGCGCTCGGCATCCGGGCCCTCGGCCACATCCTCCACGAAGGCGGTTTTGACCCCGTCCAGGCTTTCCAGGTGCAGCCGCCCCTGGTCATGGGACCAGGACCAGCCGGCATCCCCCACCGGGGAGACATACACGAAGCCAACCTGCATCTCCTTGGCGGCGGCCGGCACTTGCCCCGCAACGAGGGCCAGGCCCAGCACCACCACCGCCATCAACCTGAATCTACGCATGTTTTCCTCCTGGAATGTGATCGTCATGGATGGCGCCGGGGCCATCGCCGGATGAAGGTTGCCGGGGGATTCGTAAACATCGAACGGGACCGGAGCAACGCTTGCGTTCGCTATATAGGGAAATGCGCCCCGGTCCGTCAATTAAAACCGTGTGCGGCAGCCGGCTTCAAGGCCGACCGGGAACCAAAATCCTTTTTTGAGGGAGGTTCTAATGCCCATGCCGCAGAGTGTTCAGATAGGCGTCCCATTCCATCGGCAGCAGGAGTTTCTTTTGGTTGTTGCACGCCTTGCAGGCCGGCACGACATTCCCCTTGGTGCTGCGACCGCCCCGGGCAATGGGCACGATATGGTCCATGGTGAGCTCCGCCGGAGCCACCGGGCGTCCGCAATAGTGGCAAAGACCTTTGGCCAGGCGGCGTTTCCACCATTGGCTCTGGCGCAGTTCCCGCGCCTTGCGCCGCTCGCGCTTCAGGTCGTCGTCTTCCGGAAAGAAACCGTAGGGGTCCATCAGCCACCCCCGGGCGTGTTTGGGTGGCCCGCGGGCACGGGGGCATCGTTGACCTCCTCCAGCACCTGGGGGCAGGCGAGCCCCCGCTGGGTCAGCCAGCGATGGACGGCCATCCGCAACAGCCGGTAAAAGGCCTCGGAGCCTCCCAATCCGCGTCGGCCGAAAAAGTAATTGATCTCCAGCAGCAAGGGGACATCCGGAGGGGCGTCGTCGGCGGCGCCGGGAAACAGGTAGTCCAGGCCGGCCAGATTGATTCCGGTTTTGGCCGCGAGGCTCCAGGCCGCGGCTTCGGCTGCGCGCCGGATCGGAGGGGCCACCGCGTGATCGAGGCGGGCGCCGCGTCGGAGGTTGGCGGCAAAACTCCCCGGGACTTCCTGGATGCGCCAGTAGGTGACCAGATGATCCCCTAAAAGGACGACCCGTAGACTGCGATGGCCGTTGTCCACCAGGCGCTGGATCAGAAAACCCCGCTGCCCACCGGCCTCGCAGGTGGCGGCCTTCTCCAGTAAGGCGGCAAGCTGCGGAGGGTTTTCCACCAGGTAGACCTCGTCGCCTTCCCCCCCCCAGTCGAATTTGAACACGAAGGGATAGGCCAGGGGGGGGGTGCCTCCCTTGCCCGCCTCCCGACGATAGGCCTCCAGATCGGCAAAGGTCAGGCTCGCGGGATGGTCGAGGCCGGCATCACGGAAGAGATTGATTTGCCCGGTCTTTCCCGGATAGCGGAAGCGTGCCTCATAGTCAGGGAAGACCGCCTTGCAGCACCGTCGCGCGGCCCTGTAGAGATCCTCGCGGCAACCCTGGGGGAGGATCACGGCCGCTGCGGCGCGCATGGCGGCCAATTCCTCCGCCTGCGGGGGGCGGCCGGCGCAGAGGAGGTGCCGATGGGCGTTGATGACGGGGTGAAAGGAAACGATCATTCGTAACCGAAGTTGCGCAGGGCCCGGGTGTCCCGGGTCCAGTTTTTCTGGACGCGCACGAACAGTTTCAGGAAGACGCGCCGCTCCAGCAAGCTTTCGATTTCCTGCCGCGCGGCCGCCCCGATCTGTTTGAGTTTGCGACCGCCCTGTCCGATGACGATGCCTTTTTGGGAGTCCCGCTCCAGATGGATGGCGACATGGATGCGCACCGGGGCATCCGCCGGCTCCTCCTGGAAGGCCTCCACCGTTACCGCGGTGGCGTAGGGGATTTCCGCGCCGGTGAGGCGAAAGACCTTCTCCCGCACGATTTCGGCCACCAGGAAGCGCAGCGGCCGGTCCGTCAGGGTATCCTCGGGGTAGAAGGGCGGTCCTTCCGGCAGCCGTGCCAGCAGGGCGTCCACCAGGGCGTCGAGTTGCAGGCCCTGGGAGGCGGATATGGGCACGATGGCGTCGAAGGCGCGCCGCCGGGACCAGGACTGAATGCAATCCAGCAAGGTGCTTTTGGTCACCAGGTCGATCTTGTTGAGGGCCAGGACCACCGGCCGGGCAAAGCCGGCCAGCCGCTCCACCAGCAGCGCCTCCGAGGGGGGATCGGGGTCTGCGGCATCGACGAGGCACAAGGCCAGGTCCACTTCCGGCAGTACCCCCAGGGCCGCGTCGACGATGCGCGCGTTGAGGGGGCCCCGGGCGGGATGAATGCCGGGGGTGTCGATGAAAACCACCTGGGCCCCGGGCCGGTGCAGGACGCCCAGGATGCGATCCCGCGTGGTCTGCGGCTTGGTGGAGGTGATGGAGATTTTTTGGCCCAACAGCCGGTTCAGAAGCGTGGATTTGCCGGCATTGGGCGGGCCCACGATGGCCACGAACCCGGAGCGGTGGCCATCGCTGGAATGCGGGGTGGTGCTCACGGCGGCGGTGCTCCCATCAGGTCCAGCAGGGCGGACCAGAGTTCCTCCCGGCCGAAGCGGGTACGCGCGGAAAAAGGAATGGGCACATGGGGCAGGGAGGCATAGTGGGTCCCGATGGCCGCCAGGCGGTCGATCCGACGATTGGTCCCGAGTTTGTCGATCTTGGTGATCACCAGGCGCATGGGAATCTGCCGCGCGGCCAGCCAGTGCACCAGGCGGTCATCCTCCGCCCCCGGATGGCGGCGCACGTCCAGGATCAGAATGACCCCTTTGAGGCTCGCACGCTGGGCCAGGTAGGCTTCCACCATAGGACCCCACTGGCGTTTCACGGCGGGGGGGACCTTGGCGAAGCCGTAGCCGGGAAGGTCCACCAGGTTGAAGGCGCTGTTGATGTCGAAAAAATTGATCTGCTGGGTCCGGCCGGGGGTATTGCTCGTTTTCACGAGGTGCTTGCGGTTGACGAGGGCGTTGATCAGGGAAGACTTGCCCACGTTGGAACGGCCCGCGAAAGCGATTTCAGGCACCTCCGGCGGGGGATACTGTTCCGGTTTGACGGCACCGGTGATGAAATCGGCGGAGGTGATTTTCATGAAAGACCTTTCGGCCGGGACGGGCCGGCCGCCCGCATCAGACGGGCAGTCCCTGCAGATAAGTCTGCAGGCGGGTCATGCCCTCGGCGATGTTCTCCAGGGAATTGGCGTAGGAGAAGCGCAGGTAGCCTTCGCCATGCGCTCCGAAATCGATGCCCGGAGTCACCCCTACACGGGCTTTTTCCAGAATGTCGAAGGCCAGGCGATAGGAGTCGTGGGAAATGTGCTTGGCGTTGGCGAAGACGTAGAACGCTCCTGTAGGTTCCACGGTGATGCCGAAACCCAGTTCCCGGAGCCGTTGAATCATGAAGCGCCGGCGCTCGTCGTAAATTGCCTTCATGCGTGCCGTATCCGCTCCTGCGGATTCCAGGGCGGTGATGCCGGCCATTTGGACCATGGGATTGGCCGAGATGAAAAAGTTCTGCACCAGCTTCTGGATGGGGCGCACGAATTCCAACGGTGCGATGAGGTATCCCAGACGGAAGCCCGTCATGGCGAAAAGCTTGGAAAATCCATTGAGCACGAAGGCGCGGTCGGTATATTCTAGGATGCTGTGCTCCTGGCCCTCGTAAACCAGGCCATGGTAGATTTCATCGGAAACGACGTAGGCCGGGAAGCGGGCAATTGCCTGCATGCGCTCCGGGGACAGCAAATTGCCCGTGGGGTTGGAAGGGGAGTTGATCAAAATGGCCCGGGTGCGCGAGGTGAGCCGCTCGGCGATAGCTTCCGGACGGTACTGGAAACCGTCCTCCTCGAAGACGGGGACCGTGACGACCTGACCGTTGGCGAATTTGACGAAGTTGGGATAGCAGGCGTAATGGGGGTCCGATACGATGACCTCGTCACCGTCGTCCAGCAGCGCGGCAAACAGCAGCAACAGGGCCGGAGAGGTGCCCGGCGTCACGATTACCTGCCCCGGATCCACCGGCACCCCGTAGGTCCGGCGGTAATAGGCGCTGATCGCTTCGCGCAGCTCGATCATCCCCAGGCTGTGGCAATAATGGGTGTAGCCCTGGGCCAGGGCGGCGCACATGGCCTGCTTGATGCAGTCGGGGGTGTCGAAGTCCGGCTCCCCCACCTCGAGGTGGATGACGTCCTGCCCGGCCTTTTCCATGGCACAGGCCTTCTCCAGGACGTCCATGACGATAAAGGAGCTGATGCACTCGGTACGTTTGGCCACCATGGGCGACTCCCCGGGCTGTGTGACGGACGGTGTGTCGCGTCGATTCAGACCACCTTGTTGAGGGGGTATTCGATGATGCCCTCAGCCCCGCTTTTCAGCAGCCGGGGAATCAGGTCCCGCACGATTTCACTGGTCACCACAATTTCCACCGAAAACCAGTTGGAGTGGTAGAGGGGGGCCACCGTGGGGGCCGTGATGCTGGGCAGCAGGTCGGCGATCGTTTCGACCTTGTCTTGGGGGACGTTCATCTTGAGTCCCACCATCTTTTCACCCTGCAAGGCCCCAGTGAGCAGCAGGGCGATCTGCTCGGCTTTCTCGCGCTTGAAGGGGTCCTTCCAGGCATCGTGGTTCATGATCAACCGGGTGTTGGTCTGCATCAGCTCGTGAATGATCCGCAGGCCGTGCGCCTTGATGGTGCTTTCGGTCTCGGTCACCTCCACGATGGCGTCGGCCAGTTTGGAGACCACCTTGGCCTCGGTGGCGCCCCAGGAAAACTCGATCTGCACGTCGATGCCCCGTTCCGCGAAATAGCGCCGGGTAAAGGCCACCAGCTCCGTGGCGATCTTTTTTCCCTGAAGATCTTCCAGGGTTTTGATGGGAGAGTCGAAGGGGACGGCCAGAACCCAGCGGGCAGGCCTGGCGCTGACCTTGGAGTAGACCAGGTCACAGACCACATGGACGTCCGAGTCGTTTTCGGCGATCCAGTCCTTGCCCGTGAGACCCGCATCCAAGGTGCCGCTCTCGACGTAGCGGGACATTTCCTGAGCCCGGCAGATGGCGCACTCGATGGTGTCGTCGTTGATTTCTGGAAAGTAGCTCCGGCCGTTGACGTTGATTTTCCAGCCGGAGCGCTTGAAAAGTGCGATGGTGGCATCCTGAAGGCTTCCCTTGGGGATGCCGAGCTTCAATACGTCCGTCATTTGCCGTATACCTCCTTGGGATCGAAGACCGGCTGACCCACCACGGTGACGCCGGATCCATCCAGGCGGAGGTGGAAGCAGCTGCGGTGGCCAGTGTGACACGCGGCGCCGCCCACCTGCTCCACCTTGAGCAGAACGGTGTCACGGTCGCAGTCTATGTAAATTTCCCGGACCTTCTGCACATGTCCCGAGGTCCGACCCTTGACCCAGAGCTCCTGGCGGCTGCGGCTGTAATAGGTGGCCAGGCCCGTCGCCACGGTTTGCTGCCAAGCGTCGGCGTTCATGTAGGCCAGCATCAGGACGTCCCCGGTGACCGCGTCCTGGGCAATGGCCGGGATCAAACCGCCGCATTTGGCAAACATCAGCTCAACCATGGGTCTTCCTTCCCTGCGACCGTCGCGCGGCGCACCACTTGGAAATGATCTAAAACTGTAATGACTATCCGTCTTTCTTGAGGTTGTCAACCAAAGTAAGCGGCCGGACAGGCGTGCGGTGAGGTTGCAATGCGTTTACAGGTTTGATAGCCTACAAAATTCCAGCATAAGGAAAAACCGCGCTCCCGCCCCGCGTTCGTCGAAAGGCCATGGATAACAGGGATCCAGCCGCCAGGCAAGGCGTGGCGTGACGCCCAGCAAAGTGAGCTGCCGTGCAAAGGAAATCGCCACCATCTCCGGCCGAACCGCTCCCCGCCCCCAAGCGACGTTGGAGAAGGGCATTGCTCTGGGTGGCCGTGCCCCTGGCCGTCGGCTTCCTGGCCGCCGGCGCGGGAGGAGTGGTCCTTTTCCTGCACCTTGACGCCGGCCTTCCCCAGATCAGCAACCTGAGCGATTATCGCCCGCCCGTCGTCTCCACGGTGTATGCCGACGATGGCCAAAAGATCGGTGAATTCTACCACGAGCGCCGCTTCGTCATTCCCCTCGCGGAGATGCCGCCGCTGCTGGTGCAGGCCTTTATCGCCGCCGAGGACTCGCGTTTTTATGAGCACCAAGGGGTTGACCTCCAAAGCATCCTGCGGGCCATGTATAAGAACTTCGAGGCCGGCACCATTGTCCAGGGGGGCAGCACCATCACCCAGCAGGTGACCAAGTCGTTTTTTCTGACCCCCGAGCGCAGCTACGTCCGCAAGTTGAAGGAAGCCATCCTGGCCTATCGCATCAACCGGGCTTTCACCAAGGACGAGGTACTGTTTTTGTACCTCAACCAGATTTACCTCGGTCACGGCGCTTACGGGGTGGAAGCCGCCGCCCAGAATTATTACGGCAAGTCCGTCTTGGAGCTCAATCTGGCCGAATGCGCGATGCTGGCGGGCCTGCCCCAGGCACCCAGCCGTTATTCGCCATACCACCATCGGGAGCGGGCGCGCCAACGCCAACTCTATGTCCTCAACCGCATGGTGGAGGAGGGCTTCATCTCCCCGGAGCAGGCGGCCAACGCCCGTGACACCCATTTGGACATCTACGCACGGCCGAATTTTTTCCAGGAGATGGCCCCCTTTTACGCCGAGCATGTGCGGCAGTATGCCGAAAAGAAGTACGGCGTCGATACGTTATACCGGGAAGGCCTGCAGATTCACACGGCGGTCAGTGTAGCCATGCAGCAGGCCGGCCGGAGGGCAATCGAGCAAGGCTTGAGGGAGTTGGACAAGCGCCAGGGGTACCGCGGACCTCTGGGTAACGTGCCCTTGGCGGAGGTGGATAGCTATCTCGCCGGTGGGGCCTCGGAAAGGCCGGAAGCCCCCATGCCCGCCACGATCCTGGTGCCGGAGGCCATCGTCAAGGGCGTGGTCACCGCGGTCAGCGACGGGCAGGGGCGGGTTGCGGTTCAAATGCACGGCGGAAAAGGGGTCATCGCCCTGGAAGACATGGCGTGGGCGCGCAAGCCCGATCTGGAAGGCGAGTCCCGGGCGGGGCGCATCCGGCAACTCAGCCAGGTCCTCAAAGCCGGGGATGTGATTGAGGTGCGGCTGAAGGCGCTGGCGGCGGAGGACCACACCTGGAAACTGGCGCTGGAACAGTGGCCCATAGCCCAATCGGCGCTGCTGTGCGTCGAGGCGCAATCGGGTCACGTCAAGGCCATGCTGGGCGGCAGTGATTTCGCCACCAGCCAGTTCAACCGTGCCGTCCAGTCCCGCCGGCAGCCCGGCTCGGCTTTCAAGCCCGTGATCTATGCGGCGGCCCTTGACATGGGGTACACGCCGGCCTCGGTAATCATCGACGCCCCCATCGTGTTCGAGGACGCCGGGAGCGACATTACCTGGAAACCCAAAAACTATCGGGAAACGTTTTACGGGCCCACCCGGCTGCGGGAGGCCCTGGCCCAGTCCCGCAACGTGGTGACCGTGAAGCTCTTGCGGGAGATCGGAATCGATTATGCCATCGATTACGCGCGCCGCCTGGGGATCCACTCAAGCCTCAATCGCGACTTGTCCATCGCCCTGGGGTCTTCCGGCGTCTCCTTGCTGGAAATTGTCAACGCCTACAGCGTTTTCGCCAATCAAGGCTATCGTATCGAACCGGTTTTCGTTACCCGTATTCTGGATCGGCAGGGCCGGGTGTTGGAAGAAGCGGCTCCCGAGCGGGAGAAGGTGATCGAAACGACCACCGCCTACCTGATGAACAGTCTCCTGCGGAGTGTTGTGGAAGAGGGGACCGGCCAGCGGGTGAAAGTGCTGAACCGGCCGGTGGCCGGTAAAACCGGCACCACCAACAACCTGTACGATGCCTGGTTTGTCGGGTATACGCCCGACCTGATCGCGGGCGCCTGGGTGGGATTCGACGAGGAAGGTTCCCTTGGGCCGAGGGAAACCGGTGCCCGGGCGGCGATACCCATCTGGCTGGCCTTCATGCAGCAGGTCCTCCAGGAGCGACCGATCCGGGATTTCGAGGTGCCCGAAGGGATCGTCTTTGCCCGCATCGATGCGGAAACGGGCTTGTTGGCGATCCCTCAATCCGCCAAGACCATCTTCGAGTGCTTCAAGGACGGTACCGTCCCAACGGACCAGACCAAGCCCCCGGATGCCATTTCCGACGCCGAAGACTTTTTCAAGACGGGGTTTTAACCGATCCGGTAGCCCATCCGCCTTGAGCGGGCCTCCCCCAACCCGTAAACCGCCTGTCAGGATGCGGATCAACCAAGGACCCGGCCGAAATGCAAGGCGCGGGCCGGTTGGGGAAAGCTGCCCCCCCGCCCGCCAGGGCGGGACGTGGGGAGCATTTTCCCGCGGCGGGACATCCCGGCCTTGAAGGCACTGGCGCCACAGGCCCCTATCGGGTGATGGGCACGGCCACGACGGGAACTGGGGCGCGCCGGATGACGCGGCTCGTGGTGCTTCCCAGCATGGTGTCCATCAGGGCGCCGCGACCATGGGTGCCCATGACGATGAGATCGCAGGTTTTCTCCTCGGCGGTCTGAAGGATCTGGGTCACCGGATTGCCGCTCTTGATAACGGTTTCATCCATGGCGGTTTCATGGTCCGCGGTTCCGGGGCGCAGGTTCTGGCAGAAGCGGTCCAGCACCTCCCGGGCGATGTCGCCCGAGCGCTTTTTTCCGATCAGGATGTCGCGGGCCTCGCTGACATTACGGCGCTTGATGGCTTCCCAATCCTCGGCGCCGATGTAATTGATGACGTGGTTGTCCACGAATTCGGGTGTTTCGTCGATGACATGCAGGATGACGATCTGGGCACCGTACGCATTGGCCAGACTCACCGCGTAGGCCAGCGCCGGACGCGCATTTTCGGAAAGATCGGTAGCGTAGAGGATTTTCTTCACGGTGACAGGGGGTAGGCTCATGGGGTTTCCTTTCCTCGGGAGGTTCGGTCCAGGATGGAAAACAGCTTACTCCAAAAGTTCTCTAAAAGATAGGGACACGAGGGCGGAACCCGCCGGGTCGACCGTGTCCCTGAAGGATCTGCCCGCGGGCAAACAGCCCCCGTCGAGAGGGATTGCATCGAGGGTCGCGCCGATGACCCGTTGTCTGGCTCGGGCGGCGCAGCGTGCCTGCACCGCCACCGGCTGGTCCTGTCACCCGGGATGGCGCGGCTAGGCAGAGATTTGGAATCGTCGACGATGGCACGGCCGCCACATCCGGCTGGGCGGGTAAATAACCGGCCTCAAAGGTCGATGAGTCGGTTCTGAATGGCGAAACGCGAGAGTTCCGCGTTGTTGCGCAAGTCGAGCTTTTTAAGCAGGCGGGCGCGGTAAGTGTCCACGGTTTTGATGCTGATGCTGTAGATTTGCGCGATTTCCCGGTTGGTGGCGCCCATCGCCAGCCGGCGCAGTACCTGGAGTTCGCGCATGGACAGGCTGTCCAGGGGGGTTTGCCCTCCCTTGCCCCGCGCGATCCGCAGGGCGAGCGCTTCGGCCGCTTGATCGGTGAGGAATCGGCTGCCGCCGATGACCTTGCGGATCGCGCTCACCAGCTGTTCCGGGGCGGATTGCTTGGTAATGTATCCTTTGGCGCCGGCTTCCACCGCCCGGACCACGTACTGGCCTTCCTCGTGCATGGTGAGCACCAGGAGGGGGAGCCGGGGATGGAGCATGTGCAACTGGGCGATGACCTCGAGGCCGTCCAGGCCGGGCATGGAGAGATCGATGACCGCCACGTCGGGCATGTCGCGTTCCACGGCCCGCAGCGCTTCGCGACCGTCCGCGGCTTCGGCGACCACTTCCATGTCGCCGCTTTCCTCCACCAGGCGGCGCAGGCCCGCGCGGACGATGCTGTGGTCGTCGGCCAGAAGCACTCTGATCATGTTTTTATGACGTACCGTCCAGGCTGAGGGGGAGTTGGTCACCGAGACAAACGACAAAAACCACCCGGGTGCCCTGTCCCGGAGAGGACGAAATGGTCAATTGGCCCCCGGCCAACACGGCCCGCTCCCGCATCCCCGCCAGGCCGAGGCCTTCGGAACCTTCCACGCCGTCCAAGTTGAAGCCCTGGCCGTCATCGGAGACCGTCAGGGACAGCCGGGAATCTTTGGCCACCAGGGAAACCGTCACGTGCCCGGCCCGCGCATGGCGGGCCACGTTGGTGAGCGCTTCCTGGGTAATGCGATATGCCGCCGTGGCGACGGTATCCCCGGGTGAGGCCACGGCTTGATGATCGAAGACGCAGAGAATACCCGTGCGGTTCTCGAATTCGGCGGTGTAGAGTTCCAGGGCATCCACCAACCCCAGGTCGTCCAGTACACCGGGCCGCAGACGATAGGCCAGGCTGCGCACATCGCCGATGGTCTTATCGATTAGCTGGCACATTGTCAAGGCGCGCGCGGCCACTCGCTCGTCGTGGGTTTTCAGACGATCCTGAATCCAGACGGCGTCCATGCGCAGGGCGGTCAGCACTTGACCCAGCTCGTCATGCAATTCCCGGGCGATGGCCGTGCGCTCCTTTTCCTGGTTGGCCATGATGCTGCCGGAAAGCCGGCGCAGTTGACTCTGGGCTTTTTTCACCGCGGTAATGTCCGTGGCGATGCCGCAGATGCCGCTGGGATTGCCCGCTTCGTCGTAGACGGGAAATTTGACCGAGAGGTAGGTGTGCGGGCCGTCGGCCTGAGGAATGATCTCCTCCACCTGATGGGCACGCCGATGGTCCATGACCACCAACTCCCCTGCGCGGAACCGATCGGCCACCTCCCGAGGCAGGATGTCATAGTCGCTGCGGCCGCGTACCGCATCGTTCTGAACCCCGAAAAGCTCTTCGAAGCCCGCGTTGACGAGCTGGTAGCGGCCCTCCATGTCCTTGAAATAGACCACGGCCGGGGTATGCTTGAGGATGCTGGTGATCTCGCGCGTGCGCAAATGCACCTGGCGTTCCAGATCCTTGGAATAGCGGCTGAGCTCTTCTTTGGCGAGGTGCAGGGCTTCTTCGGCCCGCTTGCGCTGGGTGACGTCGATGGAAACCGCCAGCGTGCGGACCAGGCAACCCTGGTGGTCGCGGTCCGCGATGGCCGACAGGAGGATATCGACGGGTTTGCCCGTCTTCGTCAGAAACTGGTAGGCGATGTCCTTGCAGACCCCGGTCTTGAAAAACTCGGGAAGTACGGTGGTTTCGGCATAGATTCGGGACTCCGGGGTCATGAATCCGGTCAGGGGGAGGCCGATGACCTCTTCCCGTGCGTACCCCAGGGCCTCGGCCCAGAAATCGCTGACGCTCACCAGTCGGCCTTCGGTGTCGATGGAATGGAGCATGGCCGGCGTCTGGTGGTAGAGGCAGCGGTAGCGTTCCTCGCTCTCCCGCAAGGCGGATTCCACCGCGCGGCGCTGGGCGAGCTCCCCGCTGGCCTTGCGGTAGAGAAGGAAAACCGCGCTGCCGATCAACAGGCACAGGCAAAGCACCACCGGCCCGGTAATACGGATGAAGGGCGCCGAAATCGCTGCGGCGATGGCATTGCTGTTGCGCAGGTGAATAATCCGCCAGCCCGGTATGCTTTCAAGCTCGGCGTGGTGCAGGAGAAACCGTTCGCCGTCGAGCAGGGCCCCCCGGTGTTCGGGATCATATTCCAGGCCGATCCATTCCCAGGGACCGGCTCCGAACTGCCGCTGCCGGACGATGGATTCCAGGTCACGGGAGGTGGCACGCCGGGCAAGCTTGAAGAGCCAATCCCCGCGGTTGGAAATGAAAATCATTCCCCGCGGGTCGGTCACCAGGACGATGTCGTCGCTAGTGAGCCCCAGGCGGGCCTCGATCACATCAATGGAAGACTTCAGGACCACCACGCCGATGGGATCGCCGCTGGATGGATCGAGAACCGGATAGCTGCAGTAGGCGCCCCGTTTGCGGGAGGCTGTCCCCAAGGCCATGTAGAAACCCGGCAGGTTGGACATGGCGTGCTGGAAATAGGGACGAAAGGCAAAGGAGAGCCCCACGAAGCTGTCCGGATCGTAACGGTTGCTGGAGGCCAGGGTTTTCCCCCGGGCGTCCATCAGATAGCAGACATCCACCTCGAGAGTGGCTTTGAAATGATCCAGTATGCGGTTGACCTTGTCGAGGCTTGGTTTGCCGGAGCCCACCAGGGCCGCTTGCATTTCCGGAAAGGCAGCCAGGGTTCTGACGGGGCGCAGGTTCTCGGACAACAAGGCTTCCAGGTGGATGCGGAACATCTCCACCCGGGCCTGGGCCTGGCGCTCGGCCTCCTGGAAGGCTGACTTGTGCAGCGCATAGTAGAACAGGTAGCCGCCAGTGGAGGCCGACACGACGGCCAGCAAGGAGAGGACCAGGAGAATGAACCGGAGTCTCATGCGGTAGCCCCCAGGTCGGCAAGGTGGAGGGGGCGGCGGTTTCCCACCGCCAAGGCGCCCGGATCCATTCGGCCGTCGGCAATGATTTCCAGTCGTTGCCCTGCGGCGCGTTCCAGCACCGGCATGTTGGCGCCCTGATACCCTCTCAGCCGGGACTGGCTGCGGGGGTGGATCCGGATGCCGGCGGGTTCATCGGGTTTGAAGGGTCTCGCCGCGTCCAGGGCTGCCAGAGCCAGTTCGCGAAAGCAGGCCCCGAGGACCAGCTCGCCGAAGGCCGGGTGATGGGGTCCCCCCAGGACGGTGGTCGGGGCGGCCAGAGCCTCGGTCTGCTGAAGCCCCATGCGGATGACCGGCAGGCCCCGGCGGGCGAATTGAATATAGAGGCGCTTGGCGAGGTGGACGGCGTCCTCCAGGGTAAGCGGGTGATAGCCCCCCCGGGCGAAGAGGTCCGCCAGCGGGCTCCCGGCCAGAACCAGCGTGGGGTAAAGGCGCACGAAATCCGGTTGCAGGGCAATGGTCTGTGCGGCCGTGGCCAGGGCGGTGGCCTCGTCATCGCCCGGCAGGCCGAGCATCAGCTGGACCCCGACCGCCAATCCCCGCGCTTTGAGCTGTTCAATGGCGGCCACCGCCACTTGGGCGGAGTGCCCGCGCCCTGCTTGGCGCAGCACACCATCGTCCAGGGATTGAACGCCGAGCTCGATGGTACGCACGGGAAACCCCCTCAGTTCGTCGAGGCGCTCGGGGGTGACGGTGTCAGGGCGGGTGGAAAGCCGGATGCCGTCTGCCCGTCCCTTGGCGACATACTCCGCGGCCACCGCCAGCATTCGGTACAAAAGGGATTTGGCCAGGCCCAGGGCGTTACCTCCGTAAAAGGCGATTTCCACCTGGCTCCGCCGGGCTGAGCGCCACGCCAGATAGGCGTCGATCTGCCCGCGCATCTCGCCCTCGGTGGGCACACTGGCGCGGGTGCCGGTGATGGTCTGTTGATTGCAGAATATGCAGCGATGGGGGCAGCCGGCGTGGGGGATGAAAACCGGCACGATCAGTGGGCGCTCGGGGCGAGCGTATCCCGAAGCCTCAGGAACCATCCGCAAACCGTTGCAGGGCCAGCCGGGCGGCATCCTGTTCGGCCAGTTTTTTGCTTTTCCCGGTTCCCCTGGTGGTGAACCCCTCCATGGCCAATTCGACATGGAAGGTTTTATCATGGTCGGGTCCGATTTCGGCCACGACGTTGTACAGGGGGATCCTCTGGCGGCGATTCTGCGCCAGTTCCTGAAGGCGGGTCTTGAAATCCGTCTCGGTGCCGGGCGTGCCGAACTCATCGAAAATATAAGCGAACTGCTCAGTGAGCATTCGGTAGACCGTGTCGAAACCTCCGTCCAGGTAGACAGCAGCCACCAAGGCTTCCAAGGCATCCGCCAGGATGGAATTCTTTTCCCGGCCGTGGGTCTGGATTTCGCCGCGGCCCAGACTCAGATGCGCTCCCAAATCGATGCCTCGCGCAAGTGCCGCCAGATTGGATTCGTTGACCAGCAAGGCTCGGGTGCGGGACAAATCACCCTCGGACATTTCAGGGTGGCGCTGCATGAGCGCATCGCTGACCACCAGGTTCAGCACGGCATCGCCGAGGAACTCGAACCGTTCGTTGTCGCGCAGGCCCTGGGCAGGGTGTTCGTTGACAAACGAGGAGTGCCGCAAAGCCTCTTCGAGGAGGATCGGGCGGTGAAAGCGGTAGTTCAGACGGCTTTCGAGGAGATGGCGGTCATCGGTGCGCATAATTGCAGGGCGCTCAAGGGGAATCGGCGGAGCCGGGTGAGGATTTGCCGGCCAGCGCTTCCGTCAGCCGCTCGAACAGCTCGAACGGCACGCACAGGTCACCCCGCCCGACGCCCATTTCGATGCCCGGGGTTGCCTCGCCGTGATAATCGCTGCCGCCGGTGACCAACAGGTTGTATTTCGCGGCGAGGCCCTGAAAAAGCCTCGTCTGCTCGGGAGTGTGCCCGGAGTAGAATACCTCAAGGCCTTGAAGTCCTTTACGGCTGAGGCAGGCGATCAGATCCGTCAATTGCCATGCACCGTCAGCCTTGATGAGCGCCGGGTGGGCCAACACGGCCACGCCCCCGGCCCCCCGGATGACGTCCAAGGCCTCTTGGCACGGGATGCGATACTTATCCACATAGGCGGGCTTGCCGGTGCCCAGCAAGCGCTCGAACGCTTCGTCGATATCGGCCACCACCGTCTTGTGAACCAGGGCCTGCGCAATGTGGGGACGGCCGACCTGACCTTCCGCGCAGATCATGCGCACCTCTTCCAGGGTCAGGTCGATGCCCAGGGCGTTCAGGCGGGCGATGATCTGAGGGGTGCGGCAGCGGCGCGCCTCTTGCAGGCGGTCCAGTTGGCGCTGGAGCTCCGGGCACGAAAGCCGGACGCCGTATCCGAGGATATGCATGCTGCCAAAGCAGGGGAAGTCGCGATGAGCGCTGGCGCTGATTTCGATGCCCGGAAGAAATTGGATCCCCGCGGGCAGCCCCGCGGCTACCAGGGCCCGTACGCCGTCCAGCGTATCATGATCCGTTATGGCGAAGGCGGCCAGACCGAGGCGCTGTGCCCGCAAGGCGAGCTCCACGGGGGCGAGGCTGCCATCCGAAGCGCTGGAATGGACGTGCAGATCGATATTGCGGAGGTTTTCCCTACAGTCCAAGGGCTTTTTCTTGGGCCTCTTCCTTGGTTTTACAGTCGATGCACTGGGTGGTGACGGGCCGGGCCTTGAGCCGCGCGACAGAAATTTCTTCGCCGCAGGTCTCGCAGACCCCAAACGTGCCGGTTTCGATCCGTTCCAAGGCCTTCTTGATTTTTTTGATCAGCTTGTGTTCCCGATCGCGGATGCGCAGCATGAAATTGCGATCCGATTCCAGGGAGGCGCGGTCCGTGGGGTCCGGAAAGTTTTCCTTGTGGTCGGTCATCCCGGATACCGTGTCGTCAGCCTGGCTGAGCAGCTCTTCCAATCGCGCTTTGAGCAGCTTCTTGAAGAAATCGAGGTCTTTTTTTTTCATGGCGGCGCCCCTGCCATTCTGCGTGTTGGAATAGGCGGTTTGAAAAGGGTTATAGATAACACGCAGACCATATGTTGTAAAGTTTTTTTTATCCGAGATCCGCGCTTCCAGGCCCTTAAGGCAGGTGATGAGCGGCGGCAAGGCCATGGGCGCGGCGCCGCTGAGACTACGCAGTGGGAAAACAGGGCTCCACCATCCTTCTCCGGGTCGATTTAGTACTTGATCGCGAAGGGCAATTCCGGGTATAGGATCCCCGTTGTCGCGGTGCCGCCGCCTTTGCGGCGGTGAAAAGGGAATACGGTGCGAATCCGTAGCGTTGGACCGGCGCTGTGAGCAGGGACTGCGGCCGTAAGGATATGCCACTGCCTTAACCGGGTGAGGATGTGTCGGGAGCTCCGATACCTCCGGCAAGGGTGGGAAGGCGCGGCCGACGGGTTGATCTGCAAGTCAGAAGACCTGCCCGGCAACCCAAGGAATGAAGTTGTCCGCTGAATTCCGTGCCTCAGGCGTTCGCCTGGGGGGCGGATTTTTTTTTGGCCCTCCAGCCGGCGTCGCAACGCTTCGAGTGAAAGGATTTGCCATGCCGACACAGTTGGAGCTGGCCCGCAACGGTGACTTATCCCCGGCGATGGAGGCGGTGGCCGCCGCCGAGGGACTCGCCCCGGAGGACGTACGCGACGGGATCGCCCGGGGGGCCATCGTCATCCCCGGCAACCCGAACCACCCGAACCGCAAGGCCGTAGGCATCGGCGCCGGGTTGCGCACCAAAGTGAACGCCCCCATGGGCTCTTCGTCGGACATCGTCGACGTGCCCATGGAACGCAGTGCGGCCCTTACTGGCGGCGATGCCCGGGGAGACAAGCGCAGTGTCCCCCGGCAAGGAGAGCGACCATGAAAACGATCGAGGATGCCATTCAGCGGATCAAAGTCCCCGACAGCGCCTGGAGGGCCAAGGCCCAGGAACGGCTGCGCCATCAGGCGCGGCCGGCCGGGAGCCTGGGAATTCTGGAGGAGGTCGGCCTGCGGTTGGCCGCCATCAAGCGGACTCTCGACGTTCGGCTGGCCTCCAAGGTGATTGTGACGTGTGCCGGGGATCATGGCATCTGCGAAGAGGGGGTGAGCCTGTTCCCCTCCGACGTCACCCCCCAGATGGTCTATAACTTCGTCGGCGGCGGGGCCTCCATCAATGTGCTGGCGCGCCACGCCGGGGCACGGGTGCGTGTGGCCGACCTGGGCGTGGCCCACGAATTTCCTCCGGACCTGCCGATTTTTCATTGCAAGGTGGCGCCCGGTACCCGCAATTTCGCCCGGGGACCAGCC
Organism: Desulfobacteraceae bacterium UBA5852; assembly: GCA_002432195.1. GTDB lineage: Bacteria > Desulfobacterota > Desulfobacteria > Desulfobacterales > UBA5852 > UBA5852. The sequence continues at coordinate 50,625 of DJGG01000183.1, forward strand.
ATGACCCGGGACCAGGCCCAGCGCAGCCTGGCGGCGGGCATCGGCATCGTATCCGCCCTGGAGGCTGACGGGCCGCTGGATCTCCTGGGCACCGGCGACATGGGCATCGGCAACACCACCCCGTCCACGGCCATTATTGCGGCGTTTTCCGGCCTGCCCGTGGAGCAGCTGGTGGGGCGCGGGACCGGCATCGACGACCAGGGGCTCGCGCGCAAGGCAGAGGCGATCCGCAGGGGCCTGGAGCTCAATCGCCCGGACCCGCGGGATCCTCTGGATGTCCTGACCAAGGTGGGGGGGTTCGAGATCGGCGGATTGGCGGGGCTGACGCTCGGAGCGGCGGCCCAGGGGATTCCGGTGGTCTGTGACGGCCTGATTTCCACCGCCGGAGCGCTGATTGCCTGCGAATTGGCCCCCGCCGCGCGGCACTACCTGTTTGCCGGCCACAATTCCGTGGAGGTCGGGCACCGTTATATGCTGGAGCGGCTAGAACTGGTGCCCGTGCTGAATCTGCAGTTCCGCCTGGGGGAGGGCACCGGCGCGGCGCTGGCCATGGAGCTGATCGACGCGGCCACCCGTGTCCTGGCGGATATCAAAACCTTTGAGGAGGTGTCCATCCAGGACGCCCAAACCTGAGGGCGTCCTCCAATGGTCAGTGGATGCCCACGCGTCCGGCGAAATGGCAGGCGGCGAAATGTCCGTCCCGCTCTTCGCGGAGCTCGGGTTCCGATTGGCGGCAGACGCTTTCGGCATACGGGCAGCGCGTGTGGAAGCGACACCCGGGGGGCGGGTTGATGGGGCTGGGCACATCCCCCTTGAGAATGATCCGCTGGCGCTTGACGGTGGGGTCCGGCATGGGCGAGGCGCTCAGCAGGGCCTGGGTGTAAGGGTGAAGGGGCCGGAGATAGATCTCGGCCTTGGCGGCGAGCTCCACGACCTTCCCCAGGTACATCACGGCCACGCGATCGCTCACATGCTCCACCACATGGAGGTCATGGGAGATGAAAAGGTAGGTGAGGCCGAATTCATCCTGGAGGTCCCTGAGGAGATTCAGCACCTGGGCCTGGATGGAAACGTCCAGCGCCGAGACGGCCTCGTCGCAGATCACCAGCTTGGGGTTCAGGGCCAGGGCGCGGGCCACGCCGATGCGCTGGCGCTGGCCCCCGGAGAACATGTGGGGATAGCGCCGCATGTGTTCCGCGCGCAACCCCACCACACCCAGGAGCTCTTCCACGCGCTGATCCCTTTCCAGGCGGTTGCCCAACCCGTGGACCAGCAGCGGCTCTCCCACGATCTGGGCCACGGTTTTGCGCGGGTTCAGGGAGGAGAACGGATCCTGGAAGATAATCTGCATCTGGCGGCGCAGGGCGCGGAGTTGCTTGGGGTCGAACGTCAGGATGTTCCGACCCTCAAAAAGCACCTCGCCGGAGGTGGGTTCCTCCAGGCGCAGGATGGCGCGCCCCAGGGTGGACTTGCCGCAGCCGGATTCGCCCACCAGCCCCAGGGTTTCCCCCTCCCGGATGGCGACGCTGACACCGTCCACAGCCTTCACCGCGGCAACCTCCTTCATGAGCACTCCGCCACGGATAGGGTAGTATTTCACTAGGTTGCGCGTTTCCACGAGGATCGCTGCGGTGTTTCGGTCAGACATATTTCAGGCACCGTGCATAGTGGTTCTCGCCTACGGCGATCATCTCAGGGACCACCTGTCGACAGTCCCCAGAAACGTCGGGGCAGCGGTCGCTGAAAAGACAGCCGGTGGGCAGGTCGAACAGGGACGGCACGACTCCCTTGATGGTCCGCAGCCGCCCCTGCTCGGTTTTGTGGCCCAGGACGGGAATCGACTCCATTAAGCCCACGGTGTAGGGATGCCGGGGCTGGCCGAAAAGGGTACGGACATCGGCGTACTCCACCATTTTGCCCGCATACATGACCGCCACGTGCTGGGCCATTTCCGCAATCACCCCCAGATCGTGGGTGATGAAAAGGATAGCGGATCCGGTTTCAGCCTTGAGCTGATTCATCAAGTCCAGGATCTGGGCCTGGATGGTCACGTCAAGGGCCGTGGTGGGTTCATCGGCGATCATGAGCTTGGGGTTGCAGGCCAAGGCCATGGCAATCATAACCCGCTGGCGCATCCCCCCGCTCATCTGATGGGGGTATTCCGACAGTCGGGTTTCGGGAGCGGGAATGCCCACCAGGCGGAACATCTCCACGACCCGCTGGCGAACCTCGGCCCGTGACAGGCCCTTGTGGAGGCGGATCACTTCCCCCACCTGCTCCCCCACACTGAAGACCGGGTTGAGGGAGGTCATGGGCTCCTGGAAAATCATGGAAATCTGGTTGCCGCGAATCCGGCGCATGCGGCGTTCGGAATATTCCAGGAGGTCTTGGCCTTCGAAGAGAATGCGCCCGCCGGCGATCCGTCCGGGCGGATCGGGGATCAGCTGGATGATGGAGTGGGCCGTGACACTCTTGCCGCAACCGGATTCCCCCACCAGCCCCAGGGTCTGGCCGGCGGGTATGGTCAGGCTGAGATCGTCCACGGCCCGGGCGGTGTGCCCCCGGACGTTGAAGTAGGTTTTAAGGTTCTGGATTTCCAGCAAGGGGGCGGTGGCCAGGGGCATGGTGAGCTTGTCCTCAGTCGCGCAGGCGCGGATCGAGCGCGTCGCGCAGCCCGTCGCCCAGCAGGTTGAAACCCAGGACCGCCGCCAGGATCGCCAGGCCGGGAAAGGTCATCACCCAGGGCGCCCGCAGGATCAACGCCCGGCTGCGGGCAATCATGCCCCCCCATTCGGGTGTGGGCGGTTGAGCGCCAAGGCCCAGGAAGCTGAGGGCCGCGGCGTCGAGGATGGCGGAGGCCATGCTCAGGGTGGTCTGGACGATGAGCGGGCCCAGGCAGTTGGGCAGAATCGCCAGAAAGATGATGCGGGCGTCCCGGGCGCCGATGGCCCGGGCGGCCATGACGTAATCCTTGCCGCATTCCTCCAGCACGCTGCCGCGCACGATGCGGGCGAAGCGCGGCACATAGGTGATGCCGATGGCGATCATGGCGTTCTGCAGGCTGGGCCCCAGGTAGGCCACGACCACGATGGCCAGCAGCAGGTAGGGAAAGGCCAGGATCATGTCCATGACCCGCATGACCAGACTGTCCAGGATGCCCTTGAAATAGCCGGATACGCACCCCAGGAAGGTGCCCACGAGAAATGCCAGGCCCACGCTGACCAGCGCCACCGTCAGGGAAACCCGCGAACCGAAGATGATGCGCGACAAGGTGTCCCGCCCCAGTTCGTCCGTCCCCAGGATGTTCTTCCAAGTGCCCTTGGCGTGCCAGACGGGGGGCTTCAACTGGTCGTAAAGGGAGGTTTCAACGGGGTTGTGGGGGCTCAACAGCGGCGCCAGCAACGCAGTGAGGATGAAAAAGGTGATGATCACCAGGCCGATGACGGCCGTCTTGTTGCGCCAGAGCTGGCTCATTTGCTCCAGCAGGGGGTGTCGATCTTGGGGGCCGCGGGGGGCCGTGGCGCTGGTCATGGGCTCGATCCGAAACGGTGCGTTGGCGCGGCGTTAGCGGACGCTGATGCGCGGGTTGATGACGGCGTAGAGCACGTCCACGCAGAGGTTGATGACCACGAAAATGGCGGCGATGAACAGCACGCCCCCCTGGATGACCATGTAATCGCGCTGCATGACGGCGTCGTACATCCATTTGCCGACGCCGGGCCAGGCGAAGATGGTCTCCGTCAGGATGGCCCCCCCCAGCAGCACGCCGAATTGCAGCCCGATGGTAGTGATCACCGGGATCAGGGCATTGCGCAGGGCGTGCTTGTAGGTCACCGTGAACCGGGAAAGGCCCTTGGCCTTGGCCGTTTTGATGTAGTCCTGGCGCAGGACGTCCAGCATGGCCGAGCGGGTCATGCGCGCCACGATGGCCATGGGGATGGTGGAGAGGGTCGCCGCCGGCATGATGATGTGCCAGAGGGCGTCCCGCAGGGCCGGCCAGTTGCGGGTCAACAACGCGTCCAGGACATAGAAATTGGTGATGACCTCCAGGTTGATGCCCACGCTGAGGCGCCCGGACAGGGGCAGCCAGCCGAGGTTGAGGGAGAAAATCAGCATGAAAACCAGGCCCAGCCAGAAGATGGGCATGCTGACGCCGGCCAGGGCGCCCACCATGCTGAGGTAGTCGAACAGGGAATACTGCCGGGTGGCCGACACGATGCCGAACGTGATGCCCAGGCTGCAGCTGATGAGCAGGGCCACGATGGAAAGCTCCATCGTCGCGGGAAAGCGCTGCTTGACCTCCACCCAGACCTTCTGGCGGGTCCAGATGGTTTCTCCCAGATCGCCCCGCATGAGGCGTTGCATGAACATTCCGTATTGTTCGTGCAGGGGGCGGTTGAGCCCCAGGTGCTCCCGCATCTGCAGGAGAGCCTCTTCCGTGGCCCGTTCCCCCAAGAGCAGTTCCGCCGGGTCCCCGGGGGTGATGTGCAGCATCAGGAACACGATCACCGAAACGCCCAGAAGGGTTGGAATGAGGATCAGGATCCGTCGTAGGATATATGCCAGCATGGGCTTCTGCCTGTCTGGTGCGCGGGTCGGAGGCTCTGCCTGCGGGGCGGTATGCCGGGCGGGAGCCGCGGAACCGGCGCTGTCCGGGTCGCCGACAGGGAGCTGAAATCCGGCGGAGGGGCGCACGCCCCCCCGCCGGTCGAGGCGGGTGAGGGCTATTTCATCCAGACGTTCTTCAGGCGCACCGAGCTGGTGGGGTGCAGTTTGAAGTTCTGGACGCTGTTCACGGCCGGCCAGATCACCGTGGAGTGCGCGATGGCGATATTCGGGCACTCGTCATAGAAGATCTGCTGCGCCTGCTTGTAGATCTCGGCGCGTTTGTTCTGGTCGATGGTCTCCCGGCCCTGGACCATCAGCTGATGGTAGGCCTCGTTGTGCCACTGGGTGCGGATGGCCTCGGAGGCCATGCCGTCGAAAAGCACCGCCAGGAAGTTGTCCGGGTCCCCGTTGTCGCCGGTCCAGCCGAGCTGGAAGAGATCCATGTCCTCGGGCTGCTCGCGCTGCCGCTTGAGATAGGTGCCCCATTCGAAGGTCACCACCTTGGCCTTGATGCCGATATCGGCCAGGTCCGCCGCCATGGCCTCGCCGATCTTGACCCCATCGGGGTTGTAGGGGCGCGGCACGGGCATGGACCAGAGGGTGATCTCGGGCAGGCCCTGGCCGTCCGGGAAGCCGGCTTTCTGCAGGTGCTCCTTGGCCTTGGCGGGATCGTACATGTAGCCGGGAACGGCGTCGTTATAGCCCCACATGGTGGGCGGAATGGGGTTCTTGGCCACCTGGCCGAGACCCTGGTAGAGATTGTCCACGATGGCCTGCTTGTTGAGGGCGAAGGCCACCGCCTTGCGCAGGTCGAGATTGCTCTTCCACGGCTCCTTGGTGAGGTTGAACCCGAGATAGCCGATGTTCATGCCGGGCTGGGTGGGCAGGGTCAGGTTGCTGTCCTGGCGGGCCAGCTCGATGTCCGCCGGGTTGGGGAACTGGCAGATGTGAATGTTGCCGGTCTTGAGTTCCAGGAAGCGGACGGAATTTTCCGGAATGGAGCGGAAGATGGCTTGATCCAGGTAGGGGCCGGCCGCCTTGTCCCAGTAACCCTGGAAGCGCTCCAGGATGATGCGGTCGTCCTTGACCCAGCTCACGAACTTGAAAGGCCCGGTGCCCACGGGGTTGCGGATGAACTCCTTGGGGTCCTTCATATAGGCCGTGGGGCTGACGATATCGGCAAAATCCATGGCCAGGTTGGCCAGGAAGGGGGCGTTGACCTTCTTCAGCTTGAAAACCACGGTGTGGTCATCGGTAGCCTCGATGCCGTCCACGATGTCGTCCATTTCCATGGAGACCCAATACTCGGGCGGACGTTCCTGGGCGGGGATCTCCCAGCCGGTACCGGCGTATTTGATCTTGCGTTCCTTCATCTGGCGTCCCAGGGAGAATACCACCGCATCGGCCGTGAAGGGCGTTCCGTCGTGGAACTGGATGTCTTTGCGCAGGTGGAAGGTATAGGTAAGCCCGTCCGCCGAAATGTCCCAGGACTCAGCCAATCCGGGCTCCAAGGCGGTGGATTCGTCCTTGAAGGCGATCAGCGCCTCGTAGACGTTGTCGCAGATCATGAACGAATTGCCATCCGTTTCATAGGCCGGATCAAGACCGACGCTGTCCCCGCCGCGGCCGAAAACGAGTGTGCCGCCGGTTTTGGGGCCGTCCGCCGAGGCCGGCTGCATCGCGGGTGCGGCAGGCTTGGTTTCAGGTGGAGCAACTTTGGCCTCTTCGGCTTTCTCGCCGCAGGCTATCAGTCCCGCGGCAAGCAGGGCGATGGCGCCAACGCACAACAACCTAAAATAACCGCTGCCTTTTTTCATATCCCCCTCCTCCCTCCTTGATTGGCATTCTCCCATGCTGTAGGGATTCCGCTTGAGACTCACCCGTCAACCGTTGCGAGAATGCATTATCAAAACCTGACGGTTTTTAACATGAATAATAGAATTGGCAAGAAATTCTGCTGCGTGAGATCAATTATCCGCGGGACGGTGTCGTGGGGCCTGATGGTCGCTACGCTGACGGCCTGTGCCCATTTCTCCCGGCGCGACAGCTTCGAAGCAATTGCTGCCCGGCTGGGATACAGCTCCCAGAAACGCATCGTTGAACAGGGATATTCGTTGGTGGCAACGTCAAAAGGAAATTTTTCCGCGGTCTATTTCGGATACGACCGCAATGGAGATTATGGTCCCTCATATCCAGAGGGAACCCGCCAGGGGCTGGATGTCGTCGAATTGAAGCTGCTCAGCGCGGATGGCGGCTGGATCTGGCCCCCGTTTATGCTTTTTGTCGATGATGACTTCGACGGATTCGCGGATCGGGCCTGGGTCGACACGGATTTCAATGGCGTGATGGAAGAACGCCCTGCCCTGGAAGGCCGCCATATCCGCATGGACCGTATCGATTTTCGCTCCCTGAGCCCCTGGCCCATCGAGCCGGGCCCAGTCCCCCTGAGAAATGGTCTGGAAATCTAACCCGCGGCAACCGTTCGGGTGGGGTGCAGCGGCGGACCATCGAAAAATCGATCCAGTCGCCCATAGAGATCCGCGAGGCTGGCGAGAACGACATGCTCGTCCAGGGTGTGCTGGCTGTTTTCGCCATCGGCCCCCCAGACAACGCCGGGGATCCCCACCGCCGAAAGGTGGCGGGCGTCGCTGGCTCCGTGTTCGGCCCCGGTGCGGGTACCGGGGCTGCAGGCCAATAGGCGTTCCAGGTAGGGGGAATCGCCGCCGAGGAACAGCGGGTCGACGGACTGCACTTCCAGGTGGCTGCGGGTGCGAGCGTCGATGTCGGCCACCAGGGCGTGGGGATCGTCGTTCTCGGTGTAGCGGATATCCAGCCAGGCTTCAGCGGTGTCGGGCACCCGGTTGACCGCTTCCCCGGCGGCCAGACGCCCGATGTTGAGGGTTCGGTGCCAATAGGTGGGGTCGTGGCCCAGGGGAAAAAGCTCCCGGATGGCGGCCAGGTCGGCCATGAGGGTGTGGATGGCATTGTCCCCCAGCCAGGGTCTGGCGCCGTGGGCGCTGCGACCGGCAGCCCGCAGCTTGAGGCGCAGGAGACCTTTTTCCTTGACGACGATCTTCCCCGGACTCCCCCCATCGAGGGCAATGGCGAAATCGGCCCGGGCATGCTCCAGGGCCTTCCGCGCCCCGTTGCGGCCACCGACCTCCTCATCCCCGGTAATCAAAACCCCGAAGGGCAGGGTATCGACACCGGGACTCCGGGCCAGATGCTCCCGGAGCAGGATCAGGGTCAAGGCCACAGCGTATTTGTCGTCCACGCTGCCGCGACCATATAACCTTCCGTCGCGCACCATCGGCCGGAATAGCTCCTCCGGCGCGTCCACCACGTCCATGTGGGACATCAGCAGCACGCCGGTGGTCCGATTCTCGGGCAGCACCAGGACCGAGGGGGTGCCGTCGAAATCCAGCCGGTCGTGGGCAATGGCCGCGGCGCTGAGCCAGGCGGCGATAAAGTCGGCGCAGGCGCGGATCGCCCCGGGACGGGAGTGCGTGCTGGGAATGGCCACCAGCTGTTTCAGCAGCGGCACGAGGCTATCCATTATACTCCCGCTTGGCGTCATGGTGGCACCCTGGAGGGGAAATCGCCGAGGGCGCCCGTGGCACGGTGCCGGAGGGCGCGCCGGGAAAGAGGACTTTTATCGATAGCATGATCCTTGTGTCTCTGGCAATTCCTGGCGTAGCACGAATGGGACACAATTCCGGCGGGTTGCCGCGGCCAACGGGGCGGACACCCCCTCGGCCGCGGAGAAAAATGGTTGACTTGCCAATGTCTTTATGGAATTCACCCTTTGAATCGGATTTGCCGCATTGCCCGCCGTCCCTCGGAAGCCCGTCGGGAGACCAGGCCATTGACCGTGTCCACACCCACAGGCAATCTCCGCACCCCCCAGGCGCCGCCCGGCCAGGCCCCCGGCTCCGGAGGGCACGCCAAACGGCGCCCCTTGGCGCCCTACCTGCTCACGTTTTGCGTCTCATTTGCCACCTGGCTGGTGTTGTCCGGGAAGTTCGATACCTTCCACCTCAGCCTCGGGGTGGTGGCCTGCCTCATTGTGGCCTATTGCTCGGGGGACATGCTCCTGGCCACCACCGATCTGCGGAGCCTGCCGGGGCAATGGTACCGTTTTGCGATCTACATCCCGTGGCTGCTCTACCAGATCTTCGTCGCCAACATCCACGTCATGCGCCTGGTGTTCCACCCGCGCATGCTGCAGCTGATCGACCCCCAGATCATTCGCTTCCAGACCCGACTGCGCAGCGAAATGGCGCGCTTCGTCCTGGCCAATTCCATCACGCTGACGCCGGGCACCATTACCGTCTACGTTTCGGTCATCGGGACCTTCACCGTGCATGCCATCGACGAGGAATGCGCCCGGGCGCTGCCCGGGGAGATGGAGGCAAAGGTGGCGGCCATATTCGGTGAGTAGGCATGGAGCAGGTCTTCCTCTATTCGGCGGTTTTCCTGTGTGCCGTAATGGTGCTCTCCCTCTACCGGGCGATTCTGGGGCCTACCGTTCTGGACCGGCTGATCGGCGTCAATGCCATCGGCAGCAAGACCACTACCCTGTTGGTGCTCATCGGGCTGATCTACAATCGTGTCGACATGTTCGTCGACATTGCCCTGGCCTACGCCACCTTGAACTTTATCGCGGTTCTTGCGGCTTCACGCTATTTCCAGAAGAAAAAGGGACTCTACGACGAAACCGGCGGCCGGTGAGGTTCCCGACCCTCGGACGGCCAGGCGTGCGCTTGCGCGCGGGAGAACCTACGTGAACATTCTGGCTACGGTATTGCTGATCTGCGGGCTGTTCTTCTTCTTCGGTGGGGCCGTGGGGATCCTGCGCTTCCCGGATTTCTACTCCCGGCTCCACCCGGCGGGCAAGCTGGACACCATGGGGCAGCTCTCCAGCATGATCGCCATGGCGCTCTATGCGGCGCAGGATCTCTCCCTGAACGCCATCCTGACGGCGCTGAAAATCATGCTCATCGTGGCCTTCGTCTTCATCACCAGTCCCACGGCGACGCACGCCATCGTGGATGCCGGGGTGCGGGCCGGTCTGCTGCCGTGGTCCCGCGGGATTCGCAGGGGGGAAGAATGATCTGGCCCGTGGATCTGATCATCATGCTCCTGGTCATCATTTGCGGCCTGGGGGCCTTGGCGGTGCGCGACCTGCTGGGGGCGGCCATCCTCTTCGGCGCATACAGCTTCATGATGTGCCTGTTGTGGGCCATCATGGGGGCGGTGGACGTAGCCTTCACCGAAGCCTCCGTGGGGGCCGGCGTCAGCACGGTGCTCTTTGTGGCCGCGGTCTTCCGCACCTCGAGGAGGACCAAGGATTGAAAACCATCGCCCTGCTGACCGTTCTGGCCATTGGCGCCTTCCTGCTCTACGGCACTCCGGAATTTCCCGCCTGGGGCGACCCCCAGGCCCCCGCCGCCCTGCACGTTTCGCCTTATTACATCGAGCACACCATCGAGGACACGGCGGTCCCCAACGTCGTCACCAGCGTGCTGGCGGACTACCGCGGTTACGATACCATGTTCGAAACCTCGGTCATCTTCGCCGCGGGGCTCGCCTGCCTGATGTTGCTGCGCCGCTACCAGCCCAAAACCCAGGAAACCAGGCTCTACCGACACGTTCCCACCGGCATCACGCTGCGCATCGCCCAGGGCGGAAAAATTCCGGAAGCCTCCGACGAGTTCGAGCGCATCGATTCCCAATGGGTGCCGTACGACCTGATCGTCAAGTTGACCGCCCGATTGATCGTGCCTTTTGCGCAGCTCTTCGCCCTCTATGTGATCGCGCATGGGCACCACAGCCCCGGGGGCGGATTCCAGGGAGGGGTGATCTACGGGGCGGCCTTGATCCTCTACGCGGTGTCCTTCGACCTGCGCAGCACCTTTCGGCGACTCTCCGAGAGAACCGCCATCCTGTTGTCCGCCGCGGGTGTGCTGATCTACGCCTCCACCGGGTTTTTGTGCATGCTGATGGGGGGGAATTTTCTGGACTACGGCTACCTGGCGCCTTTGCTGGGAGGGGACCCCGTGATGGCGCGTTCCCACGGCATTTTCATCGTGGAAATCGGCGTCGGCATGGCGGTCATGGCGGTCATGGTGTCCCTCTACTACAATCTCGCCTCGGCGGGACGGCATGACGAAGGGTTGTGACCATGGAAGATCTGGCGGCCAATTTTCTCACCAAATACAACTACTGGGCCTTCATTGCCCTAGTGATGATCGGTTTTTACGCCATGATCGTCAAACGGAACCTGGTGAAGAAAATCGTGGGCATGAACATCCTCCAGACGGCGGTGATCCTGTTCTACGTTTCCATCGGGGCCAAGCGGGATGCCGACCTGCCCATCATCGCCCACGGCCACGGCAGCGCGTCCCATGCCGTGCACGCCGCCGATTACATCAACCCCCTGCCCCACGTGCTGATGCTGACGGCCATCGTCGTATCCGTGGCCACCCTGGGGGTGGCCATCGCCCTGGCCATCAAGATTTACCGGCAATACGGCACGCTTGAAGAAGACGAAATCGGCGAGCGGATACGAAACGCATGAACGCGAACCTGCCGGAACTCATCGTCATCATTCCGCTGATCGGGGCCTTTTTGATTACCCTCGCCGCCACGGTGCACGGGAAGCTCTGCTTTCCCCTGGCAGCCGCCATTCTGACGGGGGCCCTGGTCTCCGCGGTGGGGTTGCTGGGACGGGTGCTGGCGGAAGGGGTGGTGGAGTATCACCTAGCGGGCTGGCGTCCCCCGTGGGGCATCGGCTACCGCGTGGACCCCTTGAACGGGCTGGTGCTCGTGGTGGTTGCGGCGGTGGCCCTGATCAACCTGCTGGGCACCCGGCCCCTGGTGGAGAAGGATTTCGGTGATCGGCTGGGGCCTTTTTACACTCTCTACGTGCTGTTCGTCACCGGCCTGATGGGGATCGTTGTCACCGGGGACGCCTTCAATCTCTACGTGCTTTTGGAGATCGCGGCCATTACGGGCTACGCGCTGATCGGCATGGGCAACCCCCAGCGCGCGCCGCTGGCGGGCCTCAACTACATCTTCATGGGAACCATCGGCGCAAGTCTCTACCTGCTGGGTGTCGGCTACATCTACCTGGTCACCGGCACCCTCAACATGATGGACATCGCCGCCCGGCTGCCGGCCCTGGCGGGTTCCCGCCTGGTGATGACGGCCTTCATCTTCTGCATCGCGGGGCTGTGCCTCAAAATGGGCTTCTTCCCGCTGCATGCCTGGCTGCCCAACGCCTATTCCCACGCCCCCGCGGCGGTGAGCAGCCTGATCGCCCCCCTGATGACCAAGGTGATGGTCTACGTCATGATCCGGATCATGCTGACGGTCTTCGACCCCGGGTTCACCTTCGGCACCATGGGGGTCAGCCGGGGTATGGTCTGGCTGGCCGTGGCCGCCATCCTGGGGGGGTCCATCCTGGCGCTCGGCACCCGGCACTTGAAGCGCATGCTGACCTACATCATCGTGGCCGAGGTGGGCTACATGGTGGGGGGGTTCTGGCTGGGAAACCGGGCCGGCATTTCCGGGGCAGCCCTGCACATCGTCAACGATGCGGCCATGACCCTGTGCGTGTTCCTGGCGGCCGGAACCTTCTTTTACAAGATCGGCGGCGAGAGCATCGACGACCTGCAGGGTCTGTTCCGCAAGATGCCCGTCAGCATGGCCGCCTTTGCCGTGGGGGGCCTGTCCATCATCGGGGTTCCCCCCACCTGCGGGTTTTTCAGCAAGTGGTACCTCATTTCCGGCGGCCTGGCGGCGGGCCAGTACGCCTTCGTCGGCGCGCTGCTGTTCAGCAGCCTGGTGAACCTGGCGCTGTTTTTCCGCATCTTTGAAATCGCTTTTTTCGAACCGTTCCAGGAGCATCACGGTGCCCACGGGGCTCCCGCCGGAACGGCACGGCAGGAAGCGCCCCTCCAGATGCTGGTGCCCCTGGTGCTCACCGCCCTGGGGCTGGTGGCCCTGGGCCTCTATTCGGGTGATATGGTCTCGCGGCTGATCGAGCATGCCATTCCAGCGGGGATAGTCTAACCCATGTACGACATTGTATCGGTCAAGCCGCTTGTGGCGGTATTGATTTCTCTCCTGGCGGTCCCCGCCATCGTCGCCAGCCGGTCCCCCAATCTCAGGGAGGCCTGGACGTTTCTGGCCGCCGCGCTCAAGTTCGCCGTCGTGGCTTCCATGCTACCAGCCGTCTGGCGGGGGGCGGAGATCGGCTGCACCGTGGCCCGGGTGCTTCCCGGGGTGGAGATCGCCTTCCGCGTGGATGCCTTCGGGCTCATGTTCGCCCTGGTGGCCTCCTTTCTCTGGATCGTGACGTCGGCCTATTCCATCGGCTACATGCGGGGGCTGAACGAACACGGTCAGACCCGCTATTTCAGCTTCTTCGCCGTCTCCCTCAGCGCCACCGTGGGGGTGGCGTTTTCCGCCAATCTTTTCACGCTTTATCTTTTCTACGAAATGCTGTCGCTGGCCACCTATCCGCTGGTCACCCACCACCAGGACCAGGAGGCCCGGAGCTCGGGGCGCAAATACCTGCTCTACACGGTGGGCAGTTCCATCGGTCTGGTGCTGCCGGCCATGCTGGTGATCTACCTGCTCACCGGCACCCTGGATTTCGCCTCCCGCGGAATCCTGGCCGGCACCACCGGGTCCCGGACCTTGGTGGGCGTGTTGCTCTTCATGTTCGTATTCGGGTTCGCCAAGGCTGCGGTGATGCCCCTGCATTCCTGGCTGCCGGCGGCCATGGTGGCGCCCACCCCGGTAAGCGCCCTGCTGCACGCCGTGGCGGTGGTCAAGGTAGGGGTCTTCAGCATCGTGCGGACCATTACGGGCATTTTCGGCACCGACGTACTGTCTTCCCTGAGCCTGGGAGAACCGGTGCTCTACACGGCCGCCGTGACGATCCTGGCGGGTTCGTTCGTGGCCCTTTCCCAGGACAACCTCAAGCGCATGCTGGCATTTTCCACGATTGCCCAACTCTCCTACATCATTCTGGGGGCGGCCCTGCTGACGCCCAAGGGGGTAACCGGGGGCATGGCCCACATCGCCATGCACGCCTTCGGCAAAATTACCCTCTTTTTCTGCGCCGGGGCCATCTTCGTGGCCACGGGCAAGAAGAACATCAGCGAAATGGCCGGCATCGGCCGGCGCATGCCGGTCACCATGACGGCGTTTTTCCTGGGAGCCCTCAGCATCATCGGGATGCCGCCCTGCGGCGGATTCCTGAGCAAATGGTACCTGGTCCAGGGGTCGCTCCAGGCGGGGCAGATGCCGATTCTGGTGGTGCTGCTTTTCAGTTCCCTGCTCAATGCCGCGTATTTCATGCCGATCGTCTACCGGGCTTTTTTCTGTCCCCCCGAACAGGCGGCCTTTGCGGAACGTCTGGGCGAGGCGCCTCTGTTTTGCGTGGCGCCGCTGGTGATCACGGCCCTGATTTCCGTCGGGCTGCTTTTCTATCCCCAGCCCTTCTTCCGGCTGGCGATGATGGCGGCCCAGAAAGTCATCGGGATGTAACCCATGGAGCATGATCACGACGAACGGATGGAATTGACGCACGAACCGGTCCCCGGGTACCGGCCCATTTTTCTGGTGGCCATCACGGTGGGGCTGCTCTACCTGGGGTTCATTCTTTTCCGCACGCTCTGAGGCCCGCGTGACGGGGTGCCGCGTCACGCGGGCAGGGGATTCCGGTCATGGCTCAGGAGACACCTTCCGAACGGACCTACCTCTTCGACAAGCCGCGCAACGTCCGCCGGGTGTTCCGCTTGTTCTACACCGCCCTGGCGCTGCTGTTGCTCGCGGAGTTTTTCGTCCACAAGCATCCCCATTTCCCCTGGGAAGGCTATTTCGGCTTTTACGCGGTATACGGGTTTGTGGCCTGCGTGTTGCTGGTGCTGGCGGCCAAGTACATCCTGCGGCCGCTGGTGAAGCGTCGGGAGAACTACTATGATTGAAGCGCTGCCGCCCGCCGCCATACTGATTCTGGGGGCGCTGCTGGTACCTCTGCTGCGCGGGCGCGTCAAAAGCGCCTTCATCGTGATGTTGCCCGTGCTTGGCCTGTTCAACCTGCTGCAGCTGCCCCTGGGTGACAGTTGGGTCCTGCCGTTTTTGGGCCAGAAGCTCGTGCTGGCGCGGGTGGACCGCTTGAGCCTGGTTTTCGGGTACATCTTTTTCCTGATCGGCTTCATCACGACGATTTACGCCCTGCACGTCAAGGAGAATGTCCAGCACGTGGCCGGCCTGATCTATGCCGGCAGTGCTGTGGGCGTCGTGTTCGCCGGCGATTTTTTCAGCTTTTTCATCTTCTGGGAAATGCTCACCGTGGCCTCGATCTTTCTGATCTGGGCGCGGCGCACGCCGGCCGCCCTGGGCGCGGGGTACCGCTACCTGCTGGTGCATGCCTTCGGCGGCCTGTGCCTGCTGGCGGGCATTGTGATCCGGCTGCGCCACACGGGCAGCCTGGACTTCGGGCTGATCGGCCTCGAAGGACCGGGAAGCATGCTGATCTTCATCGGTTTCGGCATCAACTGCGCCTGGCCCGCCTTGCACGTCTGGCTCACCGACGCCTATCCCGAAGCCACCATCACCGGCACGATCTTTCTCAGCGCGTACACCACCAAGGCAGCGGTCTACGCCTTGGCGCGCGCCTACCCGGGGACCGAGGCCCTCATCTGGATCGGGGCCTTGATGACCGGCTTTCCGATTTTCTTCGCGGTCATCGAAAACGATCTGCGGCGGGTGTTGGCCTACAGCCTCATCAACCAGGTGGGCTTCATGGTCTGCGGCATCGGCATCGGCACCCCCCTGGCGCTCAACGGTGCCGTGGCCCACGCGTTCAACGACATCCTTTTCAAAGGCCTCCTGTTCATGTCCATCGGGGCGGTGATGTACCGCACGGGCAAGGTGAATGCCACGGACCTGGGTGGGCTTTACCGCACCATGCCCCTGACCTGCCTGTGCTGCATCGTGGGGGCCGCCTCCATTTCGGCGTTTCCGTTTTTCAGCGGTTTCGTCAGCAAATCCATGGTCATGGACGCCGCCGGCGGCGCCCACCTCCGGGTGGTCTGGTTCGTGCTCTTGTTTGCTTCCGCCGGGGTGTTCCACCATGCCGGAATCAAAATTCCCTATTTTGCCTTTTTCTCCCACGATGCGGGCCTGCGGCCGAAGGAGGCCCCGGCCAACATGCTGGCGGCCATGGGGCTGGCGGCTTTTCTCTGTGTGTTCATCGGATCCTTCCCCCAGCCGCTTTACCGCCTTCTGCCATTCCAGCCGGTGGACTACGCGCCTTACACCTGGCCCCACGTGCTGGCCCAAACCCAGATCCTGTTTTTTTCCGCCCTGGCCTTCACCCTGCTGCTGCTTTCGGGCATCTACCCGGCCGAACAGCGTTGCCTGAACCTGGATGCCGACTGGTTTTACCGCAAAGGGGGGCGCCTGTTTTACCGGCTGCTGGAGCGGTCCTGCAACGGGATCAACCAGGTGGCGGACCGTCTGCTGGCCCGGCAACTGCCGGCCATCGTGGGGCGTTTCTGCCGCACGGCTCCGGCGCGCCTGGTCGCGCTGCTGCTGGCGGCCCTGGCCAATCGTGCCCATCGACACCTCCAGAGCCCGGCCACCGGGGAGACGCTATCCGCCAACCTGGACCAGGGGGTGGTCCCCATGGGGATCAGCGTGGCGGCCGCGGCGCTTTTTCTGATGGTGCTCTACCTTTTCAACTGAGCGACCCGCCGGCGGCCTGGCTGGCGCCGCGGGAAAGGGGATCTCCGCATGTTAGTCGTGGACGACTTGAAGGACATCGTTATCCTGAGCTACCTCTCCGAGGACATGCAGTTGAGGATGCTGCCCTATCTCGACGTGCTGCACTTCGACGAAGGCGAGACCATCTTCACCGAAGGCGACACGGCCGACCGGTTCTATTTTCTGAAGCGGGGCAAGATTCTGCTGGAAAAGCGCATTTCGGACACCATCACCTTCGCCATCGGTTCGGTCAAGCCGGGGTACTCCTTCGGCTGGTCGGCCATGCTGGCGCTCAACTTGGCATACACCTCCAATACCGTTTGCGCCGAGCCGTGTACGGTCTATTCCATCCGGGCCGAACGGCTGCGCAGCCTGTTGGAGTCGGACCACCATATGGGGTTCATCTTCGCCCAGCGCCTGCTGTGGGTGGTGAAAAACCGGCTCGATCACCGCACCCAGCAATTCGTCACCCTGCTGCGCAACCACCCGGACATCGAAAACCTGATCTGATCGCCCGCCGCCCGACCGTCTATGAGGAGTCGCCTTCCGAAAGCCCCCTCGCGGCAGCCGCCGACGGCTCTGCGCCGCCGATAGCCCTTGCGCCGCCCGCCAACGGAAAAGCTGCGTTTGCAAGGCTGGCTTGACTTTTCGGTGCCGCTGCCATAAGAGTCAGCATTCTGCGCAACAATTGCGTTTGGAGGCTAACCAATCGAAATCATAAGCAATATACCGGCCATGCGGCGGCGGTCGCGGGAGCTGAAGGCTGGGGGGCGTTCCATTGCCTTCGTTCCCACCATGGGTTTTCTGCACGAGGGGCACCTTTCCCTGATGCGCGAAGGGCGGCGGCGGTGCGACGTGCTGGTGGCGAGTATATTCGTCAATCCCGCGCAGTTCGGCCCCAGCGAAGACTTTGCCACCTACCCGCGCAACATGGAACGCGATATCGCCCTGAGCCGCGAGGAGGGAGTGGATATCCTGTTCACTCCCGACCGCGGCGAGATGTATCCTCCCGGCTTTCAAACTTACGTGCAGTTGGAGCAACTCCCGCATCATCTCTGCGGACTTTCCCGGCCGGTTTTCTTCCGGGGCGTGGCCACGGTGGTCAGCAAGCTTTTCCACATCGTCGAACCGGACGTGGCGGTTTTCGGGGAAAAGGACTACCAGCAGCTGATGGTCATCCGCCGTATGGTGGCGGACCTCGACCTGGGCATCGACGTCGTGGGCGGGCCCACGGTGCGCGAGCAGGGAGGGCTGGCCATGAGCTCCCGCAACGCTTATCTGACCGCCCGGCAGCGCCCGGCGGCCTTGAGCCTGAATCGGGCCCTGCAGCAGGCCGCCGGCATGGTCGCCGGCGGTGAGCGTGAGGCCGCGCGGGTGGTGGCGGCAGCGCGGGATTTGATCGAATCGTTTGCCGATACGGCCATCGACTATATCGCCGTCGTGGACCCCGAAACGCTGGAGGATGTGCCCGTGATCGACCGCCCGGTGCGCATGGCACTGGCGGTCAAAGTGGGCGCCACGCGGCTGATCGACAACCTGGCGCTGGTGCCCTGAGCCGCCGGCGCCATAGCGCATACACCAAGGAGATAGGCATCCATGAGCTCCGAGCAGTTCTTTTTCACTTCCGAATCGGTTACCGAAGGACACCCGGACAAAGTGGCCGACGCCATCTCCGATTCCGTGCTGGATGCCATCATGGCCCGGGATCCGCGGTGCCGGGTGGCCTGTGAAACGCTGGTGACCACGGGCCTCGCCTTTGTGGCCGGTGAAATCACCACCGACTGCTATGTCGACATACCCCAGATCGTGCGGGACACCATCCAGCAGATTGGCTATTGTTCCTCCCAGATGGGTTTCGACTATCAGACCTGCGCGGTGCTCACCAGCATCGATCAGCAGTCCCCCGATATCGCCCAGGGGGTCAATGTGGGGCAGGGGCTTTTCAAGGACCAGGGGGCCGGTGACCAGGGACTGATGTTCGGCTATGCCACCGACGAAACGCCGGAACTCATGCCCATGCCCATCATGTACGCCCACAAGCTTACCCAGCGTCTGGCCCAGGTGCGCAAGAACGGCGCACTGGATTTCCTGAGGCCGGACGGCAAGTCCCAGGTGACCATCGAGTACGCCAACGGCACCCCCCGCCGGGTGGACACGATTGTCGTCTCCGCCCAGCACAAGCCCGACATCACCCACGATCAGCTGCGTGAGGCGATCATCGAGGAGGTCATCAAGAAGGTCATCCCCCGGGAGATGATGGACGGAGATACGCGGTATTTCATCAACCCCACCGGGCGGTTCGTGGTCGGCGGGCCCATGGGCGACTGCGGGTTGACGGGGCGCAAGATCATCGTGGACACCTACGGCGGCATGGGGCGGCATGGCGGCGGTGCCTTTAGCGGTAAAGATCCGACAAAGGTTGACCGCTCTGCAGCCTATGCAGCCCGTTGGGTAGCGAAGAACGTGGTGGCAGCTGGATTGGCTGAACGCTGTGAGGTACAGGTTTCGTATGCCATTGGCGTTGCTCAGCCTCTGAGCATCAACGTGGAAACTTTTGGCACTGGTGCCGTGGAAGACGAAAAAATCACCCGGGC
>DJGG01000014.1 GCA_002432195.1 Desulfobacteraceae bacterium UBA5852
GGGAGTGCCGCTCTGCGGCCAACACCGCCTTCCGGCCTCAGGCACTGTTAGCCTAAGGCAGCGCTTGTTCCTGGATGCCCGTGCCGGTGCGCGGCGGCGTCGCCGGCGCGGGCGCGGCTCCCGGGACGGGTTGGCGGTTCAGGCGGCTTTCCAGGCGTGCGAGCTGTTCCTGGGCCGAGCGGATCTGTTTTTCCAGCTCGCGGCGCTCGGTGGCCAGTTGGGTCTCATAGGCCTTGCGCACCTTCAGTATCTCCAGGTTCAACTGCTCTTGGCCCACCATCTGGCCGCCCAGCTGGTCCAGACGTTTCTTGAGTTGAGCGACTTCCGCAGCCGCTTTTTCGGCTCCCGCGGTGGTGATGCCGCTAAATTCGTTGACCCTTGCGTCAAGGGCCGTGGTGCGGGCGGCCAGGGCCTTCAACTCCTTCAGCAGGGGTTCCTGGGAGGCCGTCACCTGCGCCAGCAAGGCCGCCTGCTGCTTCTGGACGGCGCCGGAGACATCGATGGATTGAAGGCGTTTCTGGAGCTCATCGGTCGCCTTGCGCAGCTGGATCACGTCTTTTTCGGTTTTGATACGGCCTTCCCCCAAGCTGTTCTCGAGGGTTTCCAGGCGTTGGTTCACGGTCTGCATGTCGGTCCGCAGGGCCTGGGCCAGGGAGTTGACTTCGCGCAACTCCACATCCTGGCGCTGGCGCATCTGCTGCCGGATCTCCCAATAGCCTCCCAGCCCCATGGCCAGCATGAGGCACAACAGCAGCGTGGCCACCCGCGTGATACGGCGGTTGACGGTGGCGATCTGCCTGTTCCGCCCGGCATCCACGGGCTTGGCGGCGGGGGGAGGGGTGCGCTCTTCCAGAGACCCCAGCTTGAAGGTCCGACTATCGTCGTCGCTCATGGCTTGTCATTCCCATTCTATCGTGCTGGGCGGTTTGGAGCTGATGTCGTAGACCACCCGGTTGACACCTTTGACTTCGTTGATGATGCGGTTGGACACGTGGCCGAGGAACCGGTGCGGCAGGCGGGCCCAGTCGGCGGTCATGGCGTCCTTGGAGGTCACGGCCCGCAGGGCCACGATGTGCTCGTAGGTGCGCTGGTCGCCCATTACCCCGACGCTCTTGAGGGGCAGCAGCACGGCGAAGGACTGCCAGAGCTTGCGGTAATATCCCGCCCGCTTGATCTCCTCCAGCAGCAGTTCGTCCACGTTGCGCAGGATTTCCAGGCGTTGGGGAGTGATCTCGCCGATGACGCGGATGGCCAGACCGGGCCCCGGGAACGGCTGGCGCCAGACCATATCCGCGGGCAGTCCGATGGCCTTGCCCAGTCGCCGCACTTCGTCCTTGAAGAGCAATTTGAGCGGTTCCACGAGCTTGAGGCGCATCTTGCGCGGCAATCCGCCCACGTTGTGGTGGGACTTGATCACCGCCGTGGGCCCGCCGAAGGCGGACACCGACTCGATGATATCCGGATAGAGGGTCCCCTGGGCCAGGAACTCGGCATTTTTGATCTTTCGCGCTTCGGACTCGAAGACATCCATGAAGATCTTGCCGATGATCTTGCGCTTGCGTTCGGGGTCGCTGACGCCCTTGAGGGCTCGCAGGAACTGGCTTGCGGCGTTGACGAAACGGGTATTGATGTGAAGGTTCTGCTTGAAGGTCTGGCGCAGGGTGGCGGCCTCCCCCTTGCGCAGCAACCCGTTGTCGACGAAAATGCAGGTGAGCTGCGGGCCCACCGCCCGGTGCAGCAAAAGCGCGGCCACCGAAGAGTCCACACCTCCGCTGAGGCCCAGGATGACCTTTTTTTCTCCCACCGTGTGGCGGATATCTTCCACGGCCTGTTCCGCAAATGAGCGCATGGTCCAGGAACGCCGACAGCCGCAGATGTCAAAAACAAAGTTGCGCAGGATGAGGCGCCCCTTGGGAGTGTGCTCCACCTCGGGGTGGAATTGCAGGCCGTAGAGGTTGCGCCGGGGATCGGCCATGGCGGCGATGGGTGTGTTGTCCGTGGTGCCCGTGACCTGAAACCCCGGCGGCAGGCTGGTGATGGAATCTCCGTGGCTCATCCAGCAGGTGGTCTGGGCGTTGAGCCCCTGGAACAGGCCCTGGGGGTCCTTGATCTGGAGGTTGGCAAAGCCGTATTCGCGTTTGCGGGCGTGCTTGACGGTTCCTCCCAGGGTGTCCACCATGAACTGCATGCCGTAGCAGATGCCCAGGATCGGCCGGCCGAGGTCGAAGATTCCCGGGTCGACCCGCGGGCTGTTTTTCTCGTAAATGCTGGCCGGCCCGCCGGACAGGATGATGCCCTCGGGCTGCAGCCGGCGGATGGCGTCGCTGGTGATGGAGGGAGGCTCGATCTGGCAGTAGACCCGGCACTCGCGCACCCGCCGGGCGATCAGTTGATTGAACTGGGAACCGAAATCGATGATCAGAATCATGGCCACCTCGACATGGCTGGGGTATGCCGCCGCGCTATCTCCGCGCAAGGCACCGTTCGGCCGGCAGCGCAGTCTATCCAACCTGTGGCGCGAATCCCTCGGCAGCCTGTGGATAAACTGCGTCTCAGGCCGAAAGGCGGCGTTGCGGGCCTCGGGAAAATGCTCACAACGCACCGAGGTTGCTGCGCTTTTCCCATCGGCCCGCGCCTTGCCTTTCGTCCTGATACTTGTTTATCCACAGGCTGCTGGAAACGCGAAGGCCACCCTCCGTCTCGGCCCCATTCCGGCAACCCGGCATGGCGGACGCGGCAGCCCGGGAAAAAGCACGTCGTCGAATGGGGAAGGCGCACCGACGTTGGCGGGAAACGGGTGCAGGCCGGGCATTTCGCCACTGCCTGCGGCCGACGAACCCGTTTGCGAAAACGGGTTGAATATGTTAGAGAGCGCCCCAAATGTCAATGGAATTCTGGCGCGTCCCCACCGGCTGCAGCGGCGCCCAGCACCCACTTTGCCGGGAGGCCGCCCCTGATCCTCCAGATCTACGAAATCCAAACCCCGGATGAAGCCGAAGCCATGATCGCCTTGGGGGTCGACCATGTGGGCAGCGTGCTTCTGGCGGACCGGGAGTGGCGGCAACCCCTGCTGCGGGAAACGGTGCGCGTGACCCAGCGGGCGGGGCGCCGCAGTTCGCTGATTCCGCTTTCCGGCGACGCTGAAGCCATCGCCCGTGCGCTGGATTATTATGCTCCCGACCTGGTGCACTACTGCGAGGCTATCGGCGCGGACGCGATACCCGGAGGGGAGGCGCAGGCCTTCGCGCGCCAGGCGTTGCTGCGGGAGCGTTTCCCCCAGGTCGCCGTCATGCGCTCGATACCCATTCCCTGTTCGGGCTCCCGAGAGGATGGGGATCGGGTTCTGGGCCTTGCCCGGCGCTTTGCGCCCATCAGCGACTTCTTTCTCACCGATACCCTTCTGGGTGACCCCGGTGCGGGGTCGGCGACGCCCCAGCCGGTGGCGGGTTTCGTCGGCATCACCGGCCGGACCTGCGATTGGGATATCGCCGCCCGTCTGGTGGAGGACAGCCGACTCCCGGTCGTGCTGGCGGGAGGGCTGTCGCCGGGCAATGTGCGCCAGGCCGTCCTCCGGGTGCGGCCGGCGGGTGTGGACAGCTGCACCCGGACCAATCGCCTGGGCGCCACCGGGGAACCGGTGCGCTTCAGCAAGGACCCCCGGTTGGTGGAAGCATTTGTGTGCCAGGCGCGCCTCGGCGCCCTATCCGCCTGTGAATAAGCCAGTATCGGGTCGCAACGCAGCCTTTCGGCCAGATACGCAGTTTATCCACAAGCTGATAGAGACCGGGCCGCCGGCGTTGTGAGGAGACCGGCCGCCCCGCGCCGGGGGCGGTCCCGAAGCGATTCCCAGCGGGGATGCGGCCCCGCGGTGGGTTGAAACCTTTCAGCCAGCTCGAAGGAGGCTGTTGCATGTACGAATCAGGCGATTTGCGCAAGGGGCTCAAGATCCAGATCGATGGCGAGCCGTATGTGGTCACCCAGTTCGAGTTCGTCAAGCCGGGCAAGGGGCAGGCGCTCTACAAGTGCAAGCTGAAGAACATGGTAACCGGTTCCCAGTTCGAGAAGACCTATCGTTCCGGGGAGAAAATCGAGGAAGCGCACCTGGAAGAGCACACCATGGAGTACCTTTACTACGACGGGGCGAACTACTGCTTCATGAACACCTCCAATTACGAGCAGGAGTTCCTGACGCCCGAACAGGTGGGTGAAGCCCGCAACCTTCTGAAGGAAAACACGGTTTGCAGCGTGGTGTTCTTCGACGGGCGGGCCATCGGCCTGACCCTGCCGAATTTCGTCGAGCTCAAGATCGTCAAGGCCGATCCGTGGGTGAAGGGCGACACCGCCTCGGGAGACTCCAAGCCAGCCACTCTGGAGACGGGTCATGTGATCCAGGTGCCCCCGTTCATCGAGGAGGGGGAAAAGGTGCGCATCGATACCCGCACCGGGCAATACGTGGAGCGGGTCAAATCCTGATGCCCCTGGAACGACGGCAGGCGGCGCGGCCTCCGGGACAGGCTGCCGCCTCGTCGCCTGCCGCCCCGCGACTCGGTGCGTTTCCGTATGGACGACCGTGACCAACCAAGTGGCCGCCCCAATAGACATGGCGGCGATGGTTTATAGAACCCATCTCAAAAAACGGATTTTGGCCCCCAGGTCAAGGCGGAGGCGGATTTCAAACCCCAGGCAACCTGCTGGTTGTCGAGGATTTGAAAACGCCTCCNNTTTTTTGAGATGGGTTCTAATTCTGTCGGACGTGGTAGGTCTTGATGCGGATGCCGTCGATTTCCTTCACCGTAATCGTGAAGGAATCGATTATAATCTGCTCATTTTCATTGGGAATTCTCCCAATGCGATCCAGCACGAAGCCCGAGAAGGTGTCATACTCCCTGGATTCCGGTATGTTCATGGGGATCTTCTGATTGACCTCCTCGATTTCCGTCTTGCCCAGGACAATCCATTCGTTGGCCTTGAGCTTGACGATGTGCAATTCTTCCTTGTCGGTTTCGTCGGCGATTTCCCCGACGATCTCCTCCAGGGCGTCCTCCAGGGTGATCAGGCCCGAAACCCCTCCGTGCTCATCCACCACGATGGCCATGTGATTGCGCCGTTTCTTGAATTGTTGCAGGAGTTTGTCGAGCTTCTTGTTCTCGGGGACATAATAGGGGCTGCGCATGATCTTGCGGACATCGGGGGGGGATCCCGTAGAGACCGACTGCAGGAATAGGTCCTTGATGTTGAGGATGCCGATCACGTGGTCCATGTCGCCGTCGATGACCGGAATCCGGCTGAAGCCCGAGCTGAGCACGGCTTTGAGGTCGACGGGGTCGTCGATGTTGATCACGAACATGTCCGCCCGGGGAGTCATGATCTCGTAAGCGTTGGTGTCGTCGAATTCGAAGATGTTGTGGATCAGCTCCCTTTCTTCCTCCTTGATCTGTCCTTCCTCCTCCACGGCTTCCACGAAGGTCATGAGCTCTTCCTCGGTGACCCAGGGGACTTTGTTGAACTTCCCGGTGAGCATGGGGATGAAGTTCAGGGCCTTAAGTAGCGGCGTGAGCAGGATGGAGAGCCAGTAGAGGGGAAAGATGGCCATCCGGGCAATGCGCACGTTGTTGCGGGTGGCGATGGATTTGGGGAACACCTCCCCGAAAACCACGATGAGAAAGGTCATGACCCCCGTGGCGATGCCCAGGGCATAACCCGGAAAGAAGTCCAGGGCGAGAACCGTGGCCAGGGCGGAGGCCCCGATGTTGACGATGTTGTTCCCGATCAGGATCGTGGTGAGGAGGGCGTGGGGGTCTTCCTTCATGGCCTGAATCAGGACAAACCCCCGGTCGTTCTCCTTGGCCAGATGCCGGGCTTTGCTGCGGCTGATGGAGAAGAGAGCCGTTTCAGCGGATGAGAAAAAGGCGGAGAGGGCGATCAGGACGGCGAGAATGAACAATTGTAGGTGCATCGAGTCCGATTGGTTGGGGGTGACGGGCGACGGGGGTGGTTTCCAGCGGTGGCCGGATACTCCCGCGACAGGGTGCCGCGGTGTGTCGACGTTCACCTCACGGTCTGTACGTCTGGCCCAGTGACGGTAATAATATAGCACCGGGCGGTATTTGCAAGCAAGAGCGGGCCGCTCCGCCGTCAGGGGCGGCGCTGCCGATCCGGCAGCCATGGAGGAATCTGATCCAGGGCGGTGACGACCATGTCCGGCGTTACCCGGCGGCAATCGGGGTGGTCGGCGCGCAGGCGCAGGGAACGGCGGTCCCCGGCGAATAGCGCGGTCTGGAAGCCTGCGCGGTGGGCCGGCAGGATGTCGTTGAGCATGTCGTTGCCCAGCACCAGGGCATCCGCCGGGCGCAGACCCCGATGTTGCAGGCCGGCCAGGCAGGACTCCAGGAGCAGGGGCGAGGGCTTGGCCGCTCCCAGGCGGAAGGAGTAGGCCGTCAGGTCGGGTGCGAAACCCAGTGCTTCGGGGGAGGCCCCCAGGAACCAGCGGAACAGCAGGGGGGTGAAGAACTGGGCGTTGGACACGATTCCCAAGGGCAGCGCGGCAGCCCGGCAGGCCCGGAGCAGATCGGCCAGTCCCGGCATGGGATAGACGGGGTTGACCATCAGCTCGTAGGCCAGGGCGATGTTCCGGGCGCGATCCCGGTCCCGGGTTTTCAGGAGGGACATCCAGATTTCCTCGATGCGTATTTCAGGGTGTGCGATGCCCTCGGCCCGCCGTTGCGCATGGCGCTCCAGGATCGCGGCGCGCAGTCGCCCGCGCAGTTCCCGGGGCTCGCCGCGGATGCCCTGCGCCGCCATGAACGCCGCCACTGCGGCCTCCGGTGCGGCCTCCGCGGGTGCGTCGATGTCGCCGCTGTTGCTGATGAACAGGGTTCCGTAGACATCGCAGAGCAGGGCGCGGATGGGGCCCCGCGGTTTTCCGGAGGCCGGCAGCCCGGTGGGCTGGGGCGCCATGGGGTGCAGATGGCGGCGGAAGAGGCGCTCGTTCACGGGGTGGGCGCCCCCCATTTCAGCAGGCTGAATTGGTCGAGGCGCAGGCAGGCCTTCAGCAGGCGCGCCTTGTCGATCCGCTGGGATACGGGGGTATCCCGCACCCCGGCGTAGACCGCCTCCAGCCGCCGGGCATAGGCCGGCAGACCGTAGCGGCTCTCCACCACGCGGCGGTTGACGGCGATCGTGCGGTCGGCCCCGGGGATCTTCCCGGCGCGCGCCAGCCGGGGATTGAGGCGGGCAAGCTGCTGGCGATCGCGCGGATGCCGGTGAACCCGTTCGATGATGGCCAGCTGGCAGGCCTCGTTCAGCAGGCCGAAGTCCACGTGGGGCCACTGGTCCAGCGGGGCCAGAAACGCCTCCTTCTCCCCGGGCGCCGGTTTCTGCCGGAAAGCCTCCCGGGAGCGTTCCCAGGCCGTGCCCACCTGCTCCCGCAGGCGATCGCGGCCGACCCACTCCAGGGGGATGCGCACCGCAGTGTAAAGATGGCCCAGGCGCATGCCGTCCGCGGTCAATTCGTCGCAGATGTAGGGCAGGGCCCGACCCCACAACAGACGGCCGGCCGTCCAGGGCTCCAGGAAGACGAAACCGAAGCCTTCGGACACGCTGGTGGTGATCACCCCCCCGGCTTCGGCCACCACCCGGTTGAAGGGGCGGTCCTGGCCGGTTTCGAAGGTCACCGCCAGGCGCAACCGCCGGACGGCGTCCTTCCAGAGGAGGTAGGGGGGAACATCCGCCGGGCTGCGGGGCGGCAGGGTGATATCCAGCGGGGTGCCGTCCTTCCAGAAGAGGGACGCCAGGATGGCTTCCCCGATGTTCTTGCGCCGGATGGCACGTACGGGGTAGAGCACGCCCCCGGTGGCCGGGGGGTCCGGTGCCAGGCCCAGGGGTTCCACGGCGTTGGGCAGGAAATGCAGCCCCGGCGGGCTCAGGCCGGCCTGCCGGAGATGGTCGAGGTCCCGCCGATTGATGACGCCGTAGTGGCAGTCGGCGGGGTACGGGTCCTCGGCGAAATAGGCCCCCGGGCGCCCGTCTTCGGCCAGGTCGTGGATCTGCAGGAAGAGCCGTTGGCCGCTGTCCTGGAGGTGCTGCAGAATGCGCAGGAACCCCCGGTTTTTCGCCAGGGTGGGGTTGTGCACGTGGATGAGGTCGCAAGCACCCCCGAGGTGCCTGTCCAGCGCGCGCAGGATCGCCTCGGCCGCCTCCCGGGGAGGCGTGGGATCGCCGGCCTCCCCGTCGTAGCCGATACCGGGCACCACCACCGTGGGCAGCGGCCACGGGGAGGGAGGTTTCTCCCCGGTCAGCACCACCAGGCGGTGGCGTCGGCGCAGGGCTTCCGTCTGGTGCCGGATGACCGTGGAGACACCGCCGGTGCGCAGGTGGTAGTGGAGAATGGCTACCCGCATGCGAAAGTCGTGGCCGCCGCTTTCGGCTGACCGGCTGCGGAGCGTCTTCGGGGCCTCGTTCCCCGGGGATTACTCCTTGGTGAAAAACTGCATCCTCGCGGAACCGATCTCGATGACGTCGAATTCCTTCAGGGGCACCGATTCCTTGACGCTCTTTCCGTTGATTCGGGGTTTGGAAAGGCCGCTGACATAACTGAGGTGGTACCCGTTGGGGCGCTTGCTGATGGTGGCGGCGGTGGCACCCACGGTCAACCCGCTCACCACGATATCCGAACCGGGGTCCTTGCCGATTTTTACCAGTTTGCGGGACAGTTCCATCTCCCCTTCGCCCCCCGCCAGGAAGGAGATGACCCCCACCGGGCCGGCCGCGGGCTGGGGCCGGCCCGCGCCGCCGCCGGCGGCCAGCATGTCCCGGTAGCGATGCGTGTCCATGACCATGGTGCGGTCGCGGGCGTCGGTTGCCGCCGGAGGACGTTCTTCCTGGTCGGTGTAACGGAACTCCAGAAAGTGCTTGCCGATGTTGATGACATCCCCGTGGTTGAGCCAATGCGAGGCCACCAGCGTTTCGTTCACGAAACTGCCGTTTTTGCTTTGCAGATCGGTGAGCAGGTAGCCGTTGCCCACGGCGTCCACCCGGGCGTGATGGCTGGAAACCGCCAGGTTTTCGATGACGATGTCATTGTCTTCACGGCGGCCGATGGTGGCCGACTGGTCCTTGGACAGCGTGAACTCGCGGATGACGTTGTTATTGAATTTCAACAGCAGGAGGGGCATGATTCGGGGTCTCCAGTGAGCGTTAAAGGGAATGCGGCGCACCGGGGGCGGAAAAAGCCTTGCCGACGGTCGCCAGGATGCGTCGCAGCCGCGAAGCGCTGCTCCCCGTGGACGCAATCCTGATCACGATGACGCTGATATTGTCTTCGCCCCCGCGGGCGTTGGCCAGGTCGATCAATCGGCGGCAGGCGAGCCCGCAGGACGGCGTATCCAGCTGGGCCAGGATTTCCGAAGGGGTGAGCTTCCCGCTGAGACCGTCGGAACAGATCACCAGGCGGTCGTCCCGGAAGCAGGGGCTCTCGCAGATGTCCGCCTGTACCGTCGGCTCGGTTCCCATGCCGCGGGTCAACATGTGCCCCAGGGCGCCCTCGCCGGCCGCACCCGGGAAGAGGTCCGGCAGAAAAGGGTTCTCGGCCGCCACCGTGTGGGCCACGGAGAGCGTTTCGATCGCGCCGTCGTGGACCAGGTAGATGGGGCTGTCCCCCACGTTGGCGGCGATGAAGGTTTCCGGGGTGAACCACACCGCTGCCAGGGTCGAGCCCATGCCCTGCAGATGGTCGTTCTGCAGCGACTCCCGGTGCACGGCGGCATTGGCGAAGTGGATGGCCGCCAGCAGGCGATTGGCCTCGTGGGAGAGGGCCGCATCCATCTCCCCCGCGGCTGCGGGGGGGGCGGTCGGGCCGTCGGCCAAGTGGGCGCGGATGAGGTTCGCCACCATGCGGCTGGCGGTTTCGCCGCCCTTGTGCCCGCCCATGCCGTCGGCCACGATGAACAGGCCCAAGGCCTCGTCGAGGATCAAATGGTCCTGGTTGTCTCGCCTTTTCCGGCCGACATCGCTCAAGCCGGCGGATTCGATCCTCATCATGGTCCGGAGTCCGGGATGTGCTGCGGGTTTTTTTTAAGGGAGATCCGTCCGGCATATAGCCCGGGGGCCAGCGGCAAGTCAAGCCGGCCGGCAGGCCTCAGGTAGCGCCCAGGGTGCGCGCGCGCGCCTCCCGGATGCGCTGTTCGAGTTCGCGCAGGCAGGCGGCCAGGGCACCGGCGGTGGGGAAGCGGGCGTCGATCCTCTTCTCCAGGGCCCGGTCCAGGATCGCCGCCAGCGGGGTCATGACCCGGGGGTTGATGGCCTTGGGGTTGGGGTGGGGAAAGTTCATGATCTGGTTCATGAGCACGGCGGGATTTTTGGCATAGAAGGGCAGGGTTCCGGTGAGCAGTTGAAAGAGAGTGGTGCCCAGGGAGAAGATGTCCGAGCGCCCGTCCACTTTGGCCCCCGAGAACTGCTCGGGAGACATGTAGTAGGGGGTGCCCTTGACGATGCCGGTCTGGGTTTGGGACGAGGCCGCGATGCGGGCGATTCCGAAATCGGTGATCTTGATGTCTCCGTCGGGCATGAGGATCAGGTTGGCGGGCTTGATGTCCCGGTGGACGATGCCCTTGCCGTGAGCATAGTCCAGGGCTTCGGCCACCTGGGCGCCCAGCTGGATCACCCGGAAGACGGGCAGCAGCTGTCCGCGGCGCACGTGGCGCCAGAGGGATTCCCCCTGAAGGTATTCCATGGCGATGTACGCCAGCTCGTCGGCCTGGCCGGCATCGAAGATGGTGACGATAGCGGGGTGGGAGAGGGTTCCGGCGCTTTCCGCTTCGCGAAAGAACTTTTCCTTCAGGCCGCGGATGTCTTCGGCCTCCGCGCTCCGATCGAAACGGAAGGTCTTGATGGCGGTGAGGCGGTTGATGTGCGGGTCGCGTCCGAGATAGACCGAGCCCATGGCCCCCCGCCCCAGCAGCCGGATGATCTCGTAGCGTCCGATGCGTGCGATGCGCAGGGACGGCGGAGAGGCGGGGACGGTGTCGGACGCGGGCCCGGCAGGGCGCGGCGGGCGGATGGGGACGGGGGAGGGCCGCGGGGTGGGCGGAGGGGCTGGCGGGGCGGGGGTTACGGCCGGTGACGGG
>DJGG01000092.1 GCA_002432195.1 Desulfobacteraceae bacterium UBA5852
CCACGACCCACAAGACCCTGCGGGGCCCCCGCGGAGGCCTGATCCTGGGGCCCGAACGCCTGGGGGCCCGATTGAACCGGGAAATTTTCCCGGGCATCCAGGGCGGGCCCCTGATGCACATCATCGCCGCCAAGGCCGTGGCCTTCCAGGAGGCCCTGGACCCCGCCTTCCGCACCTACCAGCAAATGGTCCTGACCAATGCCCTGGCCCTGGCGGAAGGCCTGGCCGCCGCCGGCATCCCGCTGGTCACCGGAGGCACGGACAACCATCTCATGCTGGTCGATTTGCGCCGCCTGGACATCACCGGGCGCGAGGCCGAGACCCTGCTGGGCGCCGCGGGCATCACCGTGAACAAGAACAGCGTGCCCTTCGAGGAACGGGGCCCCACGGTCACCAGCGGCATCCGCATCGGGACCCCCGCGGTGACCTCGCGGGGCATGGGTCCGGCGGAGATGCGCACCATCGCGGGGTGGATCGTGAACGTCCTGCGGCAGCCCCGGGACCCCCGGGTGCCCAAGATCGTCCAAGGCCAGGTCCGGGAGCTTTGCCGCGCCTATCCCCTGTATGCCGCGCCGCCGCGACCGCAGCCCGTGACGGCCCCCCAGGAGTCCCCCGCCGCATGAAGGCCAACCCCCAGCGCCCTTCCTGGGACGATTATTTCATGGGGATCACCACGCTGGTGGCCCGGCGCTCCACCTGCCTGCGGCGCGCGGTGGGTGCCATCATCGTCAAGGACAAGCGCATTCTTTCCACCGGTTACAACGGCGCGCCGGGGGGGGTGCGCCACTGCCGTGAGGTGGGTTGCCTGCGCGAGCGCCTCCAGGTACCTTCCGGTCAACGCCACGAGCTCTGCCGGGGCATTCATGCCGAGCAAAACGCCATCATCCAGGCCGCCTATCACGGGGTTTCCATACGGGGCGCCTCCCTGTACTGCACCAACCAGCCATGCTCCATCTGCGCCAAGATGATCATCAACGCCGGCATCCGCGAAATCTTCTTCCAGGCCGCCTACGCCGACCCCATGGCCGCGGAGATGCTCGCCGAAGCCGGTATTCCGGCCACCCAGCTGCATCCTTCCCATGAGGAGGCGTCGCGATGAAGTGTCCCTTCTGCAAGGAAATGGACAACAAGGTCATCGATTCCCGCCTGAGCAAGGACGGCAACGAAATCCGCCGACGCCGGGAGTGCCTGGCCTGCAGCCGCCGGTTCACCACCTACGAGCATATCGAGCAGATTCCCGTCATGATCATCAAGAAGGACGGGCGGCGTGAGGTTTTTTCCCGCGACAAGATCCGCTCGGGTATCCAGAAAGCCTGCGAAAAGCGCGACATCAGCATGAACATCATCGAAACCTTTCTGGACGACCTGGAAAGGGACCTGGGGGAAACGGGCGAAAAGGAGATCCCCTCCTCGGTCCTGGGGGAGAAGATCATGGTCAAGCTCCATGAATTGGACGCCGTGGCGTATGTGCGGTTCGCCTCGGTGTACCGCGAGTTCAAGGACGTCAACGATTTCGTCTCCGAGCTCAAATGTTTTCTGATCGACCGTTGAGGACCGCGCCCTCATGAGCGTGCAGCACCCGCGGGACGAATTCTACATGCGCCTGGCACTGGAATCGGCCGAAGAAGGCGCCGGCCGCACGGCCCCCAACCCCATGGTGGGCGCCGTGGTGGTCCGGGAGCATCGCGTGGTGGGCCGGGGTTTCCATGCCCGTCTGGGGGGCGCCCACGCCGAGGTGCAAGCCATCGACGCCGCGGGAATCAACGCCCGGGGCGCGACCCTCTATGTCACCCTGGAACCCTGCAATCATTTCGGCCGCACGCCGCCCTGCACCGCCAAAATTCTGGAGGCGGGCATCGCCCGGGTGGTCGTGGCCATGGAAGACCCCAACCCCCGGGTCGCCGGCGGGGGCAACGCCCATCTGCAAAGTCGCGGCCTGGCGGTCACCTGCGGCGTCTGCCGCGGGGAAGCCGAAGAGCTCAATCAGGGGTTCATCAAGCATGTGCGGTCGGGGCGCCCCTACGTGGTGCTCAAATGGGCGGCCACCCTGGATGGCTTCATCGCCACCGGCAGCGGCGACTCCCGCTGGGTGAGCGGGCCGGCGGCCCGCCAACGGGTGCATCGCCTGCGGCATCGGAGCGACGCCGTCCTCGTGGGCATCGGTACGGTGCGCGCCGACAACCCGCGCCTGACCACCCGTTTGGAGGACCGCACCGGCGCCGATCCCCTGCGGGTGATCCTGGACAGCCACCTGTCGCTGCCCACCGACGCCCGGATGCTGACCCAGGACTCCCCGGCCGCCACCCTGGTGGTGGGGGACCGGGGCGCCGACCCCCGGCGGCGGGCGCGGCTGGAAGCCGCCGGCGCCCAGGTGGTGGTGGGCCCGCGGGGACCCGCGGGAGTCGATCTGCCGTGGCTGATGGGCCACCTGGGGGAGCTAGGCGTCACCAGTCTCTTGATCGAAGGCGGCAGCCGCGTGGCCGCCGCCAGTCTGGCCGCCGGCATCGTCGACCGGCTGATGCTGTTCTATGCACCCAAAATTCTGGGGGGCGGCGGCGTGCCCATCTGCCGGGGGCCCGGCGTGGAACGGATGGCCGACTGCTGGCGGCTTCGGGATGTCCGCCAGAGTCGCCTGGGCGATGACCTCCTGGTGGAGGGATCGCCCGTGCGACCGCCGGCTGCCGGAATTGACAAGGTTTGAGATCAGGCTAATTTTCCCGGTTTGCCAGCAAGGCCGGCTCCCCCCTGGAGCCCGGCCGCCGATCTTTGTCAGCCCTTGAGCAGGCTGCCAGCGGAGACGCGCCATGTTCACCGGTATCATCGAGGGTCTCGGAACCATTGCCGCCCTGCAGCGCAACGCCGGAGGCTGCCGCATGGCCGTGGAGGCGGATTTCGACCTCGGGGGCACCCGCATCGGCGACAGCATCGCCGTCAATGGCGCCTGCCTCACGGCCGTGACGCTCGGCACCCGGCGCTTCGAGGTGGATCTGTCCCCGGAATCCCTGGCCACCACCACTTTCGACCAGGCACGCCCCGGCGACCGGGTCAACCTGGAACGCGCCCTGAGGCTTTCGGACCGTCTGGACGGCCACCTGGTTTCCGGCCACGTGGACGGCGTCGCCACCCTGCATCAGCGCCGCGAAACCGGCAACACCCTCCGCCTGGTCTTTGCGGCGCCCCCGCCGCTCACCCGGTACATGATTGCCAAGGGCTCCGTCGCCGTGGACGGGGTCAGCCTGACCATCAACCATTGCCAGTCCACCGGGTTCGAGGTCTGCATCATCCCCCACACCTCCCGCCTGACCACCGTTGGCCTGAAACGGCCGGGGGCGCGGGTCAATATCGAAACGGACCTGATCGGCAAATACGTCGAGCGCTTCACCCTGGGCAGCGACCTGCCGGCGGTATCCGGCAGGGATGGAACCCGGGGGATCGATCGCGAATTCCTGGCCAAAAGCGGTTTCCTCTGAGGCCCGGCCAGCCAAACGCATCACGCCCGCTCGCAACACCATGAACTCAAAGGAGTAGCCGTCGGCATGCCAAAAATTTCCATCGATAAGGCCATAGATGACATTCGCGAGGGTAAACTGGTCATCCTGGTGGATGACGAGGATCGGGAAAACGAGGGCGACCTCTGTATCGCCGCCGAAAAGGTGACACCCGAGGCCATCAACTTCATGGCCAAATTCGGGCGGGGCCTCATCTGCCTGTCGTTGACCGCGGAGAAGGCCGACGCCCTCGACCTATCCCCCATGGTGGACCACAACACGTCGCCCTACCAGACCGGTTTCACCGTTTCCATCGAGGCCCGCTGCGGGGTGACCACCGGTATTTCGGCCTTCGATCGGGCCACCACCATCCTCACCGCCATCCGGGAGGAGGCCCGACCGCGGGACCTGGTGCGCCCCGGGCACATCTTCCCCCTGCGCGCCCGCAAGGGCGGCGTGATGGTGCGCACGGGGCAAACCGAAGGCTCGGTGGACCTGGCCCGCCTGGCGGGCCTGACCCCCGCCGGGGTGATCTGCGAGGTCATGGACGAGGACGGCAGCATGGCCCGCATGCCCGCCCTGGAAAAGTTCAGCGCCCAGCACGGCATCGGCATCTGCACCATCGCCGACCTGGTGGAGTACCGGATGCGCACGGAATCCTTCGTACACCGGTCGGCCGAAACCATCATCCCCACCTCCCTGGCCGGCGACTTCCGCGCCGTGGTCTATGAAAACGACGTGGACAGCCTCCTGCACATCGCCATGATCAAGGGGGAAATCGACGCCGAAAACCCCACCCTGGTGCGCGTGCATTCGGAGTGCCTGACCGGCGACATATTCGGCTCCCTGCGCTGCGACTGCGGCGACCAGCTGCACAAGGCCATGCAGATGATGGACCAGGCGGGCTCCGGGGTCCTGCTCTACCTGCGCCAGGAAGGCCGCGGCATCGGGCTGGTGAACAAGATCAAGGCCTACGCCCTCCAGGACCAGGGCCTCGATACGGTGGAGGCCAACAAGGAACTGGGCTTCAAGTCCGACCTGCGCAACTACGGCATCGGCGCCCAGATCCTGGCCGATCTGGGGGTCCGCAGGATGCGCCTGCTCACCAACAACCCGAAGAAGATGGTCGGCTTGCAGGGCTATGGGCTGAGCATCGTGGAGCAGGTGCCCATCGAAATCCCCCCGAACGAGCACAACCGGTGTTACCTCACTTGCAAGAAGCTCAAAATGGGTCACCTGCTGAAAAACGGCGAGGCCGCACCCTGAGGCCGGGTTGGGTGACGAGGACCCGCGCCGCTGGACGCCCCACCGGGGACCGCTGCGCGACGCACCGATATTCCTGAACAATGGCCGTGTGTTGGGTGAAACGGGCGGCCGCTTTGCATGGACACCCATGGGGGAGGAGACCTAAATGCCCAGAGTGCTTGAAGCCAAACTGCTTGCCGAGGGGAAACGATTCGCGCTCATCGCCAGCCGCTTCAACGACTTCATCACCGACCGCCTGGTGAGCGGGGCGCTGGATGCGCTGGTCCGCTCCGGCGCCCGCGAGGAGGACATCGATCTCGTCAAGGTGCCCGGGGCCTTCGAGATCCCCCTGGTGGCCCGCAAACTGGCGACCTCCACCCGCTACCACGCGGTGGTCTGCCTGGGTGCGGTCATCCGGGGCGCCACCCCCCACTTCGACTATGTCAGCGCGGAGGTTTCCAAAGGGGTGGCCCACGTGGGCCTGGAAACCGGAATCCCCGTCATTTTCGGCATTATCACCGCCGACACCATCGAGCAGGCCATCGAGCGGGCGGGCACCAAGGCCGGCAACAAGGGCTGGAGCGCCGCCATGGCGGCGGTGGAGATGGCCAACCTCATGGAAGTGGTGGACCAGGCCTGATCATGGGCAATCGCAGACTGGCACGTGAATTGGCCATGCAGGCCCTCTTTTTCATCGATTCGAACCCCGGAGACACGGAGGCGGCGCTTGGGCTCTTTTGCCGCAGCTTCACTCCGCCGGAGCGCGTCCGCCCCTTCTTCCACGACCTGGTGGCCGGCGTGCTGGACGCCCGCCCGGCCATCGACGCGGTCATCCAGCGCTATTCCCAACACTGGAAGATCGACCGCATGTCCGGGGTGGACCGCAACATTCTGCGCCTGGCAATATTCGAAATGTTCTGGCGCCTGGATATTCCCGCCAAGGTCTCCATCAACGAAGCCATCGACATCGGCAAGAAATTCGGCACCGAGGAGTCCGGGGCGTTCATCAACGGCATCCTGGACGGCATCCGCATCGCCCGGGAAAACGGCGATATCGACCTGGTGGTGGGGAAGGCGCCGCCGCCGGACGACGATTCTGAAGATTGAGGCTTGTGCGCCGTCCGCCCGGTGGCGCCCAGGCACGTGCAGGAGGATTCCAGTGATCATTCACAAACTGGCCGTCGGCCCCATCATGGCCAATTGCTTCATCGTCGGTTGCGAGGAGTCCCGGGAGGCGGCGGTCATCGATCCCGGGGCCGAAGTGCCGCGCATCCTGGAGGCGGTGGAGAAGGCGCAGCTCTCCGTCAAGGTCATCATCAACACCCACGGGCATTTCGACCACGTGGGCGGCAACCGTGCCTTGAAGGCCCACACCGGCGCGCCGCTCCTGATCCACCCGCTGGACGCCCCCATGTTGTCCCGGCTGGCGGAGATGGCCGGGGCTTTCGGGATGCGCAGCGAGAACTCCCCACCTCCGGACCGCATGGTGGAGGACGGCGACATCATCGCGGTCGGCCGACTCACCCTGGAGGTCATCCATACCCCGGGGCACACCCCGGGCGGCATTTCCCTAGCCGCTCCCGGCCGCGTTTTCGTCGGAGACACCCTGTTCCAGGGCTCCATCGGACGCACCGACTTCCCAGGGGGCGATTTCGATGCCCTGCTCCAGAGCATCCGCACGCGGCTTTTCCCCCTGGGCGACGAGGTGACGGTCTATACCGGCCACGGTCCGGAAACCGTCCTGGGGCAGGAAAAGCGCTTCAATCCCTTTGTAAGCCAATAGCCCCGCGGCTGGCGGCTGGCCCGGCAACCCCCGCCGCCTCACGATAACGCCGGCGCCGCCGCGCGATACCGGATCTCCCGGCGCTTGAGGATGTCGTAGTACGTGAGGATCTGCTCCACATAGCGCACCGGCTCTTCCCCGCGGCAATAACCGTGGATCGTCCGGCGGTAGTGGCGCTGCCGGCTGAGCAGGGGCAGGGTGCGCGCCACGGATGACCAGCGATCCGGGTTCAGCCCGCGCCGACGAGCCAGGTGCCGGGCGTCCTGCACATGCCCATACCCTACGTTGTATGCCGCCAGCGCAAAAAAAAGTCGGTCCTGCTCCGTAGCGCCGCGGGAGCGTGCGTGCAGACCGCTGAGGTGGCGCACCCCGGCCGCGATGTTCTCCGCCGGGTCGTGGGGGTTCTGCACACCCAGCGCGCGCGCCGTGCGCGGCAGCAACTGCATGAGGCCGACAGCTCCGGAGAGGCTCCGCGCCTGGGGCTGGAAGTGGGACTCCTGATACACCTGCGCGGCCAGCAGGCGCCAGTCGAACCCATGCCGGGCGGCGGCCTCCTCGATCAGGGCCTGATAGAGCGGCAAGCGGGACCGCAGGCTGCGGTGAAACGCCCGGATATCCACATAGTCATAACTTTCGGTGCCGTAGGTGCGCCGGTAGATCTCCTCAAACCGGCCGTTGGCCTTGAGCCGGGCGAAAAAGCGGTCGATCTCCCGCCGCAGCCCGGTGGCCTCCGGGTGGACGGCCCAGGCCACCGGCAGATCCCCGGTCAACGGTCCGGCAATGCGGGCCTCGGGGTAGTAGCGCCGGTTGAGCCGGGCGATGGTCGAGTCGGCCACCGTGATCTCCACGGCCCCCTCGGCCACCTGGCGGATCAGGTCTTCCGCGGTCAGGTCGTCGTGAAGCACCACCCGCACGTCGATGCCTTCGGTCCGCAGCCGCTCCAGGGTTTCCTGGTAGGCGGTCCCACGACCGACATGCACGCTGCGTCCCGCCAGATCCCCCGCCGAGAGGTCCGGGGAACGGGACCGGTGCACGACGAGCTGCTGGCGGACGGTCAGGTAGGGGCGGCAGAAAGCCGCCCGGGCCCTGCGCTCGGGGGTGGCGGTGAGGCCGGCGGCCACGATGTCGGCACGCCCCCCGAGCAATTCCGCCTGCATGTGCTCCCAGCGATGGGCGGTCCCCAATTCCAGCCGGACGCCGAGGTGCGCGGCCAGCGCCTGGGCCAGTTCATACTCCAACCCCATGGGTTCGTCGCGATAATAGTAGAAGCAGTGGGCGCTGTTGCGCGTGAGAACCCGCAGGACGCCAGCCTCCCGTACCTCCGTCAGTCCCGCCATGCGGTATTCGCTCAACCCGGCATAAGTTCCGCAGATGCCCAGATAAACTGTCCAGACGAGCAGCCCCAGCCGCCTGCGACCTCGGCCGGACCTCGCACGGCTCCCCATGTGGTAACCTCCTGGTAACGGCGCCCCTCAAGCGGGGCAAGCCCTGGCAGGCTGCGGATAAACTGCGTCTCGGGCCAAAATGTCCCGCCGACGGCGGGATGGCGGGGTTCGCGCGAAGGCGCACACCCCAGCGCGGTTGGCTCGCGCTTGCGCACCGCGCCGCGCCTGGCTTTTCGGCCCGAAGCGGGTTCGTCCACAACCTGCCGGACACGGCCGGCTCGCCGACCGATGCTCCACCATCCTAACGTGAATCCCCCTCCGGGCGCAAATGCCCCGCGCGGGGCATTTCCCTTGCCAGCCCATGGCCCGTTTGGTAGATTAGCCACTTGCCGGTTTACGCCCCGGGGTCCGGGCCCGAACGCCACCGCCACCTTGCCGTCACGGAATGCCACCGATCGCACGCCGCCACTCCCTTGCGCTGCCGCTGGGTCGTCTGACCATCGGCGGAGGTGCGCCCATCACCGTCCAGTCCATGACCAACACCCCCACCCCGGATGTGGAGGCGACGGTCGCCCAGATCCAGCGCCTCGAGGCGGCCGGGTGTGACATCGTGCGGGTGGCCGTACCCGATCGCGCGTCGGCGGAGGCCGTCGGGCGCATCAAGGCCCTCATCGGCATACCGCTGGTGGCCGACGTGCATTTCGACCATCGCCTGGCCATCCTCGCGGCCCAGGCAGGTGCCGACGGCCTGCGCATCAACCCCGGGAATATCGGCGGGCGGCGCAAAGTCGCCGAGGTGGTGCGCTGCGCCGGGGACCACGGCATCGCCATTCGCATCGGCGTCAACGCCGGCTCGCTGGAAAAGGCCCTGCTCAAGGCACATGGGGGGGCCACCCCGGAAGCCATGGTGGCCAGCGCCATGCGGCATGTGGAGCTGCTGCGCGGGATGGATTTCCATCGTATCAAAATCTCCATCAAAGCCTCGGATGTGCCCCGCACCGTTGCCGCTTACCGCCTCCTGGCACAACAGACCGACCTTCCATTGCACCTGGGGGTCACCGAGGCCGGAGGCCTCTATCCGGGCATCGTCAAATCAGCCCTGGGCATCGGCATGCTCCTGGCCGAGGGGATCGGCGACACCCTGCGGGTTTCCCTGACGCGGGACCCGGTGGAGGAGGTCCGGGTGGGCTTCGAAATTCTACGGGCCCTGGACATTCGCCATCACGGTCCTGAGATTATCTCCTGCCCCACCTGCGGCCGGACCCGCATCGATCTTTTCGCAATCGTCGAAAAGGTCGAGCGGGCGCTGCTCACCCGGGCGCTGCCCATCAAAATCGCGATCATGGGGTGCGTGGTCAACGGGCCCGGAGAGGCCCGTGAGGCCGACATCGGCATTGCCGGCGGCGACGGGACGGGCATTCTCTTTCGCAAGGGCCGGGTGGTGCGCCAATTCCCCGAAGACCGCCTGGTGGAGGTCCTCATGGAGGAAATCGCGCGCTACGAAACCCAGCCCCCCGACGGCGGAAGCGGTGTGACCGGCGGCTCCGACCCGGAACCCCCGGACGGCACCCATTCGAACCGACCTTGAAAGGACCTCATGAGCAAGCCGATTCAGACAGCCATCAAACCCACCCGCGAAGAAGATTACCCCGAATGGTATCAGCAGGTCATCAAGGCCTCTGACCTGGCGGAAAAATCGGTCGTGCGGGGCTGCATGGTGATCAAACCCTGGGGATACGCCCTCTGGGAAAACATCATGCGCGGCATGGACGCCATGTTCAAGGCCACGGGGGTGAAAAACGCCTACTTTCCCCTCTTCATCCCCCTGAGCTTTTTGGAAAAGGAAGCCGCCCACGTGGAAGGGTTCGCCAAGGAGTGTGCCGTG
Source organism: Desulfobacteraceae bacterium UBA5852 (assembly GCA_002432195.1). Taxonomy (GTDB): domain Bacteria; phylum Desulfobacterota; class Desulfobacteria; order Desulfobacterales; family UBA5852; genus UBA5852. The sequence goes on from DJGG01000092.1 coordinate 9,787, forward strand.
GTGACCCACCACCGGCTGGAAAAGGGCCCCTCCGGAGGGCTGGTGCCCGCCGGCGCCCTGGCCGAACCCCTGGTGGTGCGCCCGACGTCGGAAACGATTATCGGCGAGTCCTTTGCCCGGTGGATTTCCAGCTACCGGGATCTGCCCGTCCTGATCAACCAGTGGGCCAACGTGATGCGCTGGGAGATGCGCACCCGGCTCTTCCTGCGCACCGCCGAGTTCCTCTGGCAGGAGGGCCACACGGCCCACGAGACCGCCCAGGAGGCCCAGGAGGAGACCCTCCGCATGCTGGGCGTCTATGCCTCCTTCGCCGAGGACTTCCTGGCCGTGCCGGTGATTCAGGGACGCAAGACCGAGAGCGAGAAGTTCCCGGGCGCCGACACCACCTACGCCATCGAGGCCATGATGCAGGACCGCAAGGCCCTGCAGGCGGGGACCTCGCACAACCTGGGCCAGAACTTCGCGCGGGCCTTCGACGTGAAGTTCCTGGGCCGGGACAACCAGTTGCAGCACTGCTGGACCACCTCCTGGGGGGTCAGCACCCGGCTGATCGGCGCTTTGATCATGGCCCACTCCGACGACGAGGGGCTGGTCCTGCCGCCCCGGGTGGCCCCGACCCTGGCCGCCATCGTGCCCATCTTCAAGACCGACGAGGAGAAGGAGAGGGTCCTGGCCTATTGCCGGGAGCTGGCCGGCGCCCTGTGCGGGGCCGAGCGCCTGGCCGCCGCCGAGAAGCGGGACGCCGGACGCGAGCTGCTGACCGTCTTCACCGACGAGGCGGCCTGTCAGAAGGTGGTCCTGGACATGCGCGAGGGTCGCGCGGTCGAGAAGCACTACCACTGGGAGCAGAGGGGCGTGCCCTTCCGCCTGGAGGTGGGTCCCCGGGACGTCGACAAGTCTGCCTTCGTGCTGAAGACCCGCTTCGATGGCTCCAAGACCTTCCACGAGAAGGGCTGCGCCAGCCCCGGCTGGCTGCGCGAGCAGGCCGACCAGGTGCAGGCCCGCATGCTGGAGCGCGCGCGGACCTTCCGGGAAGAGAACACCGTCGTGGTCGAGTCCTACGACGAGATGAAGGCGGCCCTGGCCCAGGGTGGATTCGTCCGCTGCTGGTTCCGCGAGGATCCCGAGGTAGAGGCCCGCATCAAGGAGGAGACCAAGGCCACCGTCCGCGTGATCCCCTTCGAGCAGCCCGGGGGAACCGGAAAGTGCGTGGTGACCAGCCGCGAGACCTCCGAACAGGCGATCTTCGCCCTGGCCTACTAGAAAACCGGCCGGAAACCCTGGACCGCCCTCCCCGGGGGGCCGACCCGCCAGCCCCGAGCGCAGGCCGCGCCCGGGGCTGGCTTCGTCTCAGTCGGCCACGTCCACCCAATCGAAGCCGTGCACCCTCTCGACGCCGTCCACCGAGTGGTGGCCCACGGCGTCGCCTCCGCGCACCAGGACGTGGTCCAGCCCCCCGCCGCCGGTCCCCTCCTCGAAGCCCATCTCCCCGGCGCTGGGATAGCTGTAATCCCGGCCGAAGGGGTTCCAGCCCCACAGGCCCCCGACGGTATAGCTCTCGCCCGGGGCGGAGTTGAGGTCTCCGCCCAGGATCACCTCGGGCTTGCCCTGGCAGATCTCATCCAGCGAGCGGTACTCCGCGCTGCGGGCCTTCTGCTTGGAGTCCTCGCTGCCGGCGGTGAAGTGGGTGCTGATCACGGTCTGGCCCTCGGCGGTGTTGACCTCCAGGGCCGTCCGGCGCTCCTTGCTGCCCCGGTCCTCGCCGATCTCATGGACCTGGATGGCGCCCTCGCGAATCTGCCCGTTCTCGTCCCGGGGCAGCTCCTGGCCGGGGCCCAGCAGGACCGAGTTGCCGAAGGTCCCCCCGTCGTGGTCGATCGAGCGCCCGTGGACCATCGTGTAGCGGACGTCCTGACCGGCCTCGTCCTGATAGGTGGCGGTGTAGACCGTCACGTCGCCGTTCCCGTCGGCAGGCTTCTCCTGGGTGATGGTGGCGATCCGGCGGGTGCCGTCCGGCAGCGTGGTCTGGTAGCGGCCATCCCCCAGGGCCTGCGTGTCGCGCCCCCCCAGGTCGGCCTCGAAGACGGCCGAGAGGATCTCCTGGTTGTAGTCCTTGCCGCCCACCCGACGGGTGCCGACGTCCACCTCCTGGAAGGTGGCCACGTCGATGCCGTTGTGGACCACCTGCTCGCCGACGGTCTTCTTGATCTCGTCGAAGCGCGAACGGGCCTCCGCGTTCCCCCCGCCCAGGTTCATGTTGCCGACCTGGAGGTTGGCCGGACGGGCCTCGGGGCCGGGCGAGGGCGAGGGCTCCAGGGCCTCCGGATCCACGTCCGCGCGGTCCTGCGGAGGTTTGGTGACCTCGTCCGCCCGGGGAGCCCGGGACGGCCCGGTCTGAGGAGCGGTCGAAGGGGTGGTTGCCGGGGTGTCGTGGATCTTCTCGATTCTCATGGCGTGAGTCTAGAGGCAGGGGAAGCCCCCGGACCCGGGTTCCAGGTAAAATTCTGACGAGGGTTGTTGCCGGGGTGTGACAGTTCTCGGATACGCCGGCAACATCCGGATCCGGAACCCGGTCTCTGGAGGCATGCCAGGCCCGTCCGCTCGGGACCCCAGGACTCCCCCGGTGTGGCGCGCCCCGGTCGCCGGCGCGGACCTCAGTTCACCCAGACGGTCTCCCGTCCCAGCAGATCCTCCACCTCGCCCACCAGACGGGGGCCATGCTCGACGCCGAAGGCCTCGGGCAGGTGCAGGATGGTCGTGCCCTGCGGGCTCTCCAGGTGCAGGAAGACCTCCCGGGCTCCCCGATGGCGCAGCAGGATGTCCCGCAGACGCGACAGGGAGTCCCCCTGGAAGAGCTGCACGCGGATGTTCAAGCCCCGGTAGCGGGAGTCCAGATCCGAGGCGCTGCGGGCACTCGAGACGTTCGAGGCCAGCTTCTCGACCGAGAGCATCTCGTCGGCGGTCAGCTTGACCTCCTCGGCCGGGGCCTCCTCATCCTCCTCCTCGTCCCGGGCCTGACGGGCCTGGCGCACCTCGGTCACGCCGCGAGCCACCACGATGGCTCCGTCCACGCACAAGGAGGAGAACTTCTCGTAGGCCTGGGGGCGCAGGGTGACCTCGGTGGTTCCCGAGAAGTCCTCCACCTGCAGGAAGGCCATCTGGGTCTTGAAGCGGGTCATGATCTTGCGGACCGAGGTGACCATCCCGGCGATGGCCACGCTGGCTCCGGCCCCCAGCGAGTTCAGGTCGGCGATGCGGTGGGTCGAGTAGCGCGTCAGGATCTCGCGATACTCCGAGAGCGGCGAGTCCGAGAGGTAGATGCCCAGCATCTCCTTCTCCATGTCCAGCAGGACCCGCTTGTCGAACTCGTTCTCGCGCAGCTTGCAGACCTCCGCGAAGGTGGTCCGGCCCAGGTCACCCTCGTCGAAGAGACCGAACTGCCCGCTCTGGGCCTCCTTCTGGAGCCTCTGGCCGTGGTCCAGGCAGCAGTCCAGGTTGGCCAGCAGGGTGGCCCGGGTCTCGCCGAAGCCGTCCATGGCCCCGGCCTTGATCAGGCCTTCCAGCACCTTCTTGTTGACCTGGCGCAGATCCACCCGGGCGCACAGGTCCGCCAGGTCCTGGAAGGGGCCTTCCTTCTCGCGGGCAGCCACCAGGCAGTCCACGGCCCCCCGGCCGACGTTGCGCACCGCCGCCATGCCCCAGCGGATTCCCGCGGGCACCACCGTGAATTCCGCCATCGACTCGTTGACGTCCGGGCGCAGGACCTCCAGGCCCGACTGCGAGCACTCGGCGATGAAGAACGAGACCTTCTCGATGTTGCTCATGACGCTGGTCAGCAAGGCCGCCATGTACTCCGGGCGGTAATGCGTCTTGAGCCAGGC
>DJGG01000267.1:0-4932 GCA_002432195.1 Desulfobacteraceae bacterium UBA5852
CCCCGATGAGCCCCTCGTTGAGAATGGCCTCCACGTCGGCCCGGGCATCGATTTCGGCCTGCACCAGGGACTTGACCTTCTCTTCGTCGAAATTCATGACCGCCTGGAAAATATCGTGAATCGCCATGGGTGATCCTCCTTCACGTAAGGTATGCGAACGTTTCCCCGCGGGGTTCCCGCGGGCCTTTCCATATCAGGCATTGTGCTCCCGGATCAACGCCTTGATCAGGGAGGCCAGCAGCAGGTACATGACGAACAGGAACGGGAAGGCCCCGGCGATCGAAGCCGTCTGCAGGGCCTTGAGCCCCCCCGAGTAGATCAGCACCACCGCCAGGGCCCCCAGCACCACCCCCCAGAAGACAATCAGACGCGTCCCGGCGGCCGGGTCGCCGGGTTCGCGGCCGGCGCTGGAAAAGCGGGCGATGACGTACGTGGCCGAATCGGCCGAGGTGATGAAAAAAGACGCGATCAGCACGTTCGTAAGCACCACCAGCAACCCGTAGAACGGCAGATGGCGCAGGGTTTCGAACAGGGCCACCTCGATGCTCGCCTGCACCGCCGCGCCGATGGGCAGGTGCCGGACCATGTCCATCCAGATCGCCGTGCCCCCCAGCCCGGTGGAGAAGACAAAGGAAAACAGGGGCGGGACCAGCAACACCACCAGAATGAATTCCCGGACGGTGCGCCCCCGGGAAATGCGGGCGATAAAGGCGCCCACGAACGGCGCCCAGGCCACCCACCAGGCCCAGTAGAAGACCGTCCATCCCCGGGTCCAGTCCAGGTTGTCGAAGAGCACCAGCCGGGTGGACATGGGGATCAGGTGGGCCAGATAGCCGGCCAGCGCCCGGCCGAAGGTCGTCAGCAGGAAGCCCCAAGGCCCCCAGGTGAAGAAAAACAGCATCACCGCCGTCATCAGGGCCACATTGAAGAGCGACAGGACCCGAATGCCGCGGTTGATCCCCGTGGCGGCCGAGGTGATGAAAAGCGCGGTGATCAGGACGATGATGGCCGCGGCCGCATGGGGGCTCGCGGTCATCGGGGTCGCGTGGGCCAGTCCGCTCTGGATCTGCAGGGCCCCCATGCCCAGGGAGGTCACCACCCCCAGGATGGTGGCCCAGATGGCCAGCACGTCCACCAGGTTGCCCCCCAGGGTCTTGGAAAAGCGCGCCCCCAGGAGCGCTTCCAGACAGGCGGAAACGGTGGCCGGCCGGCCCTGGCGGAAGGCGAAGAAGGCCATGGGCAGCCCCACCACGATGTAGGTGGCCCAGGCGTGCACCCCCCAGTGGAAGAAGAAGATCTCGAAGGCCAGCTGCGCGGCGGACGGCGTCCCCCCTTCTCCCGTGGGGGGCGTCAGGTAGTGGACCATGGGCTCGGCCGCCCCCCAGAAAACCAGGCCGATGCCCATGCCGGCCGAGAAGAGCATGGCGAACCAGCTGATGAAGCTGAACTCCGGCGCCTCGTCGTCCCGCCCCAGGCGGATGCGCCCCAGGGGGGAGACGGCCAGGCCCAGGCAAACGCAAACGAAGAGGCTGCAGCTGATCAGGTAGAACCAGCTGAAGGACCCCGTGAGCAGCTTCAGGGCCGCCTCCCCGGCCGCCCCCAGGGCCTGGGGGGAAAAGCCCCCCAGGACGATGAACGGCAGCGTGAGCGCCACCGCCCCCCAGAAAACGCGCCGGTCCAACTCCCGGCCCAGCAGCCGCGCCATCCTGCCATCCTGCGCGCTCCGCCCCATGTCCACCGCTCCTCCTGCGCCCTGGCGGCGCGCTCAGCCCTTTTTCCGCCGCCCCACGTAGGCGGCCAGGTCGGCCTCGATGCCGGGATCGATGTCGGGCTTGCTGAAGCCGGCCAGCCGCTGGTTCAGTCGATCGGTGCCGCCCTGGTCGAGCCGTTTGGCGCCGGCGGCCTTCCAGCCCGCATGGTTCTGGCGGTTCATGAAGTCCGAGAGGTAGAACTCGGTGCGGCAGAGCTTGAAGGTCTTGGGCTGGGTCAGGTACTGCCCGCCGATCCCCACCCGGGCGATCATCTCCGTGTCGATGGACTCCGGCGTGACGGCGATGGGCGTGATGAGTTTCCGGAGAACACCGCAGAGTTCTTCGTCCACGAGAAACTTTTCGTAGCTCATGGCAATGTAAGATCCCAGGATTCCCGCCGCATGGAGGATGAAATTGACCCCGTTGCGCACCGCCGTGGACAGCGCCAGGGTGGACTCCGCCGCGGCCTGGGCGTCGGTCACGTGGGCGTCGGTCAGGCCACCGCCGCTGCGGCTGGGGAGCTTGTAAAAGCGGGCCATCTGGGCCGTGGCCGACACCACCAGGGAAAGCTCCGGGCAGCCGATGGACAGGCCGCCGGTCTTCATGTCCATGGCCGAGGAGGTCGACCCGTAGACCACGGGGGCTCCGGGGTTGACCAACTGGGCCAGGGTGACGCCCGCCAGGATCTCGGCGTTCTGCAGGGCCAGCACGCCGGCGAGGGTCACCGGTCCGGAGGAGCCGGCCATGATCAGGGAGGCCAGGACGCACGCCTGGTTGGCCCGGGCCAGTTCGATCAGGGAGCCGGCCATCTCCTCGGAGTACTGCAGGGGTGAGAGCGAGTTGATCAGGGAGACGGTCACCGGTCCGGCCTTGGCGAGGCCTTCGGCGCCGCCCCAGAGGATGGCGCACATCTCCACGCCCTCCCGGGCCCCCTGCTTGGAGACCGGGCTGCCCATGAAGGGCTTGTCGCAAAGGACGATATTGGAGAACATCATGTCCAGGTGCGCGGTTTCCGGGGGCACGTCGGACGGCTCCACCATCATGAAGCCGTTCATGTGCATGTGCCTGGAGGACTGCACGAGCTTGCAGAAATTGTCGTAGTCCTCCATGGTGGCCTCCCGCTGGCGGCCGTCCACCGTGGCGATGAAAGGCGCACCGTAGCCGGGCACGAAAACGAAATCGTCTTCCCCGATGGCGACACTCCGGGCCGGGTTGCGGGCGGCCACGGTGAAGCGCGCCGGGGCGGTCCGCAGGGCCTGGCGCACCTGCTCCTCGGTGAAGAAAACGGTCTTGCCCTCCACCTTGAAGCCGTGGCGCTTGAAGATGGCCAGGGCCTCGTCCTCGTTGAACGCGATGCCGACCTTGCGCAGAAGGTCCATGCTGGCGTCGTGAATCCGGCTCATCTCGTCCGGACTGAGGGTTTGCATGCGGTCGTACATGGGGTCCTCCTCGATCTCGGGTTTGGTCGTCCCGACCGGGCCGGGCCGGGCCGAGGGGGGCGCCGCCTCCGGGAACCCGTGTCCCGGAGGCGGGGGAAGCCTATTTGCCGGCCAGGTCCCGGTTAAGCCCTCGGAAAGTACCATACATCACCAGCAGCAGGAGAAATATCAGCGGAAACGCCGTGGCGATGGAGGCGGTCTGGATGGCCTTCAGGCCGCCGGTGCCGGCCAGCACGGCGGCCACGGCCCCCAGGGCGATCCCCCAGAAGGCGCGCAGGTTGCGGCCGGGGTTTTCGTGGCCGGAGACGAACATGGCCAGGGCCACCGCGGCGGAGTTGGCGCTGGTGAGAAAAAACGTGGCGATCAGGAAAAAGAGCAGCACGGCGACGATGCCGGTGAGGGGCAGGTGCTGGGCGATGGCGAAGATGGCGCTTTCCAACCCGTGCTGGTTGAGGGTCTCGGTGACGTCGAACTTGATGCCCGCGCCCCCCACCACGCCGTACCAGAGAAAGTCGCCGATGGTGGGCAGGATCAGGGTGGCCGCCACGGTCTGACGGATCGTGCGGCCCTTGGAGATGCGGGCGATGAAGATGGCCACGAAGGGCGCCCAGCTCATCCACCAGGCCCAGTAGAATATGGTCCAGGAGCCCAGCCAGTTGCCCTCGTCGCCGGGGGCCGTGAAGAGGCTCATGGGAATGAAATGATAGAGGTACTGTCCCATGGCGTTGGTGGTCAGGTTGATCAGGAAGAGCGTGGGGCCGAAGATCAGCACGAAGAACCAGATCCCCACGAAGACATACATGTTGAGGTCGCCCACCAGCTTGACCCCCTTGTCGATCCCCGTGTAGACCGCCAGGGTGAAGATAGCCGTGAGGACGGCGATGATGATGTAGGCGGCCCCGCCCCCCAGTTCGATCCCGTACTGGAACTTGAGACCGCTGGAGATCTGGAGGGCCACCAGGCCGGTGGTGGTGGCCAGGCCTCCCAGGGTGGCGAACACCGCAAAGATGTCCAGCACCTTGCCCCAGATGCCGTGCACGCGGTCCCCGATCACGTAATAAAAGGCGCTGGAGAACTTGAAGGGCAGCCCCTTGGTGTAGCAGGCATGGGCCAGGGGGATGGTCAGCATGGCGTAGATCGCCCAGGCGCTCAAGCCCCAATGGAAAAAGGAGGTGGTCATGGCGTTGGCCCCGGCCGCGGCGGTCTTGGCCGTACCGCCGAAATAGGGTGGCGGCGACATATAATGGTAGGCCGGCTCGGCCGGTCCCCAGAAGACGATGCCCGCGGCGATGGCGGAACCGAAGAGCATGGCGAACCAGGAGAAATCCGAGAACTCGGGACGGTCCTCGCTCCGGCCGAGCTTAATGCCTCCGTAGGTGCGCCCCATGAGCACAAAGCAGCCCCCCACCAGCAGAAAGGCGGTCAGGAGATAGAGCCAGCCCCAGTCGATGGTGGTGTAACCGAAAACGGCATTGACCGCCGCGGTCATGCTGTCCGGGAAAGCAACGGACCAGAGAATGAAAAGCACCGTCACCGAGGCGGACACCCAGAATACGAACGGATCGAAAGGCTTGGCAGCATCAGATGGGGCCATGGAACTCTCCTTTGGGTTGGATGGTGCATCTGCCGGAGGGCCCGCGCGGAAGGTGCGCTCGGGCGCCTTCCGGCCCGCGGAGCACGGCCGGGGGCGTTGCACCCCCGGACATACCTTTCGTTCAGCAGGCTTAGCAGGCTGTGGATAA
>DJGG01000267.1:5039-6637 GCA_002432195.1 Desulfobacteraceae bacterium UBA5852
TTTATCCACAGCCTGTTAGCATGGCCCGTGCCAATATCCCCGGGGACCGGAGACCCGGGCCGGGATTGCCGGCGCTTCCCCCGGAAACCACCCATCCATTCGGAATGCTTTGCTTTATTTGAACTGACGCCTGCCGCCCGGGCGTGGCGGGCGGCTCCGGGGATGACCTCCGATCCGTAATGAATGCCAAAATTTTTTTCTTTTACAAATTTATGTAAAAACTTTTCGACGTATAGCAAATAATTTTGACATTATTCTCCGGACACTTTAGGGTGAACTCGCCCACCCGGGCGGATTCAAGGGGCGGGATATGCGCCGGGAGGGGAATTCACGAGCTGCGGGAGTCGGGGAGCGGATCCATGGAGACGGCGGAAACCAACACGGAAGAGGCCCTGGACCTGGCGGAGGTGGACTTTCGATCGGTCCTGTCCGCCTTCGACGAAGGGGTGATCATCACCGACCGGCGCGGCCGGATCATCTTCTACAACGACGCCCAGGCGCGCATCGACGGCCTGGCGGTCTCCGAGGCCCTGGGCCGGAGCGTCACCGAGGTTTACAACCTCGACGACGGCTCCAGCAAGATCATGCAGTGCCTGCGGTCCGGCCAGGCGGTCCCCAGCACACTCTTCTTCTACAAGACCCGCCGCGGCAAGATGGCCAACACCATCCACAGCGTCTTTCCGCTGCACCGCGGCGGCCGGGTGGTGGGGGCCGTGTGCATCGTGAAGGACTACAACGTTCTCGAGCGGACCATCGCCGCGTCTTCCGACCTGCGCCCCCACGACAAGCCGCTCCAGGTCAACAACACCCGCTACCGCTTCACCGACCTGGTGGGCACGGACGATAACTTCCTGCGCGCCGTGCAGATCGCCCGGCTGGCCTCCAGCTCCGACTCGGCCATCATGATCTGCGGTGAGACGGGCACGGGCAAGNNAAATCATCACGCAGGATGAAAAAATCACCGCACTCCTTTCGCTGCTCAAGAACGTGGCCGCCAGCCGCTCCAGCATTCTCATTCAGGGAGAAAGCGGCACGGGCAAGGAGCTCTTCGCCCAATCCATCCACAATTACAGCCACCGCGCCTCCAGGCCCTTCGTGGGCATCAATTGCGCGGCCATTCCCGAAAACCTCCTGGAAGGCCTGCTTTTCGGCACCTCCCGGGGGGCGTTCACGGGCGCGGAGAACAAGGCCGGGATCTTCGAGCAGGCCAGCGGCGGAACCCTTTTCCTGGACGAAGTCAATTCCCTGCCCATCAACCTCCAGGCCAAGCTCCTGCGGGCCCTGCAGGAGCGCAAGATCCGACGCATCGGGGCCGCCGAGGACATCGAGATCGACCTCAAGGTCATCAGCTCCGTGAATGCGGACCCCCGCCTGGCCGTCCGGCACGGGGACCTGCGCCTGGACCTTTTTTACCGGCTCGGGGTCGTCTTCATTCACATCCCGCCCCTGCGGGAGCGCCGCGGCGACATCCAGCGGCTGACCCAGCATTTCATTTACAAGCACAACCTCCACCTGGGGAAATCCGTGACAGGGGTCTCCGCCCGCGTCATGACTTTTTTCGACACCTATGCCTGGCCCGGCAACGTGCGGGAGTTGGA
>DJGG01000267.1:6713-6840 GCA_002432195.1 Desulfobacteraceae bacterium UBA5852
GCCATCCTGGGCGCCGAGGACCTGATCGAACCCGGGCACCTGCCCCTGCACCTGATCGACCAGGACTCCCAGCCCCTGGCCGCCGGCGCCGCCGCGCCCCCGGCGGAGGCGCCCCGCCCGCCCGTCG
>DJGG01000006.1:0-2254 GCA_002432195.1 Desulfobacteraceae bacterium UBA5852
GAGGTTGGCTATCGCTTTGCGCATCGCACCGCGCCTGGCCTTTCAGCCCGCTGCTTGTTTATCCACAGGCTGCCAGGCGCTATTGTCAGCTAGGGGCTAACCACGCGATGGCCCACGTTCCGGGGCCCGTGTGGACCCCCGTGGTCAGCGAGAGGCGCTGGAGGCGCACCTCGGCCGCGGGGTGGCGGCGGGCCACTTCCGGGGCGGCCGTCTCCCGGACCCAGGCCTCGTTGTCGGTGTACTGGAGCAGCACCAGGGCCCGGTCGCCGGGGTCCAGCGAAGCCCCCAGCCGGGCGAGGGCCAGGCCCAGTTGGTCCCGGCGCCGGCGCACGGCCCCCACCCGGGCGACCCCTTCCGGCCGGGGGGTGACCACGGGGCGCAGGCCGATGGCATCCCCCAGAAACGCCTGGGGTCGGGAGATCCGGCCCCCCGCCGCCAGCCACTTGAGGCGATCCAGGAAGATCAGCTCGTCGCTTGCCTGCATGGCCCGCCGGGCCGCGGCCAGGGCCCCGGCCAGGTCCGCCCCCTGGGCCACGACCGCGGCCGTGGCCAGGGCGATGACCGCCAGGCGTCCAGAAGCCGCGCCGGTGTCCAGCACGTGGAAGCCCTCCGGCCGTCCGCGGTTCGCCTGCCAGTCCCGCGCCAGGCGGTAGTTGCCCGTGTAGGCCGATCCCACGCAGAGATAGAGCACCTGCCCGTGCTGGGCGGTGAGGCGGCAGTAGGTCTCCCGGCGTTCGTAATCCGAGGCCTGGGAAGTGGTCACCCGTTCGCCCCGCCGCAGGGCGGCGTAAACCGCCTGGGGGTCCCAGCGGGTTTCCGGGCGGCTGAGGGTGCCGGCGGTGACGTAGCTGTCCAGGAGGGTAATGCCGGTGCGCTGCCGGTCGTTGCGGCCCAGGGAGGCCGCGGCGTCGGTGACCAGGTGCACCCCGCCTCCCGCCGGCGGGTGGGCGAAGGCGCGCACCTGGTCCGCCAGGTCGTCCGCTTCCCAGGCCACCAGGGGGCCGGCGGCCGCCAGGCGCGCCTTGGCTCCCTGGGCGTCGCGGGTGTGCAGGTGGATCTTGAGGAGGCCGTCCCCCCGGGCCGTCACCAGGCTGTGGGCCTCCCCCAGGAAGGCCTCCAGGCGGTCGTCCCCCGCGGTGGCGCGGACCACGGCGTCGATGCAGTATTCCCGGGGGATCGCCTCCTGGAAGTCGCTGTGCACCGCCAGTAGGCCGGCAAAGGTCTCCGTGGGGGGGCGGCAGTCCTCCAGGCGGCCCGCCAGCTGGCGCAGCAGGCCTTCGAAGAGCACATACATGCCCAGGGCGCCGGCGTCCACCACCCCGGCCCGGGCCAGGCGGGGCAGGCAAGCGACGCCCCCGCGCACCGTGGCGGCGAGTTCCTGGAGCAGGCCCTCGACCGCGGCCGGCCCCAGGGGCCCGGCCCGGCCCAGGAGCTCCGGGAGGCGGTCGAAGACGGTGAGCATGGTCCCGGGTTGGGGGTGGCGCACCGCAGCCCGGGCCTCCGCCGCTCCCCGGGCGGCCGGTTCCGCCAGGCCGCCCGCGGGGTCCGGGGCCAGGAACGCGGCGAAGAAGCGTCCGGCGATGTTGCCGCTGTTGCCCCGGGCGGCCATCAGCAGCTCCCGGGCCCTGGATCCCGGGCCGCCCTCCGGCGCCGGACGGCGCAGGGGCGCCAGGCTCACCACCAGGTTGCGGCCGGTGTCCCCGTCGGCCACCGGGTAGACATTGATGGCGTCCAGGAGGTCGGCCCAGGCGGCCAGGCGCTCGACCCCCGTGGCCAGGGCGGCGGAAAGGGCGGCCGGGGTCATGGGGTCCCGCTGAGGGCGGCCTCGATGTCGGGGGGGATCTGGAGGGCGAGGTCCATGCCGGGCAGTCTGACGGCCACCTGCTCCCCCTGGCCGCGGGTGGTGACGACGCCGTCGGCCGCGCGGCGGATCTCGAAGTCCAGCACGATGCGGATGTGGGCCTCGCGTACCCGGGCGGAGACGATGATCGCGTCCCGGCAGCGCAGGGGCAGGATGTGCTTGGTGGAGGTGCGCGTTATGGGGAAGAGCCAGCCGTGCTCCTCGGCATAGCGCAGGAGATCGATGCCGCAGTGGTCGAAGAGGGCGAAGCGGGCCTTGTCGAAGTATTTGAGGTAGTGGCCATGCCATACGATTTGCAGCGGGTCGAGATCGTGGAACGGTATGGTCAGCCGGATGGCATGGGTTTGCACGCGCACCTCCAAGTGGGCTGGGCACTAGCAGGCTGTGGATAAA
>DJGG01000006.1:2348-6985 GCA_002432195.1 Desulfobacteraceae bacterium UBA5852
GTTTATCCACAGCCTGCTAGCTTATGGCCGACAGGGTGTAGCGGATTCCTCCGCGCCCGGCGTTTGACGGCTATCCGCTATCGGCTATCCGCTTCCTTCTGCACCCGCTCTTAGGCGGTATGCGGGGCAAAAGTCAACTCCGGGCGCGCCCCGCCCGCGGCCGATTGGGCATTGACAGCGGCGGAAACCGGGGGCTAAGTATCACATTTCATCACGCACTCCCCCAACGCGGGGGCGGGGACGGCACGTGGACAAGCAGGACGTACCTCAGGACGTGGGATTGGCCGGGCGCATGCGGGAGGTGACCTACGCGGTCAACGCCCAGGGGCGCTACGAGGCGGTGCCCAGCTACGGGTGGGCCCCCAAGACCGTGGCCCTGGAACAGGCCTGGGAGCGGATCCTCCAGAGGCTGGAAGCGGTGCGGGCGCAGGTGGCGGCCGGCGAGCTCAGCCCCCTGGCCTGGCACATGGAGCGCCACCAGATGAACCCGGGCCTGCTGGCCGGCTACGTGGGCTTGAGCCGCTGGCGCGTGCGGCGCCACCTCAAGGCCCGCGTCTTCCGGCGCCTCAAGCCGGCGCTGCGGGCGCGTTACGCGGCCGTGTTCGGCATCGCTCCGGAGGCGCTCGGGAGGGTTCCCGAGGATCCCGGGCTGGTTTTCCTTGCAAACCGGGAATGACATGGAAATTGCCTTTCAGCACCGCCAGTCGGCCCATTGCGAAAGCGGCGTGGCGGCCAACCTCCTGTCCCACCACGGGGTTGGCCTGAGCGAAGCCCTGGCCTTCGGCATCGGCGCCGGCCTATTCTTTGCCTACCTGCCCTTCATCCGCCTCAACCAATTGCCCCTGACCACCTATCGCATCGCCACCGGCGGCATCCTGCGGCGGGTGACCCGGCGACTGGGGGTGGGGCTGCGCATGGTCTGCTACCGCCGGCCGGCCCGGGCCATGGCCGACCTGGACGCCCGGCTCGCCCAGGGTCTGCCGGTGGGCTGCCAGACGGGGGGCTACTGGCTGCCCTATTTTCCCCCGGCCTACCGCTTCCACTTCAACATGCACAACCTGGTGGTCTACGGCCGTGACGGCGACGACTATCTGGTGAGCGACCCCATCTTCGAGACCCCCGTGCGCTGCGCCCGGGCGGACCTGGAACGGGCCCGCTTCTCCCGGGGCGCCCTGGCCCCCCGGGGGCGCATGTACTTCGTGGAGCGCACCCCATCCGCCCCCGATCTGCGTAAAGCCGTGGTGGACGGGATCCGCGAGGTGTGCCGCATCATGACCCGCACCCCCGTGTGCCTCATCGGCGTCCGGGGGATCCGCCTGCTGGCCTCCCGCCTGGAGGGCTGGCCCGCGCGCCTGGGGGCCGAGCGCACGCGGCTGCACCTGGGCCAGCTGATCCGCATGCAGGAGGAGATCGGCACCGGCGGCGGCGGATTCCGCTTCATGTACGCCGCCTTTCTCCAGGAGGCCGCCGGCGTGCTGGAGAAGCCGGCCCTGCTGGGCTTCGCCGAGCGCATGACCGCCGTGGGGGACCAATGGCGCCTGTTCGCCGCGGCCGGGGCGCGCAACTGCAAGGGCCGCGCCACGGCCGCCGATGATTTCCCGGCCATGGCCGCGCGCCTGCGGCACTGCGCGGACCTGGAGGAGGGGCTCTTCCGGGAGCTGGAAGCGGCGGTGGCGGCCGATAGCAGGGCGCTGCGCGCCAGGGGACAGGGTGCAGGCACCCGGCCCGCCGGGTGATCGCTGATAGCCGACAGTTGGTTGGTTGAATTGGTTGGTTCGCGGATGGGAACATTTTTTAGCTTTTATCCAATAAAACCAAACAACTAATGCACCAATCAACGGTTTTCCCGGATTTCGGATTTCGATTTTCGGATTTTATTTTGATGCCTTCCCCCACCGCCACTTCCCCGTCGGCCGACCCGGTGCTCAGCGCCCAGGGCCTGGTGCTGCGCTACCCCGGGGCGGCGCGGGAGGCCCTCGCGGGGGTGGACCTGGAGTTGGGCGCCGGCGAGATTCTGGGGCTCCTGGGGCCCAACGGGGCCGGCAAGACCACCACCTTCTACCTCGCCGTGGGCCTGGTCAAGCCGGACAGCGGAAAGGTGCGCATCGATGACACGGACCTCACGCCGGATCCCATGTACATCCGGGCGCGCAAGGGCATCGGCTATCTCCCCCAGGAAACATCGGTATTCCGCAAGCTGACCGTGCGGGAAAACGTGCTGGCCGTCCTGGAGCTCATGCCCCTGCCGCCGGCCCAGCGGCTCCGGGAGGCCGATGCGCTGCTGCAGGAGCTGGGCATCGCCCATCTGGCCCCTCAAAAGGCGGCGGTGCTCTCCGGCGGGGAAAAACGGCGCCTGGAAATCAGTCGCGCTCTGGCCACCAACCCCGCCTTCATGCTATTGGATGAACCGTTCGCCGGGGTGGACCCCCTGGCGGTGATCGACATCAAACGGATCATCCGACATTTGAAGGAACGCCATATCGGCATCCTCATTTCCGACCACAATGTACGGGAAACGCTGGAGGTTTGTGACCTCGCCTATATCATGAGCGACGGGCGGGTGATCGAATCGGGTCCCCCCGAAAAGATCATCGCCAGCCCCGTTGCACGCCGATTCTACCTCGGGGACGAATTCAGGCTTTAACCATGGCACTAGAACTGAGACAACAGCTCAAGCTCACCCAGCAGCTGATCATGACGCCCCAGCTCCAGATGGCGATCAAGCTGTTGCAGCTCAACCGCATGGAGCTGCTGGACACGATCCGGCAGGAGCTCGAGGAAAATCCCGCCCTGGAGGAGATCCACGACCACGCCGCCGACGACGGACGCGAGGAGCCGGTGGAAAGCCCGGCCGTCGAGGAATCGCCCAACCGGGAAGTCACCATCGAGGAAAACATCCGCGAGGACATCGACTGGAGCAACTATCTCGACGAGTACAACGCGCCGGGCCGGGTCAACTACGAGTCCGAATCCCGGGAGGCGCCCCGCTTCGAAGCCTTCGTGGCGCGCAAGGAGTCCCTCCAGGACCACCTGCTCTGGCAGTTGCGCATGGCCTTCCCCAGCGACGAGGAGGCGCGCCTCGGCAGCCTGATCATCGGCAACCTCAACCGGGACGGCTACCTGGACCTGTCCATCGAGGACATCGCCCGGGCGGCCGACGTGGCCCCGGAGCGGGCCGAGCAGGCCCTCACCCTGCTCCAGAGTTTCGATCCCGTGGGCGTGGCCGCCCGCAGCCTGGGGGAATGCCTGCAGATTCAGGCCCGTTACCTGGGGGTGGACGACCCGGTGATCATGGAGATCATCCGCCATCACCTCAACCACCTGGAGAACAAGAACTACAAGGCCATCAGCAAGGCCCTCAAGATCCGACTGGAAGACGTCGTGGCCGCGGTGAACGTGATCCGCTCCTTCGAGCCCCGGCCGGGGCGCCCCTTCACCGACGAGCCGCCCCAGTACATCGTGCCGGACATCTACGTCTACAAGTTCGACAACGAGTTCGTGATCATGCTGAACGACGACGGCATGCCCAAGCTGCGGGTCAACTCCCTCTACAAGAAATCCATCACCCAGGGCGCCAAGCTGCCGGGTGAGGCCGAAAACTACATCCAGGAGAAGATGCGCTCGGCGGCCTGGCTGATCAAGAGCATTCACCAGCGCCAGAAAACCATCTACCGGGTCATGGAGAGCATCTTGCGCTTTCAGCGGGACTTCTTCGAAAAGGGCATCGCCCACCTGAAGCCCATGGTCCTGCGCGATGTGGCCCAGGACATCGAGATGCACGAGTCCACCATCAGCCGGGTGACCACCAACAAGTACGCCCTCACCCCCCAGGGGATCTTCGAGCTGAAATACTTCTTCAACAGCTCCATCAAGCGCAGCCACGGCGGGGACATGGCCTCGGCCAGCGTGCAGGACCGGATCCGGCAGATCATCGCCGAGGAGAACCCGCGCAGGCCCCTCAGCGACGACAAGATCGCCCGCATCCTCAAGGCGGCGGGCATCGACATCGCCCGGCGCACGGTGGCCAAGTACCGCGAGATCCTGGGCGTGTTGCCCTCCAACAAACGGAAACAGATCTAGGAGAAGGAGTGCCAGAATGCAGACGTCCGTGACGTTCAAGAACCTTGACTCGTCCGAACACCTGAAGGCCTATGTTACGGAAAAGTTGAACCGCTTCGACCGTCTGCTCGACAACCCCGCGGAAGCCAGCGTGGTGCTGCGCGTGGAGAAGTTCCGCCACATCGCCGAGATCAACATCACCGGCGATCGCCTGACCATCATCGGCAAGGAAGAAACCGCGGACATGTACTCGGCCATCGACATGGTCCTCGACAAGCTCGAGAAGCAGATCAAGAAGAGCAAGGAAAAGCTGCGCGAACGCCGGGCGGGGGGCAAGTCCCGGGGCAAGGGGCCGGCCCCGGAGCCCGGGCTGCCGGCCGAAACGGGCGGCCGCACCGCGGTCAAGGTCCAGAACGTGGAATACAAGCCCATGGACGTGGACGAGGCCGTGCTGCAGATGGATCTGACCAGCGAGAACTTCCTGGTGTTCACCAACGCCCGCACCGACCAGATCAACGTGCTCTATCGCCGCAGCGACGGCGACCTGGGGCTCATCCAACCCAGCGCCTGAGCGCTGG
>DJGG01000006.1:7001-20365 GCA_002432195.1 Desulfobacteraceae bacterium UBA5852
GGCGGCAGGCGGCGGTGAACCGGCCGCGCCGCGGCCCGCCCGGAGCCTGACGGCCTGCGGATCAACAAGTAGCGGGTCGCAAGGCAGGGCGCGGCCCGAAAAGCAGTTTATCCACAGGCGGCTGACGGCCGCCGGCGACCTCCAAGGCCACCCCCCGACGGAGTGGCGCCCCGACTTGGCCCGGGCCGCGGATGGGCCCTGTGTACGCGGGCGGGCGGCGGCAGGGATTCACGGCGGCGCACCGGCGAAGCGGTGCGGCTGCCCACGGAAGCGCAAACCATGAAGATTCTCGACGTCATGCCGGCCGAGGTCATCCTCCCGGATCTCCAGGCCCGGGACAAACTCGGCATTCTCCAAGAGCTGGCCGCCCCCGTGGCCCGTGCGGCCGGGGTCAGCCACGCCGAAATGGTGCGGGTGCTGATGGAGCGGGAGCGGCTGGGCAGCACCGGCATCGGCGGCGGCATCGGCATCCCCCACGGCAAGCTCAAGGGCCTGGACTCCCTGCACCTGGGCTTCGGCCTGAGCCGCCAGGGGGTCGATTTCGAATCCATGGACGGGCGCCCCACGCGGATCTTCTTCCTGCTGGTGACGCCGGAAAATTCGACGGGGCTGCATCTCAAGGTGCTGGCCCGCATCTCCCGCATTCTCAAAAGCGAGCCGTTCCGGGAAAAGTTGCTCGCGGCGGAGAACCGCGAAACCATCCAGGCCATCATCCGGGAGGAAGACGAAGATTTCTGACCTCCTGCCCAGCGATCGCATCGTGAATGACCTGCGCCTCATGATCATTACCGGGCTGTCGGGCTCCGGCAAGAGCACGGTCATCGACGTGCTGGAAGACAGCGGCTTCTACTGCGTCGACGGCCTGCCCGTGGCCCTTCTGCCCCTGTTTCTGACCCGGCCCTTCGAACGCACCTCGGCCATCGCCGGGCTGGCCTTCGGCATGGACGTGCGCGAGCGCCGCTTCGTGCAGGACTACCCCGGTGTTTTCGACAGCCTGCGGCGCGACGGCCACCACCTGGAAATCATCTTCCTGGAGGCCGACGAGAAGGTGCTCCTGCAGCGCTTCAGCCAAACCCGCCGCCTCCACCCCTTGCGGGGCCAAACCCTCATCGAGAGCATCCGCACCGAAAAAGCCGTCCTGGGGGACCTGCGGGCCGTCGCCGACCATGTCATCGACACCACCAAGTCCAACGTCCACGAGCTGAAGACCGCCGTCCACCGGCTGCTGCGCAGCCGCCTGCAACGGCTGCCCATGCGCATTCAGGTGATGTCCTTCGGCTACAAGTACGGCCCCCCACCGGAGGCCGACCTGCTGGTGGACGTGCGCTTCCTGAACAACCCCTATTTCCAGGACCGGCTGCGGCATCTGGACGGCGAAACCCCCGACGTGCGGGAGTTCGTCTTCGCCGACCCCCATGCCGAGCCCTTTCTGGACAAGCTGATGGATTGGCTTGCATTTGTCCTCCCGCTGTACGAAAAGGAAGGCAAGGCCTACCTGACCATCGCCGTGGGCTGTACCGGGGGCCGCCACCGCTCCGTGGCCATGGCTCGCGCCCTGTTCGAGCGCCTGGCCCGCCGGCATCCCGAGGTGGGCCTGACCCACCGCGACATCGGCCAGGACCTCCACCACGCCCCGGTGGCCCCCATGGAACCCTGATCGCCCGCCCCCGCACGGGGAGCGGACGCCGCAACCGGTACGCCGGAAGAGGACACATGATCGGAATCGTCATCGTCACCCACAGCCAACTGGGCGCCGCCCTCATCGAAGCGGCCGAATTCGTCATCGGCCACCGGCCCGAGGCCACCGTGCCCGTATCCATCAACCTGAATGAAAGCGCCGACAAGCTGCGCGGCCTGATCGCCGACGCCATCAAGAAGGTGCGCCAGGACAAAGGCGTCCTGGTGCTCACCGACATGTTCGGCGGCACCCCGTCCAACCTCAGCTATTCCTTCCTGGAAGAGGGCAGGCTCGAGGTCATCTCGGGCGTCAACCTGCCCATCCTCATCAAGGCCGTCAACTCCCGGCCGGAAAAGGACCTCGCGGATCTTGCCGCCACCCTCGAAGCCTATGGCAAGCGCAGCATCACGCTGGCCAGCGGCATCCTGAAGGGCAACAAAAGGAGCAATTGATTGCGCCCCTGGCGGCTGGAGTCCCTGGGCCTTGCAGATCTCGACGCGGTAGTTACCTTAGAGGCCGAATCCTTCCGCCAGCCGTGGAGCCGGGCGCTCGTGGCCTCGGAGCTGCGGCTTGGCGAAGCCTACGCCCTGGGGGCGTATGCCGCCCGCGACCCCGGTTCCCCGGTGTTCGTGGCGGGCTATATTCTCTTGCGCCTGATGGTGGACGCCCTGCATGTCCAGCGCCTGGCGGTGGTCCCCGCCTGGCGGCGCCAGGGTCTGGCCCGGCAACTGCTCGAACGGGCGCTGGCCGCGCGTCCCCCGGAGGCGGCCCTGGCCACCCTGGAGGTGCGGTCCGGCAACCTGGCCGCCCTGGCGCTCTACCGCGCGGCGGGTTTCGACGTGGCGGGACGGCGCCCCCGCTATTACCCGGACACCGGGGAAGACGCCCTCATCCTCAGCAAACCACTCTAAGGAGGTATCATGAGCATTCGTATGGGCATCAACGGCTTCGGCCGCATCGGTCGCATGGTTTTCCGGGCCGCCCTCACCCACCCCGAGCTGGAGGTCGTGGCCATCAACGACCTGACGGATGCCGCCACCATGGCCCATCTCCTGACCTACGACTCGGTGCACGGACGCCTGGCGGCCGATGTGGCGGCCGCGGCCAACGGCATGACCGTGGACGGCCGCGAGGTGCGCATCACCTCCATCAAGGACCCGGCCCAGATCCCCTGGAAAGACCTCGGCGTGGATATCGTGGCCGAGTGCACCGGCATCTTCCGGGACCGCGAAGGGGCCGGCAAGCACCTGACGGCAGGGGCCCGCAAGGTGATCATCTCCGCCCCGGCCAAGGACCCCGACGCCACCATCGTCATGGGGGTCAACTCCAGCCAGTACGACCCGCGGCAGCACCACATCATCTCCAACGCCTCCTGCACCACCAACTGCCTGGCGCCGGTGGCCAAGGTGCTTCTGGAGAATTTCGGCATCCAGCGGGGCCTGATGACCACCATCCACTCCTACACCGGGGACCAGCGCCTCCTGGACTTCCCCCACAAGGACCTGCGCCGGGCCCGGGCCGCCGCCCTCTCCATGATCCCCACCACCACCGGTGCCGCCAAGGCCGTGGCCCTGGTGCTGCCCGAGCTCCAGGGCAAGCTCAACGGGCTGGCCATCCGGGTGCCCACCCCCAATGTCTCCATCGTGGACTTCGTGGCCGCCATCGACAAGCAGGGGGTCACCGAAAGCGAGGTCAACGCGGCCCTCAAGAGCGCCTCCGAAACCGCCCTCAAGGGGATCCTGGGGTACAGCGACCTGCCCCTGGTCTCCACGGACTACAACGGCTGCAAGCTCTCCTCCACCGTGGACGCTCCCACCACCTTCGTCCTGGGCAACATGGTCAAGGTGCTGTCCTGGTACGACAACGAGGCCGGCTATTCCAACCGCATGGTGGACCTGGCGGCCCTGGTGGGCGCGAACCTTTGAAGGCCCGCGGCCAAACCGCGGAGATCGCCTAAAAACCGGGAGCGGCGCGCCGCCGGGCCGACGCCCGGCCGCGGACCCGCCGGCTTCCCGGCCAGCCGGGGAGGAGACCGACCATGAATTCTCGCCTGCCGTTGATTGCCGGCAACTGGAAGATGTTCAAAACCGGCCCCGAAGCCGCCGCCGCCGCCCGTGAGCTGGCCCGGGAGGTGGCCGGGGCGCAGGCCGTGGAGGTCATGATCGCCCCCCCCTTCACGGCGCTGGAGGCGGTGCATGCGGCCCTCCAGGGCAGCGCCATCGCCCTGGGCGCCCAGAACACCCACTGGGAGGACTCGGGGGCTTTCACCGGGGAAATCGCCCCCCCCATGCTCAAGGCCGCCGGCTGCCGCTTCGTGATCATCGGCCACTCGGAGCGGCGCCAGCTCTTCGGCGAGGACGACCGCGGCGTCAACCGCAAAGTCCACGCCGTGCGGCGCCACGGGATGGTCCCGGTGGTCTGCGTGGGGGAGACCGAAGCCCAACGGGATGCGGGCCAGACCTTTTCGGTGCTTGACAAACAGCTCCGCTTGGGTTTAGAAAATATCGCTTTGGGAAACCCCCTGGACGTGGTGGTGGCCTACGAGCCGGTCTGGGCCATCGGCACCGGCAAGACCGCCAGCGATCACCAGGCCCAGGAGGTCCACGACCGCATCCGCCGCCTTCTGGCCGAGCTCCTCGGCGCGGATCTGGCCGCGGGTGTGCGGATCCTCTACGGTGGGTCGGTGAAACCGGGCAACGTGGCCGGCCTCATGGCCATGCCCGATATCGATGGCGCCCTGGTGGGGGGCGCCAGCCTCGACCCGCAGACCTTCGCCAGGATCATGCGTTTCCGGTCCTGAACAGGCGTGAAACTGACTTATGTCCATTCTCATCGTCATACTGCACATCGTCGTCTGCATCGCGCTGATTCTCATCGTCCTGCTGCAGACGGGCAAAGGCGCCGACATGGGCGCGGCCTTCGGCGGCGGCTCCAGCCAGACCCTTTTCGGCAGCACCGGGGCCACCACCTTTCTGGGCAAGCTCACCACAGGCGCGGCGGTGATCTTCATGCTCACCTCCCTCACCCTAGCCTACATGTCGGGCAACCGCCCGAGCGCCTCGGTGGTGGAAAACCCCCCGGCGGCCGAACAACCCGCGGCACCTGCGGCCCCGACCGAGCCGCCCGCCGCAACGGAAAGCGCCCCGGCCCCCGCGGCCCCGGCAGAGTCGGCTCCGCCCGCCGGCGACACCGGCGCCCAGGCGCCCAAGACCCAGCAGTAGGCCGAAATGGTTTACCCGTGCCGAAGTGGTGGAATATGGTAGACACGCTATCTTGAGGNNGCCCGTGCCGGTTCAAGTCCGGCCTTCGGCACCAAATTTTCCCAGCGATTTCAGGAACTTTAAATCCTGGGGCATGCTTAAATCCGTATGTCACCCGTGTGTCAGGGGGCATACGGATTTTTGCTTCTGCACTTCCCACTATCCCATCACTTAAACGAGCCCTTCTTTTCTTTCCTTTCCTGCCCCGAATTCCTCCTACCCTTCTTGGCCGGCATCAACAGGAAACCCACTGTGAAAGCAGTGGGTTTCCTGTTTTGTGCCCTCCCCTATTCGGGAACTAGCCCCAAAAGGCTGAGATCGAGTACTCAAGCATCTGGCGGAATCAGGCTACAAGGACGACCAATTTGAAATCGCATGGTCGTTCCGGCTCCCGGTGAATGGCTTGTACACTGGCTGTCGATTGGAAAAGCTAACACAGATCAGGATGATTGGCGGCAAGCCAATCCAGGACATCACGTTTCAATTCTCTGACATCGGTTGAAATGCCGCCATCCGCGTCCTTGAGATCGCGCTCGACGATCCTCAACAAGTCACGAATCTCCCTTGCGCTGGTCTGGTGCGGCCGCAGCCATCCATTTTCAGCCCATTGCTTTAAGGTCATCGGCGCTTCCTACGATGAAATGTTTCGGGCCCTCCAAAACCGCCATGATAAAATGCTCCCCGTCCGCAACGCGTTTAGCGAATTCACGGGCGGACATCACGATGGGATTGATTTCCCGGCCGATGCGGTCGCTCACGCCGGTCAAAAGCGATAAACACCGACGCAACCCGATATCCCCGATCACCAGGAGATCCACATCGCTTTCCGCGGCAAGCTTGCCGGTGGCCGCCGATCCAAACAAAAAGGCAAGCTCGACGGCCTCCTGATTGCCAAGGGCCTGTTGGAGCGTGTCCACCAAGCCCGTGGTCTTGAAAACCAATTGTTGGATATCGGTGTACAGGGGATGAATCTTTTGGGCCCGGTAATAGACGCGGTTGCCGTCTTTGCGGCGTTCGACCAAGTCCAGGCGCACGAGCTTTTTCATTTCGGTTTGAATGGTTCCGATGGCAAACCCGCTGCGCCGGGCCAACTCACGCAAGTGCAGCGGCTGGTCCGACAAACCGAAAAGCAGGCGAAAGATTTCCGCTCGGACCTTGGAGGACAAAATTTGTGCCAATAAGCTCATAGTGTATGGCATTACCATACTAACGTATGGTTAGTACATACGTTATTTGCGTGGTTACCCGCTTCGCGGGGGTTGGCCTGCGATCTGCGCTGGCGTAAGATGTCCCGCCAGGCGTCATCCGCAAAGCTCCGCCACGCTTTTGCGGACCCAATCGAACCCCACACGTTCTTGTTCGAAACGCAGCTGGTCGCTCAAGCGATTGTCGCGGAAATCGTTATACAGCGATTTCTCCTCGGGATCCAACCGCGGCAGATCCCGGATTTCCTGGCTCGGTTCGCGGCCCCACAGGCTCTTGTGGGCCATGAGGGTGCCACGGTCCATGAGGAAAGACCGGACGTGCGGGAAAAGGCCGCGCAACTGATCGAGAATGGCAAACCCGTGGGTATCGATGTCGCCCCAGTAAAAAAGACGCCGTTTGCGCAGCCAGTGGGCCGGGACGAACATGTCGAACCCGTAGCCTGAGCCGAAAACGACCGCGCTCCGCAGAGCCCGTGGAAACGCCAGGAAGTTGATCTCGTTTTCGGTGACGAAGACGTTGTCGACCGGAAGGTCGAGCCCGGCGAAGGTGTCGCGGGTGACCGCGATATCCTGATCCCTGCCGGTGGGAAAGACCGCCAAAGCGTCGTCCAGAATTCGAAACCGCACGCGCGGCGGTTTGTCCAGAAACCCGTAGCGCCGGCAGAACCCGGACAGGCCTCCGGCCTCCCTGTCCACCGCTTCCGCGGGCAATACCAGGTCGAACAGCTCTGTCAGGGCGGATCGGTGGCCTTCGATGAACTTGCTGTGGACGCCGGGGATGTCCACTTGGCGCAGGTACAGGTTTGGGCGGGGGTGTCGACGCATCCAGGTGACGATGTCGAGCAGAAGGGGCCAATCGTCCGCCAGGGACAGCGCGCGCAATGGCCGTTTAAGGAGCCAGGTCGTGAGATCGGGTATCCGCTCCTCGGTCATAGCCACCAGCCCGGCAAACCGCTCGGCCTCCCGGCACCGGTCGACGAACGCCAGGGCGTCGTCCAGTGTGTCGATCCAGATTTCGCTTGGCAGTTTGTTGGCGCCCAGGACCCGGTGATGGATGTGACGCCACACGATGCGGTAATGATTGGCCTGGCGGTCGAGCCGGGCGATCCAGTCGCGGACAGCGTCGAAGTGCTCGGTAATCTCGGCCGAGGTCGGCCCTTTGAGGGGCAGCCGCCTCGGGAAGTGGGATTCGCCGCCGGCCAGGCTGGCCAGCAAGGCCCCCCGGTCCCAGAGGCGTTGAACCATTTGGCGAAGGTCGTCGGGCCGGGTCCAGTTCACGACGGCTGCCTCCGTTTTTCCTCCCGGTACTCCTCGATGGTCAGGTTGCGCAAGCAGGCGGTTTTGCCGTCTTCACTGTGCACAAACCCCACGGCTGAAACATACGGCTCGATGACGTGGATTTTCTGCAAGGGGGTGACGATCAGCAGCTGCAAGTTCAACTGATTGAAAAGCTTCAACCCGTAGTGGGCCGACTCGTCCGAGCCACGACCGAAGGCCTCGTCGATGGCCACGAACCGGAAGGAGCGCGAGCGCACTTCGCCCCACTCCAGGCCGAACTGGTAGGCCAGGCTGGCCGCCAGCACGGTGTAGGCCAGCTTCTCCTTCTGCCCGCCGGATTTTCCGCCCGAGTCGGTGTAGTGCTCGTACTCGCTGCCGTCCTCGCGCCAGCGCTCGCTGGCGGCAAAGACGAACCAGTTGCGCACGTCGGTCACCTTGGCGGTCCAGCGGCGGTCCTGCTCGGACTGCCCTTCGCGGCCGCGGAATTTTTCGATGATCCGGCGCACCTGCAGGAACTTGGCCTCGGAGTACTGGGCGTCGTCCGAGCCGGTGAGCGCACCTTCGGTGCAAGCCCGCAGGTCGCTTTGAAAACCCCGGACATCGGCGTCGGTGCCGGGCTGCGCCTCCAGCACGATGTAGCGGCCCGGGTTGTAGTCGATCTGGGAGAGTGAGGTGTTGATGTGGTCGATGCGCTCCTTGATGGTCTCGCGCTCCCGCGTGAGCTGGGACTGGAAATTGGCCACCTCGCGGATGGTGTTCTCGTTGAGCAGTTCCTTGAAGCGCGCCTCGAAGCGCGGCAGATCGTCGGCCTGAAGCTGCTGCAGCATTTCCCGGTACTCCCCCGCCGCCGCCACCGATGCGTCCACGTCCTGGGTTTCCAAGGGGTAGTCCGTCCGGAAGCCGTGCATGGCCTCGATGATTTTGTCGCGCAGCCGGGCGAGCTTCTTGTCCTCGGCGTCGATTTTGGCCTGCAGCCACTCGCGGAGCGTGCGTTCGGCAGGATCACAGGATTCGACCGTGAAGGACCGCACGTCCAGGGCTTCCTCGCGCAACGCCATTAACTGCGCGAAATATGCCTCATGGGCCGGACCGGCGTCCTGCAACACCCCGAGAACCTGCTGCCGCCGGGCCTCGTCATCGTTTATCTTCTGTTTCAGTCTGGAGCAGGCGTCCTTCTCCTTGTCGCGCTGCCGCTCGTTGGCGGCGAGCTCCTCCTCGGCCTTGCCGAGCTCAGCGGCCAGGGTCTGGAGAATGTCAGACGCGGCCTCCAACCGCCGCTTTTCCGCCTGCAGATCGGCCACCTCCGCCACCAGGGAGCGCCAATCCAGCTCCCGGAATTCCCGATATTCGCCGAGTTTGGAAAGGGCTGCCAGACGATCCCGGACGGTTTGCTGATCCCGTTGCCGCGCGGCAATGGCGCGGCCCATTTCACCCAGCTGCGCCCCGAGACGCCGGGCCTTTTCCTCCAGCGCGGCGATCTTGGCCGTGTTGCTCCATCCCAACACGTAGCGGCTGCGATCGTCGATGCGGTGCCGGTCGTCCTTTTCGTGGCGCTCTCCCGGCATCTTGATCTGACCAGCCCGGGAGACGGCCCGGGTCTCGCGCCGGAACTGGTCCTGGGTGTCACAGCAGGCCACGTCGAACCTCCGGGCGATCTCCCCTTCCAGCCATTCGTAGTAGGCCGAATCGGGTTTGACGGCGACCTTGCGGCCCAGGGCATCGGAGCGCAGCGACTGTGGGGCGGCCTCCCGCGACGGGCGCACGCGGAAATAGACCAGGCGCCCCTTGAGGTGCGTGCCGTCCACCCAGGCGGCCACCCTGGAGTAGTGCGCGTCGGGCACCAGCAGCGACAGGCCGAAATTCCGCAGCAGGCGCTCGATGGCCCCTTCCCAGTCGCGCTCCTCGTCGCGCACCTGGATCAGCTCGCCGGCAAAAGGCATATCGTCTTCGGGAAGATCGAGCGCGCTGCAGATCGTGCGGCGCATGGCCACCTGCCCGGCGTCGATGTTGCTGCGCCGGGCCTTGAGGCTCGCAATTTCCCCGCGCAGTTCCTCGTGCTCGCCGCGTTTCCGGGAAAAGTCCACCCCCAGTTCGTTCAGCGTGTTCTGAAGCTCCGCCTCGCGCTGTTCGGTTTCCTCGCGCAGAGCCACGCATTCCCGCTTGCGCTCGCGGAAGACTTCTTCCGCATCGGCGCGCTGTAAATCGAGCGCTTTCAGCAAAGCGGCATGCCGATCGGCTTTGACTTGGCGGCGTTGCTGTTCCTCTTCCTTGGCCCGAATCTCTTCGCCGATCCGCTCGATGCGGTCACCGCCGTTCCGGGCGAGGTTGTCCCGCAATTGGAGTGCCTTGGACTCCAGGACACGCCGTTTCTCCGTCAAGTGCGACAGTCTGGCCTGCCGCCGGTCAAGGTCGCCGGCCATAGCGGCCAACCGTTTTTCAAGCAACTCCCGTTTCAAGCCCGCAAACCAGGCCGGGAGGGCCGCGCGGCAGGCGCGTAGCTCGTCGGCGGAAGCTGACAGGGCGGCGTGACGGTCGCATTCGGCCACCAGCGGGGTGAGTTTTTCGATCTGCTGCCGGGCCTTGAGGACCGCCTTGTGGGCCTGATTGAGGTCATCGAAGTGCTCAATCAGGGCCTTGATGCGGGGGACCACATCAAAGGGCTCCAGCATGTGCGTGCGCACGAAATCGGTGAGGTTTCCCACGGATTTGAGGGATACGGTCTGGTTGAACAGCTCCAGAGCCTGGTCGTTGTCGATCCCGAACCGCCGCCGGAACCAGGCGGCGTAAGGCGGGAAACTGTCCCAGAGGTCGACCCCGGAGGTGCGCAAGCGCTTGCGCAGCTGGCCGATGTCGGCTCCGAAGCGGGCAAAATCGGCGGCGATCGAAAGCTCGCCCTCGCAGGCGGCGCAAAAGCGGGCGGGCTGCCCCTGGAGATCCTTGATCCAGAAGACCTGGGCCAGGGTCACGGTCTTCAGGTAGCCCGCGTTGTGGAACACCCCCAGGATGACGGCGTAGTGGTTGGGGTCGCGCAGGGCCACCGGCTTGGCGCTGCCGCCGACCTCGTTGCGTTCGGACTTGTAGTGGCCCATGACGTAGGAGCGCAGGGTACGTTCCCGTGCCCCGGCGCCGGCCGCCTTGTTGTACGTGATGCGCTGCTGGGGTACCAAAAGGGTTGTGAGGGCATCCACCAGGGTGGACTTGCCGGACCCGATGTCGCCGGTCAGCAGGGCGTTGCGGCCGTTGAGGTGAAGGCTCCACACCTTCCGGTCGAAGGTCCCCCAGTTGTAGACTTCCAGCCGCTGCAGGCGAAAGCCGGCCAGTCGGTCGCTGTCCACGAAGGAGAGTTCCAGGCTTTCAGCCATCGTTGCGCTCTCCGGTCTGCGTCAGGTGCTGCCGGTAGTCGGCCAGGCGCTGATCGAATTCCGCCAGCCACTGGGCATCCACAAAGGCCTTGAGGATGCGGCGGACCTCGAACATGTCGGCCTGGCCCCTAAGGCGACGGACAAAGCCGAGGTCGGCGATCCTGTTCAAGTGGGTCCCGACTTGGTCGATCAACCGGGTTTCGTTGGTGCCCTCGGGCAGAAAGACCCGGATCAGTTCCACCACCTCGTCGCTGGAGAGGATCAGGCGGGTGTCCCCTCCCCGCGCATCGAACTCCGCCAGTTTCTTGCGCAGGAGGGCCAAAAGCAGGCTGACCGGAAAGGAGAGCTGACGGCGGGCCACAAGTCGAGGCTGCTTGGGGCTGTCGGGGGCCTCGTCCGGGGTGGAACGCAGAAATGCATAGCCTTCGGCCTCGTCCAGAATCAGGTCCAGCCCGAGCACGGCGACATAGTCGCGCACGCGAAACTGCAGGTCCAGCAGGGCGTTCCACTGGGCCGGATTCTCCTCCATGTAGAGCACCCCCTTGAACAGGGGGACGACCACCGCCGAGAGGTTGTGATCGCTTGGAGAGGATTCCGCTGCGGTAACCAAATCGTCCATTCCCTAATCCCTCATAAAGATGATCCGCGGCAGCGAGGCGCGCCGCACCATGTCCCCTTCCATTGCCCATTGGATACGCGTCACGGTTTCCTCGTCAACCACGGCGTGGGGCCATTCACCGGTCAGCTGCATGTAGGCGATCAGCTCCGCCAACCCCTGGCGGAGGGGCCGCGCGGCCACCAGCTCTTCGAGGCTGACCTGCGAACGGGACTGCAAGGCCTGGCGAATGTGCCGGACGAGCGCCTCCCGGTCGACCACCACCTGGGCGAACAGGGCCGTGGCATCGACATCGCCCTCCCCTGTTTCCAGTAACACATCGGCGAAATGGGGCCGAACCGGCGGCCGGAACAGGGGTCTTTCCAGCGGCAGGTCGACGGTGACCGCGCTGTCGTCCAACGGCATGAAACTGCCGGAAGGCGGAGTCTCACGGATCTCCAAGGATTTGGCCTCGATCCCGTGCAGGATGTCCATGATGCGACGATTTTCGAGCCAAGCCTTGTCGTCGAGAAACCGCCTGAGCTGCTGGGACAGGCGCGCCACCGTGCGCTGGGTGTGCTCCCCGGCCGCCAACCAGTCGTAATGTACCCGCTGNNCCCGCCGCAGGCGCGGTTCGGGGTACAAGGCCGCCACGGCGGGGAGCGCCAAAACATCTTCGAGCAGTTTGCTGAACTCCTCCTGGCGGCGCGGGGACATGAGGAAGTCCCAGAAGGCGTGAAAACTCTTCCCCTGATCGGAACCGGCGATGGCATCCCGCTCGCCCATGACCTCTTCGAGCAACGCGCCCTTGGTACCGTCCCAAAGCGCGATGCGCTCGCGCACCTTGCGATCGAGGAGACGAAAATTGTGCTCCACCTCGCGGAAATCGGACAACAACTCGCGAGCCATCTGGAGGAACTGTTGAAACCGGTCTTTGAGGGCCGTGTCATCCAGCATGGGAACGTCGCCGGATTTGACCCTGTCGATGTCGGCATCGATCTCGTCGCGCCGTTTGGTCAGCTCGGCGATGCGCGCAGCAGGATCGGTCTCCGTGCCTTCGCGCATCTGCCGCAGGAGCTCGAACAAGGTCAGCAAGCGCGACTCCGTTCCCACAAAGGCGCGCTCGGTCAGACTCGCCAGCCAGGTAATCGCTTTCTCGGCGGAGGGGGTCAGATCGAAATGGGGGTCGTCCGATCCGCTGGGATAAAACTTGCGCAACCACCCTTTTGCATTGTCCGCCCAATCGTTGAGGTATTGCTGGGCCGATTTGGGGAAAGCCTCGTCCCCCAACCGCTCCCGCAGGTCGAACAGCTCGTCCTCCAGCGCTTCCACCAGGTCGGCCTGGGAAATCGACCGCCGATTGGCGTCGACAAATACCCGCTGGAAAAAGCTGACCACCAACGGCGCGTGATCCGACCGCAGCAAGCGCCAAGCCGGGTTGTTGCGGCGGAACAGGTCGAGGGTGGTGTAGTCGAGGGGCATGGCCCAATCATTCCTTGCCTGAACCCAGAGGCAATTGCCTGTTCGCCATAAAAACCAATGCGGCTACGACAGTGGCAGCTCACGCTCAATCGGGATGCATGTCGTATGGGGTCAAAGTTGAGCCTAACGCCAATAAACCCGCGGATCAGCCAGAGCCCCGGGCTTCAGATTCATCCTTCGGCAACCCGGCCGCCTCAGTGANNNTCCGTCCCCGCCTCGCGGCGGGAAAAAGACAGGGGGCTGGGTTCTTGGATTGATCTTGGGTCCCTGGCTCCTTCTGCCATCAACACTTGCCGTCTCATAACCCAATTCAGATGAAACCAACCTAGCCTCGGACCCTGGTGGGCAAGCCAAGGCCAAAGTAAAGGCTCGCTGCCGCGCCACGTATGGTGATGGCAATAAATAGGTTGGAGGAGGGCATCGGCCAGAAAGCAGCCTGGGGATAGGCAATTACAGGACCGAAGGGCAAGGCACGGGCCGAGGGGAAAAGCGCAGCGACCTCAA
>DJGG01000006.1:20400-20638 GCA_002432195.1 Desulfobacteraceae bacterium UBA5852
AGGGGCGCGACCCCCCGAAGTTCATATGGTCAGACGGGAAGTGCCGCTTTCCGGCCAACGCAGCCATTTGGTCTTGGACGCAGGATATCCACAGGCTGCCGGCCGGCGCCCTGACCGACGAATGGCCCACCATCTTCCATTTGGGCGGATTTGTCAATGTCACGAGGGGGTTCCCCCTTGTGAGGGTGCCGGGACAGGGGGCAGGGTTCTCCAATCTGTCCGACGCCCTGCACCCTGC
>DJGG01000003.1 GCA_002432195.1 Desulfobacteraceae bacterium UBA5852
GCCGGGCAGCCGCCTCTCCGCGCCGTCCGCACACCTTCCCGGAATGGAACCCCTCCGCGCACATTCTTTTTCCATAATTATTTCAAGTGGTTTGATTTAAAATAAGTAGCATATGCTCAAAATGAGCCTTGACAGGGGGGCAATCCAAGGCTACCCATTGCGTGCTGATTTTCATTAGGCCAGCCCGCGGCGGTGCGCCGCGGGCCTTGCAAAGTGCTTCCCCTAGGAGGATGTCATGCCCAAAATCGCCGTTTCCAGCGAAGGTCCCGGCCTGGAAGACCGCCTGGACCCGCGCTTCGGTCGGGCGGCGGGGTTCGTGATCGTCGACACCGATACCGGTTCCCGCGAATACCTCGACAACGACGGCGCCCAGGTGCTGGCCCAGGGAGCCGGCATCCAGGCCGCCGAGTCCATGGCCCGCGCCGGGGTCTCCACCCTGCTCACCGGCTATGTGGGCCCCAAGGCCTTCCAGGCCCTCCAGGCCGTGGGCGTCCAGGTCATTCAGGACCTGGCGGGTCTCACCGTCGGCCAGGCCGTGGAGCGCTTCCAAAAGGGAGGCCTGGCGCCGGCGGCAGCCGCCAACCGGCAAGCGGGGTCCGGGAGCGGCACCCCGGGCGGGCGCTAAGGGGACCGGCATGTCGCATCCGCTTCTCTCCGCCTTCCGGCCCTCCCCCCGGAGGCCCTTGCCATGAAAGCGGCCATTGCCAGCGGCAAGGGCGGCACGGGCAAAACCTCGGTCACCGCCTCCCTGGCCGCCATCTGGGACTCCCCCGTGGTGGCCGTGGATCTGGACGTGGAAGCGCCCAACCTGCACATTTTCCTCCAACCGCGGATCGAGGGCCGGGCGCCGGCCTATCTGGTAGTCCCCGAGGTGGACCTCCAGCGCTGCAACCGCTGCCGGGCCTGCGCCGAGATCTGCCAGTTCAAGGCCATCAGCGTCCTGGGGGATGTGGTCCTGACCTTCGCCGAGATGTGCCACGGTTGCGGCGCCTGCCAGGCGGTCTGCCCGACGCAGGCCATTTCCCCGGGCAGGCGCGAACTGGGGGAAATCTCCTGGGGGCTTGCCGGGGACGTGGGTTTCCTCATGGGGCGCCTGCGGGTGGGGGAGGCCATGAGTCCCCCCCTGATGCGCCAGGTGCAAGCCCGCCTGGCGGCCATGACCGCCGACGGCCGTGACGTCCTCATCGATGCCCCTCCCGGCGTGAGCTGCCCGGCGGTGACGGCGGTGATGGCGGCCGACGCCATCGTCCTGGTGACCGAACCCACCCCCTTCGGCGCCTACGACCTGGACCTGGCGCGCCAGGCCTTCGCCCCCCTGGGCAAACCCATGGGCGTGGTGGTCAACCGGGCCGGCCTGGGGGATGAGCGGGTCTATGGCCTTTGTGCGCGCCACGGCCTGCCGATTTTGGCGGAGATCCCCTACGAACGCGCCATCGCCGAGGCCTATTCCCGGGGAGAGGTCATCGCCCGCACGGGCCCCCGGCAGGAAGCCCTGTTCCGGAACCTTGCCGGCCGGGTGTGCCGCCTGGCGGAGCAGCGCATGCCTTGCGCGGAGGGCCGCCATGCCTGAAATCGTCGTGCTCAGCGGCAAGGGCGGCACCGGCAAGACCTCCCTCACGGCGGCCTTCGCCCACCTGGCCCAGGATCACGTGATCTGCGACCTGGACGTGGACGCGCCGGACCTGCACCTGCTTCTGGCCCCCCGGCGCCTGAGCTCCACGGCCTTCGTTTCTGGCCACAAGGCCCGCATCGACCCGGCCCGCTGCGACGGCTGCGGGCGCTGCGCCCAGGTCTGCCGCTTCGGGGCAGTGACCGCCGGCTCCCCTGCTGTCATCGACCCCCTGCGCTGCGAGGGCTGCAAGCTCTGCGTGACCCTCTGCCCGGCGGAGGCCATCGAATTCCCGGCCACGCACTGCGGCGACTGGTATCTGTCGGAGACCCGCCTGGGCCCCCTGGTGCACGCCCAGCTCTTCCCGGGGGAGGAGAATTCCGGCCGCCTGGTGGCTCTCCTGAGGCAGCAGGCCAGGCAACTGGCCGCACGCCTGGGCCATCGCCTGATCCTGGCCGACGGCCCTCCGGGCATCGGCTGCCCGGTAATCAGCTCCCTGTCGGGGGCCGACCTGGCCCTGCTGGTCACCGAGCCGACTCCCACCGGCCTCCATGACCTGGAACGGGTCGTGGAGCTCTGCGGGCACTTCCGGGTGCCGGCCGGGGTGCTCATCAACAAAAGCGACCTCAACCCGCGCCAGGCCGATGCCATCGCCGCCTTTTGCGCCGCCCGCGGCCTCGCGCTCCTGGGGCACCTGCCCCACGACCCCGCGGTCACCGAAGCCATGGTGCAAGGCCTCGCCATCACCGAATACCGCCCGGACGGCCTGGCGCAGACGCTCCGCGAGATCTGGTCGCGGGTGCAGGACCGTCTGTCGGCCTCAACCGGGCCGCAGACCAACCCCATGACGGCTATCCACCCATTGAATTGACGATGAAAGGAGTTACCTGTCCATGAACACCGTAATCGCTGTTCCCTCATCCCATCCCGGGGGCCTGGAGGCCCAGCTGGGGGCCCATTTCGGCCACTGCGATCTTTACACCCTCATCACCGTGGAAGACGGCGGCATCAAAAGCGTCGACGTCATCCCCAACGTGCCCCACGAGCAGGGCGGCTGCATGGCACCGGTGCAGTATCTGGCCTCCCGGGGCGCCAAGGTGTTGATTGCCGGCGGCATGGGACTGCGCCCCCTGATGGGCTTCAACCAGGTGGGTATCGAGGTCTATTTCGGCGGTGAATCCCGCCGGGTGGAGGAAGCCGTGAGCGCCTTCCTGGGGGGCCGGCTGCCCATGTTCAGCCAGGAGCACACCTGCGGCGGGGGCGGCGGCCAGGCGCACGCCGGCTGAGGAGGTTGACCATGCCCATCTACGACATTGTCTGCGAGGCCTGCGGATACCGCGGCGAAGTTCTGGAACTGCGGGCCGGGGCGAACCCGGCCTGCCCTCAGTGCGGCTCGGAGTCCACCGCCCGCCAGATGGCGGCCCCCAGTTCGCTCAGCGGGCGCACGCCCCGCTCGACCCCCGGGCCCGGGGACACGACCTGCTGCGGCCAACGCCCCTCCGCGGCCGGCTGCGCCGGCCCCGGATCCTGCTGCGGCCAGCGCGGCTGATCACCGGCCGCAGGGGGCCTGCCCATCTGATGGCCGGCGGCGGCCCCGTGCGCGGGGCCGCCTGCCGGGGGAGAGGATTCATGTCCCGATTTCTGCTCGTCACGACGCGCCCCCAGGCTCTGGGGGCCTTCGCCCGAGGCCTGCTGGCCGTCCCCGGCGCGACCCTCGCCTGGGCCGCCGATGGAAAATCGGCCCTCGCGGCCCTTGCGGCCGCCCCCCCTACCCTCGTGGTGGTGGACGACGTGCTTCCCGACATGCCGGGCCTGGACCTGGTGCGCCGCATCGTCACCGTCAACGCCTTCGTCTTCACCGCCCTGGTAAGCGCCCTGCCCGCCGGAGAATTCCATGAGGTCGGCGAAGGCTTGGGAATCCTGGCGCAACTGCCCCCGGACCCCGGTGAGCCGGAGGCCCGACACCTGCTGGAACTGGTGGACCGCCTGACCCCCCATCCCGCNNCCCCCACGACCCCGATGACGGGGGACATTCCCGCCGCGCCGTGCAATCGTGCACCGGCGCCGGGGTTGCCAGGGACTTGCCGCTGGTATATGGTAACCGGCTTCGGGGCGACTCGCCCGGGGATCTCCCCGGCCGTCCTCCCATCCCCTCGAACCGCCGGGAACCGCCATGATCACCCTTCTGGATTACGGCGCGGGCAACGTCCGCAGCGTGGTCAACGCCATCGAAGCCCTCGGGGAGACCGTGCGCCCGGTGCGCCGCGGGGAGGACATCCGGGAGGCCGAAAAACTGGTCTTTCCGGGCGTCGGCGCCTTCGGGAGCATGATGGAAACCCTCGGGCAACGGGGTTTCATCGCACCCCTCAAGGACTACCTGGCGGCCGGGCGCCCCTTCCTGGGGATCTGCCTCGGTCTCCAGGCCCTCTTCGAGGAGAGCGAGGAGGCTCCCGGTGTTGCCGGCCTGGGCTTTCTGCCGGGGCGCGTGGAACGCTTCCGCACCCGCCTGGCGGTGCCCCACATCGGCTGGAACGGGCTCCGGGCCCACCAGCCCTCCCCCATCTTCAACGGACTCACCGGGGACGAGAAGGTCTATTTCGTCCACTCGTACCACGTGGTGCCCAGCGACGCCTCGGTGGTGCTCACCACCACGGACTACGGAATGCCCTTCGTGAGCGCGGTGCAGCGGGGCAACCTCATCGCCACCCAGTTCCACCCCGAGAAAAGCGGGGCCGTGGGCCTCAAGCTCCTGGCCAATTTCCTGGCCCGGGACCTGCCCCCCGCGCGCCTTGCCCGGGACCCCGGCGTCCCCACCCAACTGGCCAGGCGCATCATCGCCTGCCTGGACGTGCGGGCCGACGAGGCCGGCGACCTGGTGGTGACCAAGGGCGACCAATACGACGTGCGGGAGGCGGGGGCCGTGCGCAACCTGGGGCGCCCCGTGGATCTCGCCCAGCGCTACTACGGGGAGGGCGCCGACGAAATCACCTTTCTCAACATCACCGGATTCCGCGACTTCCCCCTGGAGGACCAGCCCATGCGGGAGGTTCTGCGCCGGACCTCCCGCAAGGTTTTCGTCCCCCTCACCATCGGCGGCGGCATTAGGGACTATGTGGACCGGACCGGCCGGCACACCTCGGCGTTGGAGGTGGCCGCCGGCTATTTCCGTTCCGGGGCCGACAAGGTCTCCATCGGCAGCGAGGCGGTGGACATCGTGGAAGCCTATCTGCGCAGCGGGAGCGCCACGGGGGCAAGCGCCATCGAAACCATCGCCAGGGTCTACGGCAGCCAGGCCGTGGTGATCTCCATCGACCCCCGGAGGGTCTACGTCCCGACCCCCGACGCGGTGCCCCACCAGGTCATCGAAACCGCCGTCCCCGGGCCTGCCGGCGAACGCTGGTGCTGGTACCAGTGCACCGTCAAAGGCGGCCGGGAGGGGCGCGCCGTGGACGCCATCACCCTGGCCCGGGCCTGCGAAACCCTCGGGGCCGGGGAGATCCTCCTCAACTGCATCGACCGGGACGGCACCAACGCCGGATTCGACCTGGAGCTCATCAACGCCGTCAAGGCCGCCGTGGGCATCCCGGTGATCGCCTCCAGCGGCGCCGGCAGCGCGGAGCATTTCCTGGAGGTCTTTACCCGCACCCCGGCCGAAGCCGCACTGGCGGCGGGCATCTTTCACCGGCGGGAGGTGCCCATTCAGGCCGTCAAGGCCCACCTCCGCAACCGGGTCCCCATCCGCGCCTGACCGGCGGCGGGGCCTGCGCTTGGACCGGCCGCGCGCCCCATGCCCGGCAGCGCCGATCCACGCCGGCGGCCCGCCCGCCGGCCTCAAGGAGCGACCACCCCCATGGCACGCCTTCCGCAAAACGATCGCCCCCGCCACCGCGCCGACGGGTCCCACCTGCCGGTGGACGCGGTCTACTGGGAGCGCCTGGGGAGCCGGGACCTGCTGCGCCTCTGCGGCCTGACCCTTTTCGAGCAGCCGGCGGCAGGCTGCCTGGAGTTTCCCTGCCTGGGGGCCCCCGTGCGGGTCGACCTGGAAGCGCGGGCGCTGCTCCGGCGGGTCCAGGGCCGGTGGGAAGCCACCCACGACCCCCTGCTGGAACTGGCCACGCTGGTCTACCTGACCACCGTGGAGCGCATCCATCCCCTGGGGCGCGATCTGGTGGGCATCCGGGATTTGAAGGAGGGCCACTTTTTCACCGGCCCCCACGCCCTGCGCCTGGAACCCCTGGTGGAGCGTTTCGGCGGCGATCGGGAGGGGTTTCTGCGGGCGGCGGCGGCCCTGGGAGGCTCCCCCGTGGAACTGGCCGACGCCGCGTGCCGCGTGTGGCCCTTCCCGCGCGTGCCCCTCACCTACCTGCTCTGGGAGGGCGACGCGGAGTTTCCGGCCCGGGTGCGGGTCCTGCTGGAGCGCTCCGTGGAAGCGGTCCTGCCCGCCGACGCCCTCTGGGCCCTCATCAACCGGGTGAGCACTGCCCTGGCGGAGGCCTGACCGTTTGGAACCGCCCAGGATGTGATCCAATACATCCGGGACACAACACTAGGCTATCGGAGGTGCGCATGCATGTTGAACTGCCCTGGGGGACATCGTCCCTGGGACTGGACGTCCCCGACACCTGGAACCTGATCCACCCCAAGCCCGCGGCATCCGAGCTCCCCGCCCCCGGGGACGAGCTGGACCTCGTGGCCCAGGCCCTGGCCCGGCCGGAAGGCGCCGCCCCCCTGGACAGCCGCGCGCTTGCCGGCAAGCGCATCCTCATCGTGGTGGACGACAACACCCGTCCCACCCCGGCCCGGCGCTTCATGCACCTGGTGCTCGAGGCGCTCCAGGCGGCCGGCGCCGCCTTGGGGGAGGTCCTGGTCATGCCCGCCCTGGGGATCCACAGCCCCATGAGCGCCGAGGAAATGGCCGCCAAGATCGGGGCCGCCAACCTGGCACGGGTCCGCTGGCAGAACCACGACGCCTTCGACGACAACCAGCTGGGCCGCCTGGGCCAGACCACCCGGGGCACGGCCGTGGTGCTCAACCGGGCGGTCCTGGAGGCGGACCTGGTGGTCTCCGTGGGAATGGTGGAGCCCCACCTGTGGGCCGGTTTCGGCGGCGGCATGAAGAACATCCTGCCGGGCCTGGCCGGCGCCGTGTGCATCGGCGAGCATCACGCCATCATCGCCGAGCCGCCCTACCATTTCAACCGCGTGGGCTGCCCCCCGGAGCGCAATTCCTTCCGGCTGGACCTGGAGGAAACCCAGGGCATGCTCAAGGCGGAGGTCTTCTGCCTCAATGTCTGCCTCGACCACCACGGCGGCATCGCCGCGGCCTTCGCCGGGGACCCCATCGCCGCCCATCGCCGGGCCGTGGCCTTCAATCGGCGCTTCGCCGGCTGCCGCCTGGAGCGCCAGGTGGATGCCGTGATGGTCAATTCCTACCCCATGGACTTCAACTTCAAGCAGAGCATGAAAGGGGTGGGCAACGCCCTGCCGGCCCTCAAGCCCGGAGGCCTGGTGATGGGCTTTCTGCGGGCCGAGCGCGGGCTGGACGATATCGTCCTGCCGGCCAAGGGCAAACCCCTGTGGCTGGTGAAGCGCATCCTGCGCTTTCTGGGGCCGGCCAGGGTGATGGGCTTCCTGGAGAAGGTCCGCCCCGGTCTCAACGTGGAAGAAAAATTCCTCCTCTATTATTCCATGCAGCTCATCCGCCAGTACGACCTCTACTTCCACGTGCCGACCCTCACTCCGGAGGAAACCCGGCGCCTGGGGTTTTTCCGCCCATTTGCGCGCCCCCAGGAGGTGGTGGACCGGGCCCGGCGCCGCCTGCCCGCGGGAGCCCGCGTGGCGGTTTTCACCGCCGCCGGGGCCACCTTCCCCATCGTGGGCAACGATGAAAATTGAGCCCCGCCCTATTTGGGGCCTTGCCAAATCGAGAATCGTTCTCATCTTGGTTGGCAAGGGGGAAACGCCCCTTCAACTCGAACCAAGGATGGGAGCTTATCCATGGAAGATAAAAAAGTGCAGAACTACATGGAGTACGACGAGGAACGCGAGCAAGGGCACCACGACACCCGCCAGGACAACTTCGAGTGCCAGACCCCGGATCCGCACCTGGGGTGCGACCCGGGCATCGACGTGGCCGGCTGAGCCGGAGCGCGTCGGGGGTGCGGATCGACCGGGCCCGGAGCTGACCCGCCCCCCGCCCGGAGAACCCGGACCAACGAGCTTCACCAAGGCAGCGCCGCATGCGGCGCTGCCTTTTTTAATGGCCGACGGCCGCAGGGGGTGCGCCTGACGGAAAAAGGCTGGCAGGCCAGGAGGGATTCGAACCCCCAA
>DJGG01000165.1 GCA_002432195.1 Desulfobacteraceae bacterium UBA5852
TTTTTTGAGATGGGTTCTAGTCTGGATAGCCCTGCTGGGGTTGGCGCTGGTGCCGGCGGTGCGCGCCGACAGCCTCTTCCATTGGGTGGACGACAAGGGCGTGCACCACTTTACCAACATCCGCCCCCCCGATGACGTGGACAACCTCGGGCACATCGAGGAGATCCCTTACGACGCGGACGCCGACGAAAAGCGCCGGGAGCGGGACAGCGCCTACCAGGTGCAACGCGAGTTGGAGGCCGTGCAGGAGCGTCTGGAGGACGCCGAACGGCAGGCCGAGGAAGCCTCACGACGGGCCGAGGAGGCCGAGCGCAAGGCCGATCGGCTGGCCGATGAGGTGCGCCGCAAAGAACAGGTCACCGAGACGCGCTACACCGTGGCGTACCCCTATTGGTGGATTCGCCCGCATCACGAGCGCTTCCCCTGGAAGCTGCACCCCAAGGACCGCCCGCGACGGCCGTCGAAGGGCGACAGGGCCGAACATGCCGATAAGCCCCGTCCCCACTCCGAGCGCCGCAGGTAGACCGCCGGACGCCGGCGGGGGCAACCCCGCCGGCGGTCATCCCCAGGCGCTCAGCGGTTGAACTCGAAATGTGCCCGACGGTTGCGCGACCAGGCCTCCTCGCTGTCGCCGCTCATCAGGGGGCGCTCTTCACCGTAACTCAGGGTGCGCATGCGACGCTCCTCGACCCCCAGGTCCGCCATGAAGCTCTTGACGCTCTGGGCGCGGCGCTCCCCGAGCGCCAGGTTGTACTCGTTGGTTCCCCGGACGTCGCAGTGGCCCTCGATAATCACGTTGACCATGGGGTGCGCCAGAAGCCATTCAGCCTTGCGGCGGAGCTGTTCCTGGGAATCGGCGGTAAGCACCGAACTGTCGAACTCGAAGAAAACATCCTCGTTGACGAACTGCTCGGAGCTCATGGCCGCCCCGGCCCCGGTGGCCCCCGCGGCATCCGTCAGCCCGCCTTCCTGAACCGCCCGCTGGCGATCCCGCTCGGCCTGGCGCCGGGCCTCCTCTTCCCGCAGGCGCTGGGCCTCGGCGTCGGCGGCCGAGGCATCCATCATGGCATCGGTACCGATCACCTTCTTCCCGCAACCGGCCGGCAGCAGCAAAGCTACGGCGGCCAGCACCAGCATCCAGCGGATCTTCTTGCGCACGGTCATGGTATCCCCCTTGACGAAAGGCATGAGATTGAGTGTTAGTGTCACGTGGGTCGCGGTAACCGCGGCCGGCCTGCGGGCAGCGGGCCGGGCGGTGCGTGAGGGGCCATTCTCCTGTTTTCCCGTTCACTTGTCAACGCAGTCCTGGGGGGCTGGCCCAGAGAGGCTGGCATGACCGAGTTTCTCGTCCTGACCGCGGTGGGGGCATTGGTTTTCATCGTGTTGCTCCTGGTTTTCAGCACCAAGACCCGGCGCCGCCACGATCCCGGGGGTTGGCCCTCCTGTCAGCACCACGCGGATCCCGCCGCACCCCGGTGCGCGCGCTGCGGCGCGTCCCGCGGGACGGCCGGCGACACCCGCGGCGATTGAGCCCCCCTCCCACGGCCTGGTCATCGGTCTGGCCGACGGGAATTCCCCGAAAGCCCCCAGGGGCCGGCCGGAAGGGCCTTTTTAGGCGGCTGTGGATCAAACGGCAGCGGGCCGCAAGGCGCGCGACGCGATGGGGAAAGCGAGGGCCACCGTCGAGGGGTGGTGCGCCTTTTCGCGAGTGGCGCGACCCCCCGAAATGCATAAGATCGGACGGGAAGTGCCGCCTTGCGGCCAATCCCGCCGTCAGCCGAACATGTCGGCCGGTGGCGCAGGTTGTCCACCGCCGGTTAGATCTCGTGATTGAAGATGCTTCGGTGGTCTTGCGAATCGACGCAGAGGTATTCCAACGTCTGGCGGCGGGTGGTGTGGCCGAAGCAGTGCATGATGTGGGCCAGATCGGTGCCGAAGGTGGTGAGCTGGTGGAAACCCCAGGTCTTGCGCAGGGTGGTGGCCCCGAAATTGCCCGCCAGCCCGATGCCCCGGCACCAGGACTTGACCAGGCGGTGGAGGGAGGAAGGCCGCAGGGCCCCGCCGCGCCGGCTGGGGAAGAGCACCGCCGCGTCGCCGGCCGGACAGTCCGGAATCGGAGCCTCTCGGCATGTGTGGAGAAGCTCGGACACCGCCGCCACGCAAACGCGGTTGAATCCCATCGCCGCGCCACGCCCCCCGCGCAATCCGCGGAGTGTGTCCCCCACCCGCAGGTCGCGCACCTCTTCCACGGTGAGGTCCAGAAGATCCACCACACGCAAGGGCAGATTCACCCCCAGGTCGAAGAGGGCCCGGTCACGGGGCCGATCCTGGAGCATTTCCCGAATGCGGTGCAGGCCCTCGAGGGTGCGGATGGGTTCCACCTTGATCCGCGAGCCCCGCGCCGGACGGTTGACGACGGTCATACCGGGGTGGTTTCGGAGTATTTGACGTGGAAGACTTTATGCGGTCGGTCCACCTTGACGGCCACCTTGCCGTTCTTGTACTGCTTGACCACGATACCTTCCACGGCGCCGATCCAGAAGTCGCTGACGGTAAACTTGACCCGTTTACCCAATACTTGCTTATCGTCCATAAAGCTCGTCTCCAGTGGCCGGAAGCGTGCATGCCAAGATAATACAGAAGGTAGGGGAAAGTTGGCCGAAGTCAACCGTTCCGGTTCAAAAGGGCCGCCAGGATTGACAGGCACTGGAGCGAATACTAAGATATATCTCCGGAATCCTTGAAAAATAGATTTATGAACGCCATGCCCGGCAGCTGCCCGACGGGGCCGGTGATCATTGGGTGGGGGAATGCGGGAACTCCGTAAATTCGTCGCTCCCGAGTTCGTCTTCGGCCCCGGGGCCTTGGAACTGGCCGGCCGCTACGCGCGCAACCTGGGGGCTCTGCGCATCCTGGTGGTCACCGATCCGGGGGTCAGGGCCGCCGGCTGGACCGATGCCGTGCTGCGCACTGTGAGGGCCGAGGGGCTGGATCAGGTCGTCTACGACGGCATCCGCACCAATCCCCGCAGCGAGGAGATCATGGCCGGGGCCGAGGTGTTCCGCCGCCGGGAGTGCGACGTGATCCTGGCGGTGGGGGGCGGCAGCCCCATGGACGCGGCCAAGGCCATCGGCATCGTCTGCAGCAACCACCGTCACGTGCTGGAGTTCGAGGGCGTGGATCGGGTGGACACTCCCGGACCGCCCCTGATCTGTGTGCCCACCACGGCCGGCACGGCGGCGGACATTTCCCAGTTCGCCATGCTCACCAACAGCCACGAGCGCCACAAAATCGCTATCATCAGCAAGACCGTGGTTCCCGATGTGGCCTTGATCGACCCGCGCACGACCCTCACCATGGATGCCCGGCTGACGGCCGGCACGGGCATGGATGTGCTGGCCAATGCCATCGAGGCCTTCGTATCCACCGGAGGCTCGCCGGTCACCGATCTGCATGCCCGTGAGGCCATCCGCCTGGTGTGCGCCAACCTCCCGGCGGTCCTGGCGGCCCCCCAGGATCTCGACTTGCGTACCCGCATGATGCTGGCCAGCCTGGAGGCCGGCATGGCCTTTTCCAATGCCAGCCTCGGCATGGTGCACGCGATGACCCACAGCCTCGGCGGTGAGTACGACCTCCCCCATGGCGAGACCAGCGCCCTGCTCCTGGAGCACGTGGTGGCCTTCAACTTCGAGGCCGCCCCGGCGCGTTTCCGCGAAATCGCCGCGCTCATGGGCCTGGCCACGGAGGGCTGCCCCGATGCGCAGGTGCGCGAAGAGCTCGGCGGCGCTATTGGGCGGCTGCGGGAAGCCGTGGGCCTCCCGGCCGGGCTGGCCCGTCGCGGCGTTCGGCTCGCGGACGTGAAGCACCTGGCCCGCGAAGCCGTCAACGACCCCTGCATGGCCACCAACCCGCGGCTGCCCGATCAGCGTCAAGTGGAAAGGGTGTATGAAAAAGCCCTCTGAACTCGACCGGCGCTACGCCCTTACCCGCGACCGGATCATCGGGCTGGGAGAGCGCTCCGTCCGCAAGAGCTACTACCCCCAGCTGCGGCAGCGCCTCCTGGAGCTGGAGCGCTTCCGGTACCTGCTGGACCGGACCCACGATCTGATCCTGGTGGTGCGGCTGCCCGCCGGGGACGTCACCGATTTCAACCAGTCGGCCCCTCGCCTGACGGGCTTCAGCGCCGAGGAACTGATGGCCCTCAAGGTGGAAGACCTGATGCCCGAGTTGAGCCGGCGGCTGGCGGGCCATGCGAGGCCGGACGGAGAACCCCTGGCGGCCGGCGCCCTGACCACCCATTTGCGCCGTCGGGACGCGAGCCGCCTGCCCGTGGAAGTGACCGTGGAAACCGCCCTCTGGAACGGCAGCGTGTGCGCCATCATCGTGGCCCGGGACATCACCGACCGCCTCCAGGCCGAA
The DNA here is from genome assembly GCA_002432195.1 of Desulfobacteraceae bacterium UBA5852. Lineage (GTDB taxonomy): Bacteria > Desulfobacterota > Desulfobacteria > Desulfobacterales > UBA5852 > UBA5852. Next base: position 4,420 of record DJGG01000165.1, read on the forward strand.
ACCGAGATGAAGATCCTGGAGAAGCAGCTGCGCCAGGCCCAGAAAATGGAGGCCGTGGGAACGCTGGCGGGTGGCATCGCCCACGATTTCAACAATATCCTGTCGGCCGTGATCGGTTTTGCCGAGATGGCCGTGGAGGAAACCCTGCCGGACTCCAGCCTGCGCCACAGCATGCAACAGGTGCTCAAGGCGGGTCTGCGGGCCAAGAACCTGGTGAAGCAGATCCTGGCGTTCAGCCGCCAGAGCGAACAGGCGCTGCATCCGGTGCAAATGCGCAAGGTGGTGCAGGAGGCCGGCGAGCTGCTGCGCGCCTCGCTGCCCAGCACCATCGAGATACGCCGCGAGATCCGCAGCAATGCCTTTGTGCTGGCCGATCCCACCCAAATGCACCAGGTCCTGATGAACCTCTGCACCAATGCCGCCCACGCCATGCGAACCCGGGGCGGCACCCTGACCATCGGCCTGGAAGACCTGGACGCGCCCCCGCCCGCCGCGGACGCCCCCATGGAACTGCTGCCCGGGGCTTACGTGTCCCTGACCGTGAGCGACACGGGTGTAGGCATCCCCGGGGCCTTCCTGGAACGCATTTTCGACCCTTTTTTCACCACCAAGGGCGTGGGGGAAGGCACCGGCATGGGGCTCTCCGTGGCCCACGGCATCGTCAAGTCCCACGGCGGGACCATCGACGTCACCAGCCGGGAGGGCCAGGGCAGCACCTTCACGGTGCTCCTGCCGGCCATCTCCCCCTCCGACGAGGGCGCCCTGAACCGGCCGGCCGCCGTCCCCGGCGGCACGGAACGGATCCTGGTGGTGGACGACGAAGCCATGCTCGCCCAGATGACCGCCCAATTGCTGGAGCGGCTAGGGTACCGCGTCACCGCCGAGTCCAGCAGCCCCCGCGCGCTGGAGCGGTTTCGCCGGGCGCCCCATGAATTCGACCTGGTGATCACCGACATGACCATGCCCGGGGTCACGGGCAAGGAACTGGCCCTCGAAATCCTGGCCCTGCGGCCCCAGCTGCCCGTGATCCTGTGCACCGGGTTCAGCGAGATCATCGACGAAGCCTCGGCCAGGGCCATGGGCATCCGGGCCTTCACCATGAAACCCATCGTCCTGCGCGAGCTGGCGGAAACCGTGCGCCGGGTGCTGGACGGTGGCTGAGGAGGCCGGCATGCATGCGTTCGACCCCGAACAGGCGCTGGTGGAAGTACGGCGGGAATTCGGCGAGCACGGAGGGGTGACCCCGTCCATCGCCCGCTCGGCCACCTTCACGGTCATGGACCCGGCCACCCTCCCCAAGATCTTCCAGGGATTGCGGGGCCCCGACAAGGGGGGCTGCTACCTCTACAGCCGCCACTTCAACCCCACGGTCCACGTGCTGGGGCGGTATCTGGCGGCCATGGAGAACACCCCCTACGCCCTCTGCACGGCCAGCGGCATGGGGGCCATCTCCACCACCCTGCTGCAGCTCTGCCGCGCCGGGGATCACATCGTGGCCAGCCATACCATCTACGGCGGCACCTACGCCCTGCTCCACGACCTGTTCCCCGAACTGGCCATCCAGACCACCTTCGTGGACCCCACGCGCCTGGAGGATTTCGAGGCCGCCATGCGGCCCGAGACCCGCCTGCTGTACACCGAAACCATCGGCAACCCCACCCTGGCCGTGTCCGACATCCCGGGGCTGGCGGACCTGGCCCACCGCCGGGGCGTGAAGCTGGTGGTGGACAACACCTTCTGCCCCATGGTGGTGTCCCCCGCCGTCCTGGGGGCCGACGTGGTGGTCCAATCCCTCACCAAGTTCATCAATGGCGCCAGCGACCTGCTGGCCGGGGTCATCTGCGCCGACAAGGATTTCATCCTGCGGCTGATGGACCTGCACACCGGCCGCATGATGCTCCTGGGGCCCACGATGGACCCCCAGGCGGCCTTCGACGTCATCCAGCGCCTGCCGCACCTGGCCGTCCGCATCCGCGAGCACGGCCGCCGGGCCCTGGCCATGGCCCAGCGGCTGGAGGCCCTTGGAGTGACCGTGGTGTACCCTGGGCTGCCCTCCCNNGCTGGCGTCCATGGCCAACCCGGGCTACGGCTTCGGCGGCCTGCTGACCATCGATTGCGGTTCCCGCGAGGCGGCCGACCAGTTCATGTCCCGGCTCCAGAACCGCGAACGCTTCGGCCTGGTGGCGGTCTCCCTGGGGTACTTCGACACCCTCATGTCCTGCTCGGGCGCCTCCACCTCCTCGGAAATCCCCCCCGACGAACAGCACGCCATGGGCCTGTCCCCCGGCCTGGTGCGCATCTCCGTAGGCCTCACCGGCAACCTGGAAGCCCGCCTGGCCCAACTGGAGCGGGCCGTGCGCGCCTGCGGGCTGGCCCCCTGATGGCAGCGCCCTGATTCCGGCGCCGCGGCCGGCCCCCCTGGCGGCCCGCACGGCCGGAAGCCCCCTCAGGGGCTGTGCCTCGGGGGCCGCACCGGGACGGGCGGCCAGATCCCGCCTTGCCTGCCCTAGGCCAGGCCTTATATTCGAAAAAAAGCGCCGACGCAGCGTGGCCACACGGCTTACGGGCAGGGGCGGGCGACACGGCGCCCCGCAAGGTCCCGGGGCGGCCCCGCGTGGCGGTGCAACGCCGGAAACGCCCCCTCCGGCCGCCCCGGGAGGCGGGGGGCGCCGCGCAGGCCCACGACCCACCGCTGGTACCGACCTGACGGAAGACGGGAGAACCCCATGGACCAGAATGCCCAGATGTCCCTGCAGCACCACCTTCGGGAGGTCAAGGCCGGCCGCCGGGTCTTCGAGAACGCCTTCCAGGCCGTCTCCCGCATGATCCTGGAGGGCGGCATCGAGAAGGTCGTGGTCAACGGCAAGACCACCTACGATTTCGGCATCTTCCGGCGGGGCCGCAAACCGATCATCGGCCTCTACGACGAAATCAACAGTTTCGTCTCCTACGTGAAGGACGCCGCGGAAAGCGGATCCTCCAAGGAGATGGCCTACGTCCTGGTGGGCGAGCCGGGCAACGGCAAGACCTACTTCGTGGAATTCCTCTGCGATCTCTACCGCCAGCACCTCTCCCGGCCCGCCAACCGGCGCTACACCTTCCGCTTCCGCCACCTGGACCGCCTGGGGACCTACGGGCGGATCCAGACCGTGGAGTCCCAGACCTACGAGGGCCCCATGGTGCTGGCCATGAACATCCTGCCGGAGCCGGAAGCCAGCCGGCACTTCGTCGCCGAGGCCGGCGGTTTCGATGACCGGGAGGTGGAGCGCCTCTGGGACCACTACCGTCCCCTGGGGGCCTGCAGCGAATACATCCTGAACGACCTGCGCGGCAGCCTGGACGCCACGCCCGAGGTCCTGCTGGAGAACATCGAGGTGATCCCCGTGCCCATGTCCGAGAGCCTGGGCACCCTCACCGGCAAGTACCCCGCCAAGGACAAGATCACCTCCTCGGCCGTGGACCTGCTGGGGGAGGAGTCCATCCAGCGGCTGCTGCACATCAGCGACACCAACAACCCCTACCGCTTCGACCTGCGCCGGGGAGCCCTGGCCCGGGTGGCCGGCGGCGGCATCCACTTCGTCGACGAGCTGTTCAAGAACAAGAAGGACCTGATCCAGGTCTACCTGGGCGTGATCCAGAACCGCACCATCGAGATCGATGGTTTCAAGTGGCCCATCGATACCCTCATCGTGGCCACCAGCAACAACTCGGAGTTCAACCGCTTCCTCGCCGAAAAGGAGGAGGCCCCCATCGTCGACCGCTGCCGCATTTCCTACATCTCCCACAACACCAACTACAAGCTGCAGCACCACCTCACGCGCTACGCCATCGGCAGCGAGGCCCGCACCACCTTGAGCCGGGAGGAGCTCCACCAGGACCCCAACCTCAACTACGCGGCCTCCGTGGCCGTGGTGCTCTCGCGCATCCCGCGCTCGGAGAAGCTCACCCCCATCGAAACCATGAAGCTGGCCGCGGGCGAGATCGCCGGCGAGAAGAGCATCAAGACCCTGGCCGAGGTCATCGACACCCTCGCCCAGGAGCCGGACATCACCAAGCGCTTCGGGCAGAAGGGGCTCGGCCAGCGCAACCTGGGCCGGGCCGTGCAGCTGCTCATCGAGAGCTCCGAAACCAACGAGGGGCGCTGCATGTTCGCCTACGACATCTTCCGGTCCATGGAGCGCATCATCCTGGACTATGTCCCCGAGGCCAACGACCGGGCCAAGTACCTGGAGGACCTGAAGACCGCCCGGGGCCTGTACCGCGAGCGCATCATGACCGAGATGTTCAATGCCTACATGGACGAGCCCCACGCCATCCGCCGGGACGTGCTCAACTACGTCAACATGATCATCGGCATCGACGCCGAGAACCTGGGGCCCGACCGCATGTGGAAGTACAAGGACCCCCAGACCGGCGAGCTCAAGGCCCTCAAGATCGACGAGCGTTACATCCGCAGCGTGGAGGAGCGCCTGGGGCTGAAAACCGAGGAGCAGCGGGAGTCCTTCCGCACCTCCATCCGCAAGATCTACGGGCAGAAGATTTCCGTGGACCCGGAGTACGACTTCATGGACAACCTGGAGCTGGTCAAGGCGGTCACCGACGTGCGCCTCAAGTCGGACATCGCCGGGGCCGGCAGCCTCGTGGGGGCCCTGGCCAACCGCACCAATGAGGAAAACCAGAAGCTCTACGACCGCATGATCGACACCATGCTCAACAAGCTGGCTTACTGCCGCACCTGCGCCCAGAAGACCATCGAATACTTCTGCACCCAGGAGGACGAGACGTGAGCGGCGACCTGCGCGATCGGCCGGGGCTGGCCATGGCCCGCTTCTCCCCCACCATGCGCCTGCGCTCCCTGGACGAACTGCTGGAACGCGACCGCCAGCGGGAAAGCGACGGCTTCCCCCGCAAGATCCGTGTGGGCCGCATGATCAAGCCCGGCGCCGGGCGCAAAGGCAAGGTGGTGGTGGTGCCCACCACGGTGGAGGAGAAGCTGATCCACGACACCCAGTTCCAGCCCCCCACGGAAGACCGCCAGGGGGGCGGGTCCGGCGCCGGCGAGCCCGGAGAGGTGATCGGCGAGGAGCCGGTGCGGCCCGAAGGCGCCGGGGCCGGCACCGGGCCCGGCCAGGGGGAGGGGGCCAACCACGAAATGGAGTCCAGCGCCTACGACCTGGGGCGCATCCTGACGGAACAATTCCAACTGCCCAACCTCAAGGACAAGGGCAAGAAGCGCTCGCTGACCCGCTACTCCTACCACTTGACCGACCGGCACGTGGGCCAGGGCCAGCTGCTGGACAAGAAGGCCACCCTGCGCCGCATCCTGGAGACCAACATCCAGCTGGGCCGCATCGATCCGGCCGAGGTCGACACCGGCGAGCTGATGATCGCCCCCCGTGACAAGGTCTACCGCGTGCTTTCCCCGGAAAAGGACCTGGAATCCCAGGCCATGGTCTTTTTCCTCCGGGACTATTCCGGATCCATGGACGGCAAGCCCACGGAGCTGGTGGTCACCCAGCACGTCCTGATCTACAGCTGGCTGCTCTACCAGTACGCCCGCCAGGTGGAGTCGCGCTTCATCCTCCACGACACCGAGGCCCGGGAGGTGCAGGATTTCTACACCTATTACAACTCCAAGGTGGCCGGCGGCACCCAGGTGGCCTCGGCCCTGCGGCTGGTCAACGACCTCGTGGCCCGGGAAAGCCTGGCCCGAGACTACAACATCTATGTCTTCCACGGCACCGACGGCGACGACTGGGACACGGACGGCTCCCACACCCTGCCGGAGCTCAGGCGCATGCTGGACTACGCCAGCCGCGTGGGGTTCACCGTGGTGGAACGGGCCTTCGTGCGCGAGGCGGGCAGCGAGGTCTCGCGCTACCTAAAAGCCTCCGGGCTGCTGGAGTCCCAGTCCCGCCTCCTGCGGCTGGACACCCTGCCGGAGGAAACCGACGAGCCGCGCCTGATCGAGGGGATCCGCCGCCTGACCGCCGAGTAGCGCGGCGGCGGCCGCGGCCGGGAAGCACTGATGCAACTCATCGACCAGCACACCAAGCGCATCATGGAAGGATGCAAGGCGCGGGCCCGGGAGGCCGGGCTGCGCTTCCAGGATGAGACCCTGGAGTACATCGTCACCAATCGCGACCTGCTGGAGCTCTCCCCCAAGCTGATGATCCCGACCCTCTACGATTATTGGGTTCACGACGTCGAGGTCCTCAAGGAAAAGGGCAAGTACGAGCTCTACCCCGGCAATCCTTACGAAACCGTGATCAATACCCGCCCGGCGATCTCCTTTTACAACGACAACAACCCGGACTGGCTCAACGTGATGATCTTCTATCACGTCCTGGCGCACATCGATTTCTTCCAGAACAACCTCTTCTTCCGCCACACCTGGGACGACGATTTCACGGGGCAGGCCCTGGCCGACAAGCGCACCATCGCCCGGCTGCGCGCCGAGCGGGGGCGCTGGGTGGATTACGTCATCGAGTTCGCCCGCGGGATCGACAACCTGGTGGGTTACCATGATGAGCTGGCGCGCATCGACCGCGCCCGCCAGCCGCGCACCGCCGCCCGGGTGGACTACTACTTCGATGTTTTCCTGCAGTCCGTCCGCCAGGTGAAGACCAACGCCTACATCGAGGAAATCGAGCGCTACAACCGCTGTGCGGCCGAGAGCCCGCACACCTGCGAGGATGTCTTTTTCGCCGAGGTGGAACACCGTTATCCCGAATTCGGCAGCCTCTACCAGAAATACCGCCAGCGCCCGGCCCCGGGCCGCCAGGACCTGCTCCAGCACCTCATGGCCCACTCGGAGTTTCTCAACCGTGAGGACAACCGCTGGATGAAGACGGTCATCGAGGTGGTGCGCCAGACCGCGCTTTTCTTTCAGCCCCAGATCCGCACCAAGATCATGAACGAGGGCTGGGCCAGCTACTGGCACGAAAAGCTCTTCCTGCGGGACGATCGCATCAGCGGGCACGAGGTGGACTATGCCCGCGTCAACGCCGGGGTCACGGCCCTGCCCCGGGTGGGCCTCAACCCCTACGCCCTGGGCATGCGCCTCTTTGAACACATCGAGGCGCTGGCGGCCAAGGGCCGCTACGCCTTCGGTTTCCAGCGCCTGCGGGACACCCACGCCCGCGAGCGCTACGACGACGGCCGCGGGGGCGGACAGGCCTTCATCTTCGAGGTGCGGGAAAACGGCTCGGACTTCACCTTCATCAACACCTTCGTGGATCAGGCCTTCATCGACCGCCACCGGCTGTTCGTGGCCGGCAGGCGCCTGGACCCCGCCCGCATGGTCTGGCAGTACTATGTCCGGAGCCGGGAGGCCGACGCCTACCGCCAGATGCTGATCGGCGCGCTCTACCACCCGCCCCACGTCACCGTGTCCCCGCAGCCGGGGCCCGACGGCGCCCTCCAGCTGGTGCACCGGTTCGAGGGCAAACCCCTGGTAACCGAATTCATCGCCAACACCCTGCTGGGGATCGAGTACCTCTGGGGCGCCCCGGTCTGCCTGGAGACCAGTGAAGTGGTCCCGGCCGCGCCGGCGCCGGCCGGCGACGGCGGCGCCCTGCCCCTGGCCGCCCCCCGGGAGGAAGCCCCGCCCGTGTCCCACACCTGGCAACGGGTGCGCTACACCATGAAGTCGCGCATCCTGCGGCGCGAGGTGCTCGACCAGGCCGCCGCGGCGTGAGCTCCGCGCCGCGCGCTGAAAGCCAAGCCATGGAAACCGTCCGACACGCCCTGCAAAAGCTCGACCGCAGCATGAAGGAACGCGGCCAGCCGCCCCCGATTCCCTTCGAGCGCTTCCTGGAGTTCCTGGCCCGGGAGCCCCGCAAGGTCGTGCGCAACGTCTTCCAGGTGTTCCATGACATGCTCAAGGCCTACATCTCCGAGGGCGTGGACGAGTACGGCGAGGACCCCGAGTCGATCCACTTCCTGCACTACGACTGCAGCCGGCTGTTCGTGGAAGGGGCGGACCACCCCTATTTTGCCGACCGCCTTTTCGCCAACCGCCTCATGCACCTGGCGGAATCCATGAAGCGCGGGGCCCAGCAGAACAAGATCTACATTTTCGACGGCCCTCCCGGCTGCGGCAAGAGCACGTTTCTCAACAACCTGCTGCTCAAGTTCGAGGAATACGTCAACACCCCCGACGGCACGCGCTACGAGGTGGTCTGGCGCCTGGAACGCAAGCTGCTGGGCGGCTTTCTCACCACCGAGTCCCTGCCGCTCTTCGAACAGATGGTGCACCTCATGGAACGCAGCTCCCGCGATCGCCGCCCGGCCGCGGAGCGCGGCGAGCCCGCGGCGGAGGCGGCGGAGGCGGCCCCGGTCCCCCTGGAAAACGGCCTGGAAATCCCCTGCCCGTCCCACGACCACCCCGTGCTGATGATCCCCAAGCACTACCGCCGGGCGTTCTTCGAGGACCTCTTCCAGAATGACCGCTTCAAGGAGCGCCTCTTCACCGACAAGGAATACGACTGGGTTTTCCGGGAGACCCCCTGCACCATCTGCTCCTCCATCTACCAGGCGCTGCTCAACCGCCTGAAGAGCCCCATGAGCGTCTTCAACATGCTCTACGCGCGTCCCTACCGCTTCAAGCGGCGCCTGGGGGAGGGCATCAGCGTGTTCAACCCGGGGGACAAGCCCTCCAAGCAGCACGCCCTGACCCACGAGGCCCTGCAGAAGCGCATCGACATCGTCCTGCAGGACAGCAACCCCGTGCGCTACCTCTACTCCCGTTACGCCCGCACCAACAACGGCATCTACGCCCTGATGGACATCAAGTCCCACAACATCGAACGGCTCATCGAGCTGCACAACATCATCAGCGAGGGGGTTCACAAGGTGGAGGACATCGAGGAGAACGTCAACTCCCTGCTGATGGCCCTGATGAACCCCGAGGACAAGAAGAACATCCAGGACATCCAGTCGTTTTCCGATCGCATCGAGTACATCAACATCCCCTACGTGCTGGATCTCAAGACCGAGATCGCCATCTACCGCAACATTTTCGGCCGCCACATCGACGACGGTTTTTTGCCCCGCGTGCTGCACAACTTCGCCCGGGTGGTCATCGCCAGCCGCCTGGAGAAGCGCTCCGAGGCCATGCTCGAGTGGATCGACGACCCGGCCAAGTACCGGCGGTACTGCGACGAAAACCTGCTGCTGCTCAAAATGGAAATCTACACGGGCCATATTCCCGAGTGGCTCGAGGAGGAGGACCGCAAGCGCTTCACCGCCCGCCGGCGGCGCAGCATCATTGCCGAGAGCGAACGGGAGGGCAACCGGGGTCTCTCCGGGCGGGATTCGATCAAGATTTTCAACGAATTCTACTCGGCTTTCGCCCGAGAGGACAAACTCATCAACATGGCGGACCTGTGCAAGTTTTTCTCCGAGATCCGCCGGGACCTGGGAGGCCAGATCCCCGACGGCTTCCTGGACTCCCTGCTGCGGATGTACGACTACACCATCCTGCAGGAGGTCAAGGAATCCCTCTACTATTACAACCGGGACCAGATCGCCCGGGACATCCTGAACTATCTCTTCGCCGTGAACTTCGAGGAGGGGGCCACGGCCATCTGCGCGGCCACCGGCGACAAGCTGGAGATTACCGAGGAATACCTCGGGGACATGGAGAAGCGTCTGCTGGGGCCCGCCAGCAGCGTCCGGGAACGCAAGGCCTTTCGGGCCGACACCCAGAGGAGCTACACCACCCGGACCCTGCCCCAGGAGATGATGATCGAGGGCCGGCCCCTCTCCGAGACCCGCCTGTTTGCGGCCATCCTGGAGCGCTACACTGGCAGCCTCAAGGAAAAGGCCCTGGACCCCTTCCTGGACAACGAGAACTTCCGCCAGGCCATCAAGGACTACAACGAAGCCGGCTTCCGCACTTACGACCGCAAGATCCGCGACGACGTGACCTTCCTGATGAAAAACCTCATCTCCCGGCACCGCTACAGCGAACTGGGGGCCAAGGAGGTCTGCATTTACGTGGTGGACAACGACCTGGCGCGGCGCTTCGGCCGGTGAGCGCCTCGCGGGCCCAATGGCTGGCGGCGTGCGCCCTCCTCCCGTCCGCAGGCCTGCCGGCCGCGTCCCCTCCTCCCGGCCTTCCGGGGCTTGCGGTTTTTTGCATCTCGCGCCATATATCCCCAGCCCATCCGTGTCGCGACCTGGAAACCGCGCATGACCAGCAGCGGGCCGTTCTTTACCGGTGGGCCCGCCGTGGGGCGGGCGCCTGGCTCCCCCTTCGAAAGCCCAACAGGCTGTGGACAAGGTCGGATTCAAGACACCACACCCCCCTGCCCCGCCGTTTGAGGAGATCGGCATGCCCCTCCACGCCCCTGCCCGGGTCCCGGTGAAGCTCGACGCGGCCCTGGCCGGCCCCNNCTGCTGGCCGCCGCCCTGCTCTTCACCGTGCTGAACGTCCTGATCAAGCTCCTCGGCCCCCAGTTCACGGTCTGGCACATCGGCTTCTACCGCTTCGGCGGCGGGGTCCTGTTGCTCCTGGCCTTTTTCGGCCGCTACGGCAACCCCTACCGGGGGTGGAACATCCGCCTGCTGATCATCCGGGGGTGCACCGGCTCGGCGGCCTTCATCGGCCTGGTGACCGCCATCCGCCTGCTGCCCGTCTCCACGGCCCTGGTGATCTTCTACGGCTACCCGGCCTTCGCGGCGGTCTTCGCCTATCTCCTGTATGGCGAGCGCATCCGCCCCCTGGGCATGGCCTGCGTGGCCCTGGTGGTGGCCGGCATCGCCGTGCTCATGGATTTCCACCTGGCCGGAGGGCTCTGGGGGCAGGTCATGGCCCTGGTGGGCGGGGTCTTCGCCGGTCTCACGGTCACCCTGATCCGCTCCCTGCGGGAACACAACGGCCCCGCGGGGATCTACCTCTACTTCTGCACCATGGGGACCCTGGTGACCCTGCCGGCCTTCGCCGCCCACCCGGTGTGGCCCGTCACCCCGGCGGAGGGGGCCATGGTCGCGGGGATCGTGCTGGTGTCGCTCACCGGCCAACTGCTGATGAACCAGGGATTCTTCTATTGCCGCGGCTGGGAGGGGGGCCTCTTCATGTCCAGCGAGGTGGTCTTCACCGCCATCGTGGGGATCGTCTGGCTGGGGGACCCGGCCTCCTGGCGCTTCTGGACCGGCGGCCTGATGGTGCTGGCCAGCGTCGTGGCCCTGAAC
>DJGG01000206.1:0-131 GCA_002432195.1 Desulfobacteraceae bacterium UBA5852
TATCGCCAGCGTTACATAGACCTGATCATGAACCCGGAGGTGCGGGAGATCTTCCTGCGCCGCAGCCGGCTGGTTCAGTCCCTGCGCGGTTTTTTGCTGGAGCGGGATTTTCTGGAAGTCGAAACCCCCAT
>DJGG01000206.1:202-14219 GCA_002432195.1 Desulfobacteraceae bacterium UBA5852
ATCAACCGCAACTTCCGCAACGAGGGCATATCCAGCCAGCATAACCCCGAGTTCACCATGCTGGAGTTCTACCAGGCCTACGCCACCCACGTGGATCTCATGGCCATGACCGAGGCCATGCTGGCCCGGGCGGCCGAGGAGGTCTGCGGCGGCACCCGCATCGCCTATCAGGGGCAGACCATCGAACTGGGGGGCACCTGGCGCCGCCTGCGCCTGGCCGACGCCCTGACCGATATCGGCGGTCTGGATGCCGCGCTGCTGGACGATCACCAGGGGTTGCTGGAGTTTGCCCGGCAGCAGGGCATCACCACCGCCAAGGGTCATCGCAAGGGCAAGGTGATCACCAAGCTTTTCGATGCCCTGGTGGAGCCCAAGCTGATTCAGCCGACCTTTATCACGGATTACCCGGTGGAGGTCTCGCCCCTGTCCCGTCGCAGCGATCTCCAGCCGGAGGTGACCGAGCGCTTCGAGCTGTTCATCGCCGGGCGGGAAATCGCCAATGGTTTCTCCGAGTTGAACGATCCCGACGACCAGCGCGCGCGGTTCCAGCAGCAGGTGGCCGACCGGGAGGCGGGCGACGCGGAAGCCCATCTCATGGACGAGGACTACCTCGAAGCCCTGGAGTACGGGATGCCGCCCACCGCCGGGGAGGGGATCGGCATCGATCGGGTGGCCATGCTCTTTAGCGATGCGGCCTCCATCCGGGAAGTCATTCTGTTCCCCCACATGCGGATGGCCGCCAAGCGTTAGGTGCCTGTGGGTCGACTTCGATGGCGGCCGAGGCCGGGTGCGGATGAGCTTTGAACTCCTTATAGGTGGACGCTACCTGAAGGCCCGCCAGCGGCAGGCCTTCATTTCCCTGATCACCATCCTGTCCACCGCCGGGGTCACGGTGGGGGTCATGGCCCTGATCGTGGTGATCGCCGTCATGGCCGGGGCCCAATCCGAATTCCGTTCCCGGATCCTCGGGGTGGAGGCCCACGGCGTGCTCATGCGCCACGGCGGCGAATTCTCCGATTACCGCGCGGTGATCCAGCAGGCGCGGAACACCCCGGAGGTCGTTTCCGCCCGCCCCTTCGTTTACGCCCAGGCCATGCTGCGATCGGCCGGCGGGGTCGCCGGGGCCATCCTCAAGGGGGTCGACGCCCCCGGCCCGGAGATCCAGGCCGACAATGACTGGGTGGCCCCCTTGTATGCCGCTGAGGGGGCGGAAGAAGGCCCCGGTGCCGTGCCCCCTGTCGTGCTGGGAAAGGAACTGGGACGCAAGCTGGGGGTGCTCGCAGGGGATCAGATCTACCTGATCGCCCCCCAGGGCATGCTGTCCCCCGTCGGTCACCTGCCGTCCATGATCCGTCTGCGCGTGACGGGTTTCTTTGCCTCCGGCATGTACCAGTACGATGAAGCGTATGCGTTTGTGCGCCTCGCGGATGCCCAGCGCTTCCTGAAATTGGGGGATGCGGTGAGCGGCGTCGAATTGCGGGTCGCCGATATCTACGCGGCCGACCGGGTGGTCCAGCGGGTGGCCGACAACCTGGGTTTCCCTTACTGGGCCAAGGACTGGATGCAGATGAACCAGAACCTCTTTTCGGCCCTCAAGCTGGAAAAGACGGCCATGTTCATCATCCTGACCCTCATCGTGCTGGTGGCGGCCTTCAACATCGCCAGCACCCTGATCATGACCGTCATGGAAAAGACCAAGGACATCGCCATCCTGAAGGCCATGGGCGCTTCGGACCGCAGCATTCTGAAGATCTTCGTCTTCAAGGGCATGGTCATCGGGGCCGTGGGCACGCTGCTGGGGGTGGTGCTGGGGTTCGGGCTCTGCCTGGTGCTCAAAAACTACCCGTTCATCCAGCTTCCCGGAGACGTGTACTACTTTACGACCCTGCCCGTGCAGTTGGATTGGCTGGATACCCTGGTGATCGCCGGCGCCGCCCTGGTGATCTGCTTCCTGGCCACCCTGTATCCCGCCCGCCAGGCCTCGCGGCTCAATCCTGTGGACGCCCTGCGCTATGGTTGATACCCCAATGCCGGAAAGCTCCGGAAAAGCGCCGGACAGCGTTTTGCTGACCGCGCGTGGGTTGGCCAAAGCTTACAGTGCCGGCATGGCGGGACGCCTGGAAATCCTGCGGCAGGTGGACCTGGAGCTGCGTCCGGCGGAGACCCTGGCCGTGGTGGGCGCTTCGGGAATCGGCAAGTCGACCCTGCTGCACATCCTGGGGACGCTGGACCGTCCCGACAGCGGCACGATGCTGTTCCGGGGGCGGGACATATTCCGTTTCAGCTCCCTGGAACTGGCCCGGTTCCGCAACGCGCACATCGGGTTCGTGTTTCAGTTCCACCACCTGCTGCCCGAATTCTCGGCCGTGGAAAACGCCATGATGCCCCTGATCATCCAGGGCCAGTCCCGGCGCGCGGCCCGGGGGGCGGCGGCGGCGATCCTCGAGCGCGTGGGACTGTCCCAGAGGCTCAACCACCGGGTCACCGACCTGTCCGGGGGCGAACAGCAGCGCGTGGCCCTGGCCCGCGCCCTGATCCGGCGCCCGGGACTGCTTCTGGCCGACGAGCCCACCGGCAACCTCGACAACCGCAACAGCGAGCGGGTTCACGCATTGCTCATGGAGTTGAACCGGGAATTCGGCATGACCCTGGTGGTGGTCACCCACAACATGGACCTGGCGGCGCTGATGGCCCGCCGCATAACCATCGTCGACGGGCGGTTGATCGAACTGGCGTGAGGTGCAGCGGATGTTGAGACTGGCCCGACTTCTCCTGGTGATTGGCGTGATCATCCTGCCGGCGTCTGGCTGGGCGCAGGGCAACGTCACGGTCATGGTGCTGCCCTTCGAAATCAATGCGCAGGAGGATCTCTCCTACCTGGGGCCGGAAATCCCCAAGATCCTTCAGGAGAACCTGGCCGCCAACGGGGCCGTGATACGCGAGGCCGGCGCCGCCCCGGCGACCGCCGATCCCGAGACCCTCCGCCGCGCGGGCATCGAGGCGGGGGTGGATTACCTCGTGTGGGGCAGCCTGACCTGGGTGGGGGAGCAATTCAGCATCGACGCCCAATTCCTGGAACCCTTCGCCGAAAAACCGGTCCAGGCGCTTTCCGTTGGGGGACAGGGGATCGAGAGCCTTTCCGGCAAGTTGGCCGAACTCGCCCAGGAACTGGCTCTCCGGTTCTTCCGGCTGGCCAAGATCGTGGACATCCGCATCGAAGGCAATCAACGCATCGAAGCCGACGCCATCCAGCGGGTGCTGCAGGTCAAGCCCGGGCAGACGTTTCTGCCCAAGGCCATCAGCGACGACCTGCGGGCGGTCTTCAAGATGGGGTATTTCGACGATGTGCGGGTCACGACCGAGGATCTTCCCGAGGGCCGGCGGGTCACCTTCGTGGTGACGGAAAAGCCCACCATCCTGGGGATCGGCATCAGCGGCAACGAGGTCTACGATGACGACAAGATCCGCGAAATGCTCACCGTCAAGACCGGGTCGGTCCTCAACCTGAACAACGTGCGCGTCAACGTGGGCGTGATCGAGCAGCTCTACCGGGACAAGAATTACCACAACGTCAAGGTGCAATACGCGGTCAACCCTCTGGAGAACAACCAGGTCAACCTGGAGTTCACCGTCGAGGAGGGTGAAAAGATCAGCATCGAGCGGATCGCTTTCGAGGGCAACCAGACCTTCGGCGAGAAAGAGCTCAAGAAGCAGATGCAGTCCTCGGAAAGGGGCTGGATGTCCTGGCTCACCGATGCCGGTGACCTGGATCGCGAAAAGCTCAACCAGGACGTCATCTCCATCGCGAATTTCTACCAGGACCAGGGGTTCATCAACGTCAAGGTTTCGGACCCGGAAGTGGTTTTCCAACCCGAGGGTATCGAAATCGCCATCAAGATCGCCGAAGGCGATCGGTACCGGGTCGGAAAGGTGGATGTGGCCGGTGACCTGATCCGGGAAAAGGCCGACCTGCTTGCCCGGTTGAAGATGGTGGAAGGGGATTATTTCAACCGCAGCCTCCTCCAGAAGGACGTGCTCAACCTGACGGAACTATACGGCGACGAGGGCTTCGCCTATGCCAGCGTGGTGCCCCGGGTGACCCCCGATCCCGCGCAGAAGCTGGTGGCGATCAACCTGGACATCGAGAAGGGATCCCTGGTCTATTTCGAGGAGATCATCATCGGCGGCAACACGCGCACGCGGGACAAGGTCATCCGGCGCCAGCTGCAGGTTTACGAGAAGGAACTCTACCATCGGGGACGCCTCAAGACCGGCGTCCAGAACCTCCACCGCCTGGGCTATTTCGAGGACATCAAGGTCAACACCCTCAAGGGGGCCACCGAGGACAGCATGATCGTCAAGCTCGACGTGACGGAAAAGCCCACGGGCACCCTCACCTTCGGCGGCGGATTCAGCAGTGTGGACAACGTCTTCGGCGTCATTTCCCTGGACCAGCGCAACCTTTTCGGCCGGGGCCAGATCCTGGGGGTGAAGGCCAACGTCGGCGGAACCTCCACGCGGTTCGACATCAACTTCACCGAACCCTGGCTCTTCGACATTCCCCTGGCCGCGGGGGTCAACGTCTACAAGTGGGACCGGGAATACGAAGATTACGGATACGACAAGGACAGCTACGGGGCGGCCTTCAGCCTGAGCTACCCGGTCCTCCGGCGCACCTTCCTGTCCCTGCGCTACCTTTGCGACGTCTCGGATGTCACCATCACCGACCCCGCAGAGGCCTCCAACACCATCGAGGAACTGGAAGGTGAGAACCTCACCAGCAGCCTCACCACCGCCTTGCGCTATGATTCGCGGGACCATCCCTTTCACACCACCCAGGGAGCGTTCCACGAGGCCTCGGTGGAGTATGCCGGGCTCGGCGGAGATATCGAGTTTATCAAATACACTGCCGAAACAGGGTATTATGTCCCGTTATTCGGGCCTTTCACGGGTCATGGCCGGGCGATGGCCGGCTACATCGACGAGACCGGCCTGACCCCCGACTGGGAGCGCTTTTTCCTGGGAGGCATCTCCACCCTCCGCGGCGTCAAGCCCAAGGATATCAGTCCCCGGGAGGACGAAAGCGATCCCGACTCTCCCCTCCTGGGGGGCGAGAAGATGATTCTGTTCAACCTGGAAGTCCTTTTTCCCATCGGGGAGGACTGGGGGCTCCAGGGGGTGGCCTTCGTGGATGCCGGCGATGTCTTCCTTCCCGGGGAGAGCTACGACCTGGGCAACCTGGTGAAGACCGCCGGCGGAGGCCTGCGGTGGTTTTCGCCGCTGGGGCCACTGCGGCTGGAGTACGGCTTCGTCATCGACGACGGCGGAACGGAGGCCTCGGGCGGACGTTTCGAATTCACCATGGGCACCCAGTTCTAATCGCCGACGGGAATCGCCCGGCGGGGAGGAATTGGCGTTTACGCTGGCGGCGCACCGGCCGCCGGCCTTGATATCCAGCGGCGCCTGGGGCCTTCACGGCCGGACGGCTCGAGGGACGGGCGAAGGGCTGGCCATCGACACGTGGAATTAAGGGGGTTGTATGCGTAAAATCAGTGGTATGATTCTGGCTTTGTGTGCGGCTGTTTGCCTCGGCGAGACCGGGGCCCAGGCGGCGGAACTTAAAATCGGCGCCGTGGATTTTCAACGGATCATCAAGAACTCCACCGAAGGCAACCGGATCGAAAGCGAATTGAAAGCGGAGGGCGAGCGGATCCGCGCGGAGTTAGAGAAGGAGAAAAAGGAACTGGAAGAACTCCAGGCCAAACTCGAACGCGAAGCCGTGGTCATGAGCCGGGAGGTGAAGGAGGAAAAGGAGATCGAGTTCCGGGTCAAGCTCCGCAGCCTCCAGGAAAACGACCGCCAGCACAGGGCCGAATTCACCAAGTTGCGCAACGAGAAACTCCAGGGGCTGCAGAACGAGGTCCTGGAGATTGTCACCGATCTCGGGAAAAAAGGGAATTACGACGTCATCCTGAGCGAAATCAGCGTCCTGTATGCCTCCAGCGCCGTGGATCTCACCGATGCCGTCATCAAGACCCTGAACGCCCGCCACAAGTGAAGCCGAAGAAACCGGCCGATTAGGGACGACAGCGAGATGCAGATCACCCTTGACCAACTGGCCGAGCGCTTCGGCGGCGCGGTCTCCGGTGAGGGCCAGGCGGCGCTCACCGGCGCCAGACCGTTCGAAGAAGCGGGTCCCGGGGACATCACCCTGGCCGGTTCACCCGCCTACCTCAAACGTCTCGGCGACTGCCGGGCCGGCGCCCTGATCGTTCCCCGCGCCTTTGCCTGCGGGGGGCGCAACCTTCTCCAGGTGGACAACCCTTACGCCGTCTTCGCCCAGGTCCTGGGCCTGTTCCACCCTCCCGCCTCCCTGGAGCCCGGGATCCACCCCATGGCCAGCATCGGCGCGGGGTCCCGCCTGGGGGCGGGGCCGTGCGTCGGGGCCCACGCGGTGATCGGGCGCAACGTGACCATCGGCGACCGGGCCTGCATCTTCCCGGGGGTGGTGATCGCGGACGGGGTGACGATCGGGGATGACGTGCGGCTCTATCCCCACGTGAGCGTCCTGGAGCGCTGCCGCCTGGGTCACCGGGTCACGGTGCATGCCGGCAGCGTCATCGGCAGCGACGGTTTCGGCTTCGCCCCGGACGGGGACATCTACCACAAGATTCCCCACACGGGAATCGTGGAGATCGAAGACGATGTGGAGATCGGCGCCGGCAACACCATCGATCGGGCGACGTTCGGACGTACCTGGATCCGCCGGGGGGTGAAGACCGACAACCTGGTGCACATCGCCCATAACGTCACCGTGGGGGAGAACACGATCCTGGTGGCCCAGGTGGGCATTGCCGGAAGCACCCGCATCGGCCGCAACGTGATCCTGGCGGGCCAGGTGGGCGTCGCGGGGCACCTGGAGATCGGCGATCGGGTCAAGGTGGGGGGCAAAGGGGGAATTTCCCGAAACGTGGCCGACGGGGAGATCTTGTCGGGGGCCCCGGAGATGCCCCATCCCCTCTGGCTGCGGGTGCAGCGCCTGCTGCCGCGTCTGCCGGAAATGCGCAAGAAGATCGTTGAATTGGAACGGCGCTTGCGCGAACTGGAAGAAGGCCGCCCGTGACCTCGCGGGCGAGGTGCCCCGGGGCCGGCGGAAGACCTCGACGCCTCCCGGCGCGCCCACCGCACAGCGAGTCCTTGGAAGGGGAGTGACGACCATGGAGTCCAGACTGCCCATCAAGACGATTCTCGCCCTGCTGCCCCATCGCTACCCGTTCATCATGATCGACCGGGTCCTGGAACTGGAGCCGGGGCAGCACATCGTGACGCTGAAAAACGTCACCATCAACGAACCCTTCTTCCAGGGTCACTTTCCGGGCGACCCCATCATGCCCGGTGTCCTGATCCTGGAGGCCATGGCCCAGTCCGCCGGCGTGCTGACCTTTGAAACGCTCCCGCCGGAATCCCGGGACGTCCACATCTACCTGTCCGGCATCAACCGGGCCAAGTTCCGCCGGATGGTGATACCCGGCGATCAATTGGTCATGCGCTTGGCGATGCGCAACCTCAAATCCAAAGCCGTCAAGCTGGACGGCCAGGCGTTCGTAGACGAAATGCTGGTGGCCGAAGCCGAACTGATGGCATCCTTTGGAGCACACTCATGATTCACCCCACGGCGATCATCGACCCCCAGGCCGACATCGGAGACCAGGTGACCATCGGCCCCTACGCGGTCATCGGCGCCAATGTGCGCATCGGCGCGCGCACCGTCATCGGTCCCCACGTGACCATCGATCCCTTCGTCAGCATCGGGCCGGAGTGCCATATTTTCCAGTACGCCTCCATCGGGGCCCTCCCTCAGGCCATCAAGTTCCAGGGGGAGGAAACCTACGTGCGCATCGGGCGGGGCACCATCATCCGGGAATTCACCACCATCAACCGCGGTACGGCCTTCGGCGGCGGCGTCACGGAGGTCGGGGACGACAACATGCTCATGGCCTATACCCACGTGGCGCACGACTGCCGCACGGGCCGGGGCGTGGTCCTGGCAAACAACGCCACCTTGGCGGGACATGTGGCCATCGACGACTACGCCACGGTGGGGGGGCTGGTGGCCATCCATCAGTTCGTGCGCATCGGCCGGCACGCGTACATCGGAGGCAAATCGGCCGTGGTCAAGGACATTCCTCCCTTCGTGATCGCTGCCGGGGACCGCGCCAGGCTCCACGGGCTCAACCGGGTGGGCCTGCAGCGGCACGGGTTCGACGAGCAGGCCATGATGCAGCTCAAAAAGACCTACCGCATCATTTTCCGGATCGGCCTGACCCTCAACGAGGCCATCGAGCGGGTCAAGGCCGAAGTGACCCAGGTCCCTGAAGTTGTAGAGTTCCTTGAATTCATTAGATCTTCTGAGCGCGGCATCACCCGCTGAGCAGTTGGGCAGGTTCCCCGATGAACGATAGCAGTGATCGCGCCATCCGCGTGGGAGTGGTCGGTATCGGCTATCTGGGCCGTTTCCACGTGGAGAAATACCGGCAGATGGACCGGGTGGAATTGGTGGGGCTGGCCGAAATCGACCCGGCGCGCGCCCAGGAGGCCGCGGAGCGCTTCGGCCTGCCGGTCTACCGCGATCATCGCGAACTGCTGGGGCGGGTGGATGCGGTGAGCATCGTGGTGCCCACCCCCCTGCATTATGCCGTGGCCAGGGATTTCCTGCAGGGGGGGGTGGACGTGCTGGTGGAGAAACCCATCACCACCACCCTGGCCCAGGCCGAGGAGCTCATCGCCCTGGCCGAGGAGAAGGGCCTGGTGCTGCAGGTGGGGCACCTGGAGCGGTTCAACCCCGCCGTGGCCGCCGTGCGGGACGCCGTGCGCCAGCCCATGTTCATCGAAGCCCACCGGCTGAGCGTCTTTCAGGGGCGCTGCACGGATGTCAGCGTGGTCCTGGACCTGATGATCCACGATATCGACATCATTCTCACCTTCGTGGGCGCCGCGGTGAAAAGCATTCACGCCTCCGGGGCCGCCGTGGTGTCGCCGCATTGCGACATCGCCAACGCCCGCATCGAGTTCGCCACGGGGTGCGTGGCCAACGTCACCGCCAGCCGCATCTCCATGAAAAACCAGCGCAAAATGAGGCTGTTCCAACCCAAGGGGTATGTCGCCATCGACTTCGCCAGCCGGGCCATCACCGTCATCCGCCAGACCGGGGAATGCCCCACCGACGGGCCCATCCCCGGCATGACGGTGGAGCAGATTTCCTTCGACCAGGGCGACGCCCTGGCCAGCGAGCTGGTCGCCTTCATCCAGGCCGTGCAAGCGCGCACACCCCCGGCGGTGACGGGCCGGATGGGGCATCAGGCCCTCAACATCGCCCTGAGCATCATGGAGCAGATCGAAGAGGCGGCCCGTGGTTTCAGCCATGCCGACTGAGGGCCCGCGGCGGGTCATGCTGGTGGCCGGCGAAGCCTCCGGCGACGCCCACGGCGCCCACCTGGTGCACGCCCTGCGCCGCCAGGACCCGGCCATGACCTTCTGGGGGATCGGGGGGCGGGAGATGCGGGCCGCCGGGGTGCATCTGGCGGTGGATTCCACGGAGCTCGCGGTGGTGGGCATCTCGGAGGTGGTGGCCCAATTGCCCACCATTTATCGAGGGTTTCGCCAGGCCCGGCGCATGCTGGGCGACCTGGCCCCCCATCTGCTGGTGCTCATCGATTTCCCGGAGTTCAATCTGCGCCTGGCCGCCGCGGCCCGCCGACTGGGCATTCCGGTGCTCTATTACATCAGCCCCCAGATCTGGGCCTGGCGCCAGGGACGGGTGCACCAGATCGGGCGGCGGGTGGATCACATGGCCGTGATCCTGCCCTTCGAGGCCCAGTTTTACAGCCGTCACGGGTTCCCGGTGACCTTCGTGGGGCATCCCCTGATGGATCGCCAGTGGCCGTCCGATGAGCGACCGGAGGGTACGGGCCGGACCGTGGGACTCTTGCCCGGATCGCGCAACAGCGAGGTGCGGCGCCTGCTGCCCCTGCTGCTGGCGACGGCCCGGCAGATGCAACTTGAGCGCCCGGAGTTGCGGATCCTGCTGTCCCAGGCCGACTCCGTGGACGAGCGCCTGGTGCAGCGCATCCGGCGGCAGGCGGAGGCGCCCACGGGGATGGAAGTGATCCGGAACACGGAGGCCATCTTCCACCGCGCCGACCTGGTGGTGGCGGCCTCGGGGACGGTCACCCTGGAAGCGGCCATCTGCGGAGTGCCCATGATCATCGTGTACCGGGTGTCCCCCCTGAGCTACCGCCTGGGCAAGGCTTTGATCCGGGTGCCGCACATCGGCCTGGTCAATCTCATCGCGGGCCGGGGGATCGTGCCCGAATTGGTGCAGGCCGACGCCGAACCGCCGCGGGTGGCCCGCTGCGCCCTGGACCTGCTGGCCGATCCGGCGCGCCTGGAGGCCATGCGGCGGGAACTGGCCCGGGTGCGTCGGCGCTTGGGGGCCCCCGGCGCTTCGGAGCGGGTGGCCCGACTGGCCATGGACCTGATGCGCCCCGCGAAGGGGCCGGGGGCACCGTGCGTGGGGCGCGCGGCGTGCCCACCGCGCCAGGGGGAAGCGGGATGAAGCTGAGGCGTTGGCAACTGCGTGACCGGCACCACCACCTGCTGGCGATGATCCGGGAACACTGGACCGACCTGGCGCTGGCCGCCCTGTGCATGCTGGTGATGTCGGCCTGCAAGGCGGCGACGGCCTACCTCGTCAAGCCGGCCGTGGACGAAGTCTTCATCAGTCGCAACGCCATGATGCTCAAACTGATCCCCTTTGCCACGCTGCTCGTCTTCCTGGTCAACGGCGTGAGCATGTACGGCGAGGGTTTTTAGATGAACCGCATGGGCCGCGGCATCGTGCGGCAGTTTCGCAACCTGCTGTATGCGCACATTCAGGATCTGCCCCTGTCCTTCTTCCACATGGAGAAGACCGGGGTGTTGATGTCGCGGATCATCAACGACGTCAACATTGTGAAAACCATGGTCTCCTCGGCGGTGACGGCCTCCCTGCGGGACATTTTCACCGTTGTGGGCCTGATCGGGCTGATTTTCTACCTCGACTGGAAGATGGCCAGCCTGGCCTTCGTGGCCCTGCCCCTGGCCTTCTACCCGCTGGTGGAGTTCGGCCGCCGCATCCGCCGCATCAGCACCCGGGGGCAGGAGGCCATGGCCGAGATGAGCGCCTTCCTTCACGAAACCTTCGCCGGCGCCAAGATCGTCAAGGCCTTCGGCATGGAAGACTTCGAGAAGCGCCGCTTTTTCGCCAAGACCGAGCGGCTCTACCGCATCGAGATGAAGGAAGTCCGGGTGGACGAGCTGACGTCGCCGGTCATGGAGTTCATCGGCGGGCTGGGCATCGCGGCGAGCATTTTTTACGGCGGCTTCCGGGTGTTTTCCGGCGATCTCACGCCGGGAACCTTTTTTTCCTTCGTGACCGGCACCATGATGCTCTATGCGCCGGTGAAAAAACTGAGCAAGGTCAATAACGCGGTGCAGCGCGGGCTGGCAGCCACCGACCGGATCTTCGAGATCCTGGAACGGCGCTCGGAGATCCGGGAGATCGAACGGCCGGTGACGCTGGCCAAGCGTCCCCACACCGTGCGCTTCGAGCATGTGGGTTTCGCCTACGGGGGGGACGGCGCGCCCCCGGTGCTCCAGGACATCAACCTGGAGGCCCGCGCAGGCGAGGTCATCGCCCTGGTGGGCATGAGCGGGGGGGGCAAGACGTCCCTGGTCAACCTGATCCCGCGGTTCTTCGACGTCACCGCCGGGGCCATCCGCATCGACGGCGTGGACATCCGCGAGGCCTCCCTGGTTTCCCTGCGCGAGCAGATCGCCATCGTGACCCAGGAGCCCATCCTGTTCAACGAGACCGTGCGGGACAACATCGCCTACGGCAACCCCCAGGCCTCGGAGGCGGATATCCAGAACGCCGCCCGCGCGGCCTACGCCTGGGATTTCATCGCCAGCTTCCCCAAGGGCTTCGACACCCTGATCGGGGAGTTGGGCGGCCGGCTTTCGGGGGGCGAGAAGCAGCGGCTCTGCATCGCCCGGGCCCTGCTCAAGGATGCGCCGATTCTGATCCTGGACGAGGCCACCTCGGCGCTGGATTCCGAATCCGAGATCCTGGTCCAGAAAGCCCTGGAAAACCTCATGCGCGGACGCACCACCTTCATCATCGCCCACCGGCTGTCCACCATCGCCCATGCCCATCGCATCGTCGTGCTGGTCAAGGGCCGCATCGTGGAGGAGGGGCGGCACGAGGACCTGCTGGACCGCGACGGGGAATACCGCAAGCTCTACCAGATGCAGTTCAGCGACGGGGAAGCCCCGGGGACTGCCCGCGCGGTCGTCCAGGGGCCCTCCGGCCGTGACTGAACCGCGCCACCGGCCATGGGGTGCCGCCGCGGGTGCCTTGAGCGCTACGATGCCCTCCATCATCAGCCGATACCTCTTTCGGGAACTGTTGTCGCCCTTTGCGGTGAATCTGCTGTTCTTCACGATCATTTTCTTCCTGACGAAAATGCTGCGGTTGACCGATCTCATCGTCAACTACCACATCGGCCTGGGGGCGGTGCTGCTGCTGCTGGTCTATTCGGTCCCCCACTTCCTGGTCTTCGTGTTGCCCATGTCGGTCATGATGTCCATCCTGCTGACCCTAATGCGCATGGCCAGCGACAACGAGATTCTGGCCCTCAAGGCCGGCGGCGCGAGTCTCTACCGTCTGCTGCCGCCCATCCTGGCGTTCGGAGCCCTGGGCCTCGTGCTGACCCTGGCCATGACACTGGAAGGCATGCCCCGGGGCAAGCTGGCCATCAAGCGCATGACCTACGAGCTGCTCACCACCAACGTGGACGTAGCCCTCAAGGAACGCACCTTCAGCGACGGTTTCAGCGGTGTGATGCTCTACGTCAGCGGGGTGGACATGCGCAACCGCAGCTTGCGGGACGTGTTCATCGAGGACGGCCGTGACCCACGGGTGGTGACCACCATCGTGGCGCCCCGGGGCCAGTTGTTCCGTGACCCGGGGGGGCAGTCCTTCCGCATGCGGCTGTTCGACGGCAGCATCAACCGGGTGGACCTGGCGGGCCGCACGGCCAACAACGCCGAGTTCTCCACCTACGACCTGCAGCTCAACCTGAAGCCCTCCAGCAAGATCGGCCGTTTCAAGGTCAAGGACGAAGGCGAGATGCGCCTGGGCGAGCTCCAGGCGTACCTGGACTCCCTGCCCCGGGACGACAAGCACTACCTCGAAGCCCTGATGGAGTGGCACACGAAGTTTTCCGTGCCCATCGCCTGCCTGACCCTGGGCCTGCTGGCCGTACCCCTGGGAGCCCGTTTGAAGACCGCGCGGCGGACGGCCGGACTGGGAGCCGGATTGGCGGCCTTCCTGACCTTTTATGTGCTGATGACCGCGGGACAGGTCCTGGTGGAAATCGGTGTGCTGCCTGCACTGGTGGGCGTTTGGGTCGCCAACGCGGTCACCGCCGTGGTGGGCGTCACGATGCTGGTGCAGGCGGCCCACGAGAAGCCGCTGTGGGTGGTGGGGCGGATCAACGCTTTGCGCCGCGGGGTCCTGGCCCGGGCCAAGCGCCTGGGGTGGCTGCCGCCCATCGAGACCGCTTCCGGGGGGGGATCTGCAAGCCTCGACCCCTTGGCCGGCCCGGTTTGCCTGGCGACCCCCCAGGGGCGGGCCTTCCATCGCCCCGCGTGCCCCGCCGTCCGGCACCTGTCTCCGGATCAGGCCCGGTGCTTCGCCTCCCGGGAGGAGGCTCTGGGAGCGGGATTCACCCCCTGCCGGCGTTGCCGCCCCTAGCCGGCTGTGGATAAACTGCGCCTGGGGCCGAAATGTCCCGCCGGCGGCGGGATTGCGGGCCTCGGATAAATGCTCACAACCCGTTAAGGTGGCGCAGCTTTTCCCATCGGCCGCGCCTTGCCTTGCGGCCGGATGGTTGTTTAGAACCCATCTCAAAAAAGT
>DJGG01000206.1:14353-26840 GCA_002432195.1 Desulfobacteraceae bacterium UBA5852
CTGGGGGCCAAAATCCGTTTTTTGAGATGGGTTCTATCCACAGCCTGCGAGGCCGGGCGCTTTCGCGACGCCCGCCTTGGAAAGACCTATGCGCATTATCGAACATTACCTCAGGAGCGAGATTCTCAAGTACTTCGCCATTTCCCTGGCGACGGTGGTGGGCATCTTCCTGGTGGCCGATTTCTTCAATCAGATCGACAATGTCGTCGAGCACAAGGCCACGGCGGGCCAGGCCGTGCTCTATTTCCTGTCCCGCATCCCCCTGGAGCAGTTCATTCCCGTGAGTGTGCTGCTGGCGGTCCTGGCGGCCTTCGGCCTGATGAACAAGCACAACGAAATGACCGCCCTGCGCAGCTGCGGGGCTAGTCTCCTGGGGCTCACCCGCCCCGTCCTGAAGGTGGGCCTCGGATTCGCCCTGGTGATGCTGCTGGTGGCCGAGGTCCTGGCACCCATCGCGCGCGGGGCGGCCAACCGCGTCTGGCTCCAGGAGGTCAAGGGGGTCAAGGTGAGCGCGCGGGAAAAGGACATCTGGCTGAGGGGCACGCGCTCCATCGTCCACATCCGCTACTTCGATCCGGCGCGCCGGAGCATCAGCGACGTGACGGTCAGCCTGTTCGACGAGAATTTCCAGCTCATCCGCCGCCTGGACGCCCGGGAAGGGGTTTACCGGGAGGGGCAATGGGTGCTGCGGGACTTGATGGAGCAGATTCGCGACGAGGCCCAGGGGGGGTTTCGCGTGGTCCATCACGTGGAAAAGCCCGAAACCCTGGATCTCGCGCCCGCCGATCTCCTGGAGGTGGCCAAGGCCTCCGAGGAGATGAGCTTCTGGGACCTGTGGGCCTATGTGCGGCGCATCGAGGCCGAGGGGTACAACGCCACCGTCTACCGGGTCGACCTGCACGCCAAGGCCACCTACCCCCTGGTGTGCCTGATCCTGTGCCTGTGTGCGCCCGGGATCGCCGCGCGACGGGGCCGCAAGGACAATCTGGCGGTGGTCATGGTCTACGGCATCCTGGTGGCCTTCGGGTTCTGGGTTCTCCAGAGCCTGTGCCTGTCCATGGGCTACGGCGGCATGCTGCCGCCGCCGGTGGCCGCCTGGATTCCGGTCCTGGTATTCGCCAGCCTGGGGACCCTGATTCTTTTGACCGCCGATTGAGGCCCCGGGCGGGGCGCCGTCGTGGCCGGCTTTGCCGAAGTTCCACCGTCGCCGGAGCGTGGAGGCCCGGGGACCGGGGGCGGCCCTCCACCGCCGACGCGCAACCGAGGAGCGAGGGGCGATGAGATCTGTGCGCAGCGCCATCGAGGCCATCATCCAGGAGCCCCCGGGCGGCCCCGATACCCGCCTGAGGCGCCTGCTGGGGGGCCTGTCCCGGGTTTACGCCCTGGGATGGCGATTGCAGGGGGTGCAGCGGCGCCGCCGGGGGGCGCCGGTCCGGTTGCCCTGTCCGGTCATATCCATCGGCAACATCACCGTGGGGGGCACGGGCAAGACCCCCGTGGCCGCCCTGCTGGCGGCTTGGCTGCGGGCGGACGGCTGGCACCCGGCGGTGCTGAGCCGAGGCTATGGGGGGGGCGCCGAAAAACGCGGCGGGCTGGTGAGCGACGGCCGGCGTCTGGGGCTGGGTGCCGCGGCGGCCGGCGACGAGCCCTGGCTGCTGGCCCACCGACTGCGGCCCCTGGGGGTCCCCGTCGCGGTGGGACGCGACCGGGCGGCCGCCGGCCGTCGTCTGCTCGCCGCCTGCGACGCCAACCTGATCCTCCTGGATGACGGGTTTCAACACCGGGGCCTGGCCCGGGATCTGGATCTGGTGCTCCTGGATGCCGGCGCACCCTTCGGCAATGGGCGCCTGCTGCCCCGTGGCCCCCTGCGGGAGCCCCTCGAGGGCCTGAAGCGGGCCGACGGGTTCCTGTTGACCCGCAGTCGGGAACCGGCCCGGGAGAAGGCGGCCTTGCGACGTCTCCTCCGCGGGCTTCCGGGGGCTGCGGCCCTGGGCTCCCGCCCCACCTTCGCGGTGGCTTACGGCACCGTGCTCTACCGCCCGGAGGTGCCCGCGGCGGCAGCCATCCGGACCCAGGAATCCCCGGACGGCCCGCCGGTCGACGGCCTGAGGCCCGATGGCCTGGGGGTCGTCGGCTTTTCCGGCCTGGCGCGCAACGACTGGTTCCGCGCGAGCCTGACGCGCGTGGGGGTCCGCATTCTGGCCTGGAGGGACTTTCCCGATCATCACGTCTATTCCCCCGGGGACTTGGCCGGGGTGACGACCCTGGCCGCCGCGGTGGGAGCGCAGGCCCTGGTGACCACGGAGAAGGACCTGGCGCGGATCGGGACGGCCATGCGGCTGCCGGCCGGGGTGGAATTGCTCGTGGCCGGGGTGCGCCTCCAGGTGGACGATGTCGCGGGGCTGCGGGAGTTCATCCGGGAACGTCTGGCGGCCGCCGGCCGGGCTTGAATCCGGCCACGGCCGGCGTTATTGTCGAAGCTCCGCCGCGGACGGCCGCCGGCGATGCAAAGGAAGGATAAGCGCATGATCGTCTTGGGATTGTCCGGGTCATTGACCCACGATCCGTCCGCCGCGCTTTTCGTGGACGGTGAGTTGGCGGCGGCGGCCGAAGAGGAACGCTTTCTGCGGGACAAGCACGCCAAGCGCCGATGGCCCCTCCAGTCCGCGCGCTATTGCCTGGAGGCAGCCGGGGTGCAGCCCCACCAGGTGGAGGCCGTGGCCTTCCCCTTCGCCCCCTTCGGCTTCCTCTACCCCGGCCGCTGGCATTTCGCCCGCCGCTACTGGTACGCCCCGGACCGCGCCCTGATGGCGCTTTTCAACGGCAACCGCCTCTTCCGGCGCAACCGCCGGGCCATCCTGCACCTCATGGGTCAGCTGGGGCTCGACCCCCAGCGCTGCCCCTTCGTTCCCGTGGAGCACCATCTGGCCCACGCCAGCAGCGCCTACCATCTCAGCGGCTTCGACGGCAAAGTCGCCATCCTGGGCATCGACGGGAAAGGGGAGTACGCCACGACTTTCTTCGGATACGGTGAAAACGGGCACATTCACAAGCTCGCGGAGTTCTATGACCCGGATTCCCTGGGGGGCGTCTACGGAGCCCTCACCCAGTACCTGGGGTTCGAGATGCTGGACGGGGAGTTCAAGGTCATGGGGATGGCGCCTTACGGGGATCCGGAGCGCTTCGACCTCGCGCCCCTGATCCGCTCCGACGGACGGCGTTTCAGCGTGGACACCACCCTGGTGAACACCGTGGGCCTGCGACGCTTCAAGCAGGACGGCCTGGGATACTATTTCAGCCCCAAGCTGGTGGAGTGGCTGGGACCCAAGCGCGAAGGCGACGAGATCGATCACCCCTACGTGCACTATGCGGCCGGCATGCAGAAGCTGCTGGAAGAGGTGTCCCTGGGGCTGATCGAGACCTACCTGGGGGATATCCTTCGGGAAACGGGCCGGCTCTGCTTCGCCGGCGGGGTGGCCCTGAACGTCAAGCTCAACCAGCGCATCATCGATCTGCCCCACGTGAAGGAGCTTTTCGTGCAGCCGGCGGCCAGCGACGCGGGCACGGCCGTGGGGGCGGCCTCATTCGTGGCCGCCGCCCGGGGGGATCGCCTGCGGAAGCAGACCCACGTCTACCTGGGGCCGGCCTTCACCACCGAGGAATGCCGCCGGGCCTGTGAAGCCGACCCCCGGCAGCCGGTATGCGAGGTGGTGGCCAACGCCCCCGAGGCCGCCGCCGCCCTGCTGGCCCAGGGCCACCCCGTGGCCTGGTTCCAGGGGCGCATGGAGTTCGGCCCCCGTGCCCTGGGCAACCGCAGCATCCTGGGGGACCCCAGCCACCCCGGCATCGCCGATCGCATCAATGCCCAGATCAAGTACCGGGAGCGTTGGCGTCCCTTCTGCCCCAGCATCCTCGACCGGGCCGCCGCCGAGATCCTCCAGACCGATCACCCGGCGCCCTACATGACCTTCGCCTTCCGGGTGGCCGAGCACTGGAAAAGCCGCATCCCCGAGGTGGTCCACAAGGACGGCACGGCCCGGGCCCAGGTGGTTTCCCGGGACACCAACCCCCGGTACTACGCCCTCATCGAGGCCCTGGAGCGGCTCCGGGGTGTGCCCGTGGTGCTGAACACCTCCCTCAACCGCCGGGGGGAGCCCATCGTCTGCACCCCCACCGACGCCCTCGAGATGTTCTACGGCTCGGACCTCCAATTCCTGTTCCTGGAGGATTTGCTGGTGCGCAAGGCCGGCTGAGGGCCGGGTGGTTCATCCGCCGCCGGGGGTGGCGCGCCCGGCGGCCAGGGCCTCCGCGAGCCGTTCATAGACCATCTGCGCGGTAATGGTTTCCATACAGTCCCGCCGGGGCAGACGGCAGCGTTTCTTGTAGCAGTTCCGGCAGCCGGCCGGGGCGCGGACCACGAGATGCTCGCAGCCATAGGGCGCCACGCGTTCCGGGCGGGTGGGACCGAAAAGGGCCACGTAGGGGGTGCCCACGGCCGCGGCGAGGTGCCCCGGACCGGAATCGGGGCCCACCGCCGCCGCAGCGCGGCCCAGCACGCCGGCCAGGGCGATGAGGTCCGTGGCCCCGGCCAGGTTCACCAGACGCGCCAGGTCCACTTCCGCGCTCAGGCGCGCGGCGGTTGCCTGCTGGCTGCGGTCCCCCACCAGCACCACTCCCAGGTCCGTGCGTGATTCAATCCGGCGCACCAGATCCGCGTATCCCTCGTAAACCCAGTCCTTGGACGGCCAGGAGGACCCCATGACCACCGCCACGTAGCGCTCCGGCAGGCGTGCCTGCAGGTCCGGCGCCAAGGGCCGGGCGGCCAGGGGACCGAGTCCGAAATCCGGGGTGGCGGGAGAGGGGATTCCCAGGTGGACGGCAAACTGGAAGTAGTGCTCCAGCTTGGAAATCCGGTCTCCCAGGCGGGGGATGCGTTCGGTGTTGAAGATCCAGTTGAGCTCCTTGGCGTCCCGGGGGTGAAAGCCGATGCGCCGCGGCGCACCGGAGAACCAGGAGAAGCAGCCGCTCTTGAAATGCCGCTGGAGGTCCAGGGTCAGGTCAAAGGCCCGCCGGCCCAGTTGGCGCCGGAGTTCCCACGCGCCGGCCAGGCCCCTGGGCCGGTCGAACACCAGCACCTCGTCGATACCCGGATGCGCGGCCACCAGGGGTCGCCAACTGGGTTCCACCAGCCAGGTGAGGCGCATGCGGGGGCACGTGGCCTTTAATTGGGAGGCCAGGGCCAGGCCCCGGATGACGTCTCCCATGGACCCCATGAGGATGACCAGGACGGAGGGGGGGGCATCCGGGGGGCCGGGTTGTGTTCTCCAGGCCATGCACGAGCGGGGGGGCATTCAGGCCTCCAGTGCCGTCCAGGCGGCTTCCAGGCCGGTGGCCAGCTCCGCCGGCAGCTGGTGCTTGCGCACCGCCCGCTGCCAGCGCCGGCGGTAGCGCAAGCGCAGGCGCCGGGGAGAGGCGCTGACCCGTGTGACCTTGTCGAAATCGATGAGGAACAGGCGCTGCTGCCCGTCCACTAGGACGTTGCCGGGGTGCAGGTCCGGGTGCCAGACCGCGTGGCGCACCAGAAGCTCCATCTGCCGGGCCAGTTCCGGCAGGAGACGCGCGGCCGCGTCCGGGCCCTGGAGACTCATCTGGGCCAGGGTGCGGGCCCCGGGAACCGCCCGGGTGACCAGCCAGCAGCGGTAGAACCAATGGCCGCGAAAGGCGAAAGCCACCGGGACGGGAACCGTGAGCCCCATGTCCGTCGCCCGGAGCAGCCAATCGTATTCCATCTGGGAGCGGTGCTGCCGGCCATGGAGGTAGGTGTGGCGGATGACCCGCCCGAGCAGCCCCCCGCGGCGGTAAGGCTTGACCACCACCGGCCCGGCCGCATCCAACCGGAGGTGGACCATGGCGGCGCGTCCGGCCAGAACGGGCCGGCCGGCCTGCCCACCGGCGGCATCGAAGGCCCGTACGAGGCGATCGAGGTCCTCCGGCGGCAGCCGCCGAAGGCACCCCAGGCGGAAGGGCCCGTGGGCTATAACGGGAGTTGCCGCGCTCATGGACCCACCAGGGTCTCGATGGCGGCGATGACCCGTGCCGGCGGCAAGCCCTGCATGCAGGCGTTGGTGCTCATGGGGCAGGACCGACCGCCGTGGCGGGCGCAGGGTTTGCAGGGCAGTTCGTCGCGTTCCACCACCAGGGCCC
The DNA here is from genome assembly GCA_002432195.1 of Desulfobacteraceae bacterium UBA5852. Lineage (GTDB taxonomy): Bacteria > Desulfobacterota > Desulfobacteria > Desulfobacterales > UBA5852 > UBA5852. The sequence goes on from DJGG01000206.1 coordinate 20,558, forward strand.
GGTTGCGCCAGGGTCCGAAGCCGAAGGCGGGGCTGGTGGCGCAGAAGACGGCGACACAGGGCACCTTGAAGGCCGAGGCCAGGTGCAGGGCCAGGCTGTCGTTGCAGACCACCAGGGCGGCTTCCCGGACCACGGTCATGGCCTCCGCAACGGTGGTCGCGCCGGCCAGGTCGAGGGCTTCCAGCCCCCGGGCCACCTTCCCGTTGACCTCGCGGTCTCCCGGACCGCCCAGCAGCACCACGGCCAAGCCCCGGCGGCGCAAGTATGCGGCCACCGCCCGGTAATGCTCCCAATGCCACATCTTGGTAGGCCAGGCGCTGCCGGGCACCAGCACCGCGTAGCGGCCGACGGCAGGGAGACGGCTCTGCAGGTCGGCGGCCAGCTCCGCACGGCGCGGGGCGAAGAGGCGCAGCTCCGGGTCGAGAGCCTCCAGGGAGATCTCGCCGCTGAGCAGGGAAAGGTTGCGGATCACGTCGTGGTCTTCCGGCCGGCGGCGCGCTCGCTGATGGTAAACCAGGCTGCCGCGGGCATCGGCGAAGCCCGTGCGATGGGGAATGCCGCTCATGGCCATGAGGAGCGCCGTGCGCAGGGAGCGGTGCAGGCAGTAGACCCGCTGGAAGGCCATGCCCCGCAGCCGGCGCGCCATGCGCCACAACCCACGCCACCCGGCGTCGGAACCGCGTTTGGCGAAGGGAATGACCCCTTCCAGCAGCGGGTCGCGCTCCCCCAGGCGGGCGGCCGCCGGTGTGGTCATGATCCAGATGCGGGAATCGGGATGGAGCCGGCGTACCGCAGCGATGACCGGCGTCGAGAGGACCGTGTCGCCCAGGTAGCTGGTTTGTACGATGAGAATCTTCATGGAGATTTACACACGATCCCCGGAACGCCCCCCCAGGAGGGCGGCCGCCGCCTGGGCGGCCTGGCGCGTGCCGCCCCGGCGGGCGTCCACGTAGTCCCGGGCCCGGCGCATTATGGCCTCCCGCTCCGGGGGGGCTTCCAGCCCCTCCAGCAGCAGGGCGGCGGCCGATTCCCAGTCCGCGGCGCGCCGGGCGAGTCCGCCCGCGAAGACCGCTTCGCCGATCCAGGTGAAGGTTTCCCAATAANNAAGGCCCGATCACCGGTATGACCCCCCCGTCGAGAGCTTCCAGGAAATTTTGCCCCCCCAGGGGGGCCAGGCTGCCGCCCACGAAGGCCGTGGTGGCCAGCCGATAGGCCTGCTGAAGCTCGCCGAAGACATCCCAAAGCACCACCGCGCCCGGTGCCGCTGGGGAGGATGTCCGGGAGCGCAGGGTCCAGGCGGCCCCCATGGCTTCCAGGCGGCGGCCCCAGGCTGCCAGGCGATGGAGATGACGGGGGAAGAGGGCGATGGTGGCATCGGGCCGCGCGCGGTGCAGGCGTTCCACCAGGCGGCTCACCGGTTCCTCCTCCTCCTCGCGCACGGACCCCAGCACCACCAGGGGACGACCGGGGGGAAACAGCCCCTGGAGCGCGCCGGCCGCCCGGGTGTCCGCCGGGGCGGCCCCCAGGCGGTCGAACTTCATGTTGGGCATGACCTCCACGCGCGCCTCCGGGAACAGCTGCCGAAAGCGGCCGGCATCCGCGGCGGAGACGGCCAGCACCCGCGTGGGCGCGAGAGCCCTCCAGAGCCAGGGCAGCTTGCGGTAGCCCGCGATGCTGCGGTGGGTGAGGCGGCCGTTGACGATCAGGGTGGGCACGCGGCGGCGGGCGCAGTGGAACAGCAGGGCCGGCCAGATTTCGGTCTCCAGCAGGATCAGGAGGCGGGGGGCGAAAGCCGTCAGGGCGCGATCCATGATGCGCGGCCGGTCCAATGGGCAGTAGGCGGCGATCGCTTCCCTTTTCCCGGCCGGCCAAGCGCTTGCGATCCCCTGGGTGAGGATGTCATTTCCCTGCCGCGTATTGGTGGTCATCAGGATGCGGTGGCCCGTTTCCCCGGGGAGGGCCTCGGCCAACTGCAGGGCCAGATAGGCCTCCCCGGCGGAGGCCGCCTGAATCCAGATATCGAACGGCCCCGGGGGGCTGGCGGCCATGACCCTCTGGGGCCAGCCATCCGCCAGGCGATGGTGGCGACGCAGCCAGGGCAAGGCGGCCCGCCAGAACAGGTCGTAGACCGTCATGACCGTTCCGAGGGCGGCGGGGGTGTGCACGGTGGCGGTGCTCCTGTCCGATGATCCCAAAATGGCTGCGCGCCTTTCCGGCGCACGCCGACCGGCGATGATAATGAATGCCGTCGACCAAGTCAAACCGCAACTTGGCCGTCCGCGGAAGGGGAGGGCAGCGCACGGACCCGCGGCGGGCCGTGCGGGGCCTGTTCCAAGCCGTCGCACCCGCGGGCGGTCCCGGGCGCCCGCCGGAACCGGGGGCGACCCCCGGCAACGGCGGCCGGCCGGATTCCGGGGGTTGAATTAAAGGACGGGCGTGTTGAAGCGGGCCGCAAAGTATGCTATTTCAGCATGATTTTATTGGGCAGAGGGGCGAGGCGTTCACCCGACCGGGCGCCCGCGCCCGTCATTCCTGCGGAGCCGATCCGGAGAGGAGCATGCATGCCGTCCACCCCCAAGAAAATTGTCACCGTCGGTGATATCCACTGCGGTGCGGACCAGCTCTTTCTGATCGCCGGTCCCTGTGTCATCGAAAGCGAGGCGGTGATGATGGAAACCGCCGAGCAGCTCAAGCGGATTGCCGGGAGGCTGGGCTTGCCCCTGCTGTTCAAGTCCTCCTTCATGAAGGACAACCGGAGCGCCCTGGAGCATTACCACGGCCCCGGGCTGGAGGCGGGCCTGCGCCTGCTGGCCCGTGTGCGCGCGGAGTTCGACCTGCCGGTGGTCACCGATGTGCACTACCCCGAGCAGGTGGCCCCCGTGGCCGAGGTGGCGGACGTGATCCAGATTCCGGCCTACCTCTGCATGCAGACCACCCTGGTGGTGGCCGCGGCCCAAACCGGCAAGACCGTCAACCTCAAGCACGGCCAGTTCCTGGCGCCGTCCAACATGGCCAAGCCGGTAAAGAAAATCGAAGCCAGCGGGGGGACGCGCATCCTGCTTACCGAGCGGGGCTACACCTTCGGCTACAACGACCTGGTGGTGGACCCGCGCAGCTTCTACGAGCTGAACCAGATCGGCTACCCCGTGATCTTCGACATCACCCACAGCATCCGGCGTTACGGCATCCCCAGCAAGGACCCGCGCGGCAGCAACCGCGAGTACTTGACCACCATTGCCCGGGCGGGAGTGGCCGCGGGCGTCGACGGTCTCTTCGTGGAGGCTCACCCGGACCCGTCCCAGGCCCTCTGCGACGCCGCCAGCCAAGTCCCCCTGAGGGACCTGGAAGCCTTTCTCACGCCCCTGCTTGACATTCACCGCCTGGTGCAGCCATACCGAGGGTGACCCGCGTCTCTCATCCCCGCCTTGCCGTAACGGCCGGGCGGGGCCATGCATGCCAGAAAGGGCAATCAATGGACCTGTACCTCGATTCCGCCGATTTTCGTGAAATTGAAGCGGCCTTCCGGCTGGGTTTCGTCAGCGGCCTGACCACGACCCCCACCTTCATGCACCGGCACGGGATAAGCGACATCGACGGCGCCATCGTCAAGCTCTCGGCCATGGTGCCCGAGCTCCAGGTGGAGGCCTTGGGGGCCACCCACGACGAAATCGTCACCGAAGCCCATCGCATTCTGGGGCTGCCGCTGGCCAAGGCGCCGGTCTTCAAGATCCCGGTGTCCCTGGAAGGCCTGCGCGCCTGCAAGACCTTGACCGACGAGGGGCAGCGGGTCAACATCCACCTGGTCTACACCCTCAACCAGGCCTACATGGCCATGGCGGCGGGGGCGGCCTTCGTCTGCCCCCTGGCCGGGCGGCTGCAGGACCAGGGGCATGACGCCCTTGCCCTGTTCAGCGAGTGCGTCGATCTGGTGGACCGCTACGGCTACCCGTCCAAGATCATGTTCTCTTCGGTGCGCTACCCCGATCACGTGCGCCAGGCGGCCTTGTTGGGGGTGCATGTGTGCACCGTGCCCTGGTCCGTGATGCAGCGGCTCTGCGACAATGCCCTGACCCAGGTGGGCACGGATCAATTCTTCGANNAGCTTGATGACCATCAAGGTGAAGGCGGTCCTGCGGGAAAACCACGCCCTCTGCCAGGTGTCCAGCACCGTTCAGGAAGCCCTGGTACAGATGACCGCCTCCCGATTGGGCGCCGTGACCCTGGTGACCGAGGATGGCCGGCTGGCCGGGATCTTCACCGACGGCGACATCCGCCGCAAGCTTCAGGAGCGTGGCCCCGGGATCCTGGGCCAGGACCTGGGAGCCGTGGGCTACACGCATGACCCCATCACGGTCAACGCCGATGCCCTGCTCTTCGAGGCCGTGAAGATTTTCAAGGAACGCCAGATCGACAACATCGTGGTGCTGGAAAACAACCAGCCCATCGGGATCCTGGATATCCAGGACCTGGTCAAAATGGGACTGCTGGGCTGACATGGCCCCCTGGAGCACCATCATCCAGGCCGGTGAGGCCGCCGGGGGGCGCTTTGTGACCCCTCCGGAGCATCTGGCCCGGCGGCTGAAGAACATTCGCGGTCTGGTATTCGACTGGGACGGCGTCTTCAACGACGGTTGCAAGGGGCCCGGGCACGCCAGCACCTTCAGTGAGCCGGATTCCATGGGCCTGAACATGCTGCGCTACGGGTTCTGGCGCCAATGGCGGCAACTGGCCCCGGTGGCCGTGATCAGTGGAGCGGACAACCCAGCGGCCGTTCAGTTCGCCCGGCGGGAACACCTGCAGACGGTTTATCTAGGCGTGCACGACAAGCAGCAGGCCTTGGAGCATTTCTGCCGGGCGCACGGAATGCCTACGGAAGCCGTGGCCTGCACCTTCGACGACATCAACGACCTGGCCATGGCGCGGTGCTGTGGGCTGCGCTGCCTGGTGGGAAGGGCGGCCAGCCCCCTCCTGGAACGGCATGCCTTGGAGGCCGGCCTGGCGGATTATATCACCGGCTGCCCGGGCGGCGCGCACGCCGTCCGGGAAATGGCCGAAATGCTCCTGGGGCTGATGGGCGCCTTCGAGGACGTGCTGGCGTCGCGGGTGGCCCTGGACGAGGGGTACCGCAGCTATTTCCAGATGCGCCAGCAGGTGTCCCCCGCGTACCATACCCAGAACAACGCCCACATCGTGCCGCTGCCGGTGGAGCAAACCACCTGAAACGCCCCGCCCCCGCCGGTCCCCCCTGCGCCTGTCCGTTCAGCCCACAAAGCGGTCGCCGGGCCGGCCGCGCGGCAGACCGCAAGTCGTGCCGGCCGGGGTCTGGCACCAACCGCTGGAGCCCGCCACAATGACCTCAGCACGCCTCATGCACGCCTTGGGCCGCCACCTCGGCCGCCTAACCTACTGGAGCGACGGCCACCACCGGCGGATTGTCCGCCGCAACCTGGGTTTTTGCTTTCCGGATTGGGACCGTCGAAGGGTGGACCGTTGCGCCCGGGAGGTGTTCCAGAATTTCGGCCAAATGGCCCTCGAGGTGCTGCGCCTGGGCTCCCAGGGGCCCGACGGCCCCTGGCTGCAGGTGCAACTGGAGGGGATGGGACACTTGCGGGGCTGCCTGCAGACCCACGGCAGTGCCTTGCTGGTGTCGGCCCACATCGGCAACTGGGAGATCGGGCCCCTGCAGGTGGCCCGTCACCTGGGCCGGCCGGTGACCAGCGTGGCCAAACCCATGGGGTGGGCACCGTTCAACCGCTGGGTCACCGCCATGCGGACGCGCCAGGGCAATCGCATCATCGCCAAGGAGGGAGCCCTGCCGGAAATGACCCGCACCCTGCGCCGGGGGGGGCTCCTGGCACTGCTCGTGGATCAGAGCCCACGGACCGCCGAAGGGGTTGACGTGATGTTTTTCGGGCACCCGGTGACGGCCACCCCGGCGGCGGCCTTGGCCGCCATCCGCTGCCGCGCTCCGGTGGTGCCCGTCTTTTGCCTGCGTGAGCCGGCGGGGGGTTTCCGCATGGTCGTTCACCCGCCGCTGACGGTGGAGCGCCGCGGAGACTTGCGCGCCGATATCCGTCACCTCACCCAGGAGGTCACCGGGGTCATCGAGACGGTCATCCGCCAGCACCCCGCCCAGTGGTTCTGGTTTCACAAACGCTGGAAGCGCGCCTACCCCTGGCTTTACCACGAAACCGAGGGGCGGCGGCTGCGGGGCAAGGTGCGCCGTCTCCGATCCCTGCGCGACCGAATGCCCCCCCCAGCCGGCTAGCAGGCTGTGGATAAA
>DJGG01000027.1:0-1442 GCA_002432195.1 Desulfobacteraceae bacterium UBA5852
GCGCAGTTTATCCACAGCCTGATAAGAGCGCCGGGTCGGCCGCTTCCGCGGGGGCCGTCCTGCGCCCCAAATGGCCCGTTGGTGCCCCTCCCTCTGGTTGGCGATAAATTCTAGTGACCGCAACGTCGTACTTCTATAAACACCCTTGACAGATCGACGGATCGATGTCAGCCGGAAATACAGGCCCCGCGGACCGTCCTCGGTCCCCGGGGGAAGCGCACCGGCCGCGACGGACAACCCTTGCGCCGGAGAGCCACGAAAGCGAGATCCCATGTCCCCCGATGAACGCCGCGACGGCGTGTTCCTGGAAGACGAAGCCTTGCGCGACGGCCTGCAGATGGAGGCGCGCCGGTTTTCCCTGGAGGAAAAGCTGGAGATCTTCCACCTCCTCCGGCGGGCCGGCCTGCCGCGCATCCAGGTGGGCGCCTTCGTGCACCCCGCGGTGGTGCCCCAGATGGCCGACACCGACGAGCTGATCCGCCGTATCGGCGCCTCCCCGGGCACCGTGATCTCGGCCCTGGTCCTGAACGACAAGGGGCTGGAACGGGCCCTGGCTTGCGGCGTGGGGCACGTGAACATGTCGGTCTCGGTGAGCGACACCCACAGCCGCAAGAACGCCCGGTGCCCGGCGGCCGAGGCCCTGGCCTCCATGACGGAGTTGATCTCCCGGGCGCTTGCCGCCGGCCTGGACGTCCAGGGCGGGCTCCAGTGCGCCTTCGGCTGCGTCTACGAAGGACCTGTCGCCCAGGAGGCGGTACTCGCCGGGGTGGAGGCCATGGCCCGGGCCGGGGCCCGGGACGTCAGCCTGGCGGACACCACCGGCATGGCCACCCCCCTGAGCATCCGCCGGCTCGTGGGCCGGGTGCGGCAGGCCGTCCCCGAGGTGCGGGTGTCCCTGCACCTCCACGACACCCGCGGCCTTGGGCTGGCCAACATGTTCAGCGGCTACGAGGCCGGGGTGCGCGCCTTCGACGTCTGCGCCGGCGGCCTGGGGGGCTGCCCCTTCGTCAAGGGCGCGGCGGGCAACGTGCCCACCGAGGACGCCGTGCACATGTTCGAGGCCATGGGGATTCCCACGGGCATCGATCTGGCGGAGGTTTGCCGGGCAGCCGCGCTGCTGGAAGAAAAACTGGAACGACCGCTGCCCGGGCGCATGCAGCGGGTGTTGAAACACGCGGGGAGCTGTTGAACGCGAAGGCGGTCATACCCGCCAAGGGGAGCGGACGCCGGGTGGATACCGTGGCCCGGGCCCTGGGAATCCTGGAATGCTTCAGCGACGCGGAGCCCGAGTTGACCCTCAAGCAGTTGAGCGACAAGACCGGACGCTACAAGAGCCGCATCCTGCGCCTCTGCGGCACCCTCGTGGCCAAGGGGTTCCTGATCCGCCTGCTCCGGGCCGCCTAACAGGCTGTGGATAAACAAGCATCGGGCCGAAAGGCAAG
>DJGG01000027.1:1539-35373 GCA_002432195.1 Desulfobacteraceae bacterium UBA5852
GTTTATCCACAGGCTGATAGGCCGACCATCTCTGCCTTGCAACCCGGGAGGACCCCCATGCGTCTGCAAAGCCAAGTGCCCGTCAAGGTGCGCGACAAGCTCCTGGGGGGACCGACCCCCCTCATCTGCCTGCCCCTGGTGGCGGCCGACCAGGCCGCGCTCCTCCAGCAGGCCGCCGAGGCCGCCCGCCACGCCCCGGACATGGTGGAGTGGCGGNNCCGCCTGGAGACCCCAGCTCCCATGCTGGCAGCACTGGCCGCCCTGCGGGAGGCCCTCGGGGAAACCCCGCTGATCTTCACCTGCCGCGTGGCCTCCGAGGGCGGCTTCCGGGAGCTTGCCGCCGACACGCGCCGGGAGCTCAACCTGGCCGCCGTCGCCTCCGGGCGGATCGACCTTCTGGACACGGAGGTGGTCAACGGGCCCGCCTTTGTCGACCCGATCAAGGCGGCCTGCGGGCGCGCGGGCGTGAAGCTGATTCTCTCCTACCACAATTTCCGCGCGACCCCGGAGGGCGCCTTCCTGGTCGCCAAGCTGCAGGAAGCCCGGCAACTGGGGGCCGACATCGCCAAGATCGCCGTGATGCCCACCTCCTACGGGGATGTCCTGACCCTGCTGGCCGCCACCTACCAGGCGCGCCTGGCCATGCCGGACACCCCCTTGATCACCATGGCCATGGGCGCCCAAGGCGCCATCACCCGGGTGGCCGGCGGCCTCTTCGGCGCGGACCTCACCTTCGCCACCGGCCAGGCCGGCTCCGCCCCGGGGCAGATCCCCATCGGGGCCCTGCGGGCGGCCTGGCAGGCCCTGAAGCTCTATTGACGGGCAAGCAAGGAGCACACCCATGACCATCGACGTGGACACCAAGCTGGTGGGCCTGCTGGGTTTCCCCCTGGGGCACAGCCTCTCGCCGGTCATGCACAACCGGGCCTTCGCCACCCTGGGGCTCAACTTCCACTACCTGCCCATCCAGGTGAGCGAGGCCCACCTGCCCACGGTGGCCGCCGGCCTGGCCTGCATGAACTTCGCGGGCTACAACGTCACCATCCCCCACAAGATCCGCATCATGGCGCACCTGGACGCCGTCGACGACCTGGCCCGGGTGATCGGCGCCGTGAACACGGTGGTCCTCCACGAGGGGCGCGCCACGGGGTACAACACCGACGGCGCGGGCTACGTCCGGGCCCTGGAAACCGAGGGGGGGGTCACCGTGGAGGGCCGCAAGGTCGTCGTCCTCGGCTGCGGCGGGGCCGCCCGGGCCATCGCCATGACCCTGGCCTTCCGGGGGGTCGGCGCGCTCACCCTGTGCAACCGCACCGCGGAGAAAGCCCATGCCCTGGCGGCGGACATCAATTCCCGGGTGCGCCCCTGCTGCGGGGTGGCGCCCATGGAGCCCGCGGCCCTGGAGGCGGCCCTGGCCGGCGCGGAGGTCCTCATCAACACCACCAGCATGGGCATGCACCCCCAGGAGGACCGCCTGCCCCTCGAGGCCGGGCTCCTCCACCGGGATCTCGTGGTGAGCGACATCGTCTACAACCCCCGGGAAACCCGCCTCCTGCGGGAGGCCGCCGCCCGGGGCTGCCGGGTGGTCCACGGCCTGGGAATGCTGGTCTACCAGGGGGTCGAGGGGTTCCGGCGCTGGACCGGGCAGGAAGCGCCCGTGGAGGTGATGTTCGCGGCCCTGCGGGAGAAGCTGGGGGGCTAGGGCGCCGGGATTCCAGCTCCTGGAGGTTCCTTGTGTGGGTCTACCATGGGACTCCGGTCATGGTCGGCTCGGAGTCCGCGGGGAGGGGGGCGATTTGGAGAGCACCTGCCCGAACTCAGCCGCAAGGCCCCGTAAGCCCCGCCGCGGCTGACGCGCAATAGCGCATTATCGGCGCTCCCGAACATAGCCGCTTCGTTCAGCGGATGCGCGGCGGCGGCGCCCACGGGGCCTAACGGCTTCAGACAGCGGCCCGGCGCTCTCCAAACCGCCCCCCTCCCCGCGTCCATCGGACCAAATCGGAAGCACCATGGATGAACCGCCGGCCCGGGCTGTCCATTTTTCGGATTTCGAGTTTCGGGTTTAGGACCTCGGGCTTCGGATTTGCACTTCCCCACAGGCGCCCGGCGGGGCGGCCAGGCCGTCCAGGCCGAGGGTCTCCACGGCTTCCCGCAGTTCCCCCAGGGGGATCTCGGCCACCCGCGCCCGGCCGATGCCTTCCAGCAGCACGAAGTGGATGGACTCCCCGGCGCGCTTCTTGTCCTTGCCCAGGGCCTCCAGGACCGCCCCCCGGTCCGCCTGGATCCAGGTGGGCAGCCCCAGCCGCTGGAGCAGGCGGAGGAAGCGCTGCAATTCCTCCTCCGCGATCAACCCCCGGCGCTGGGAGATCACCGCCGCCAGCGCCATGCCGATGGCCACGGCTTCGCCGTGGGGAATGCCGGCCACGGCTTCCACGGCATGCCCGAAGGTGTGCCCGAAGTTGAGCTTGCGCCGCTCCCCGGCCTCTTTCTCGTCCCGGTTGACGATGGCCGCCTTGATCACCAGGGAATCGTGCACGAGGCGCTCCACCACGCCGAGGTCCAGCCCCAGGGCGCCTTCGGCCTCCCGCTCCAGGCCGGCGAACATGGCGGCGTCGGCGATGGCCGCGTGCTTGACGATCTCGGCGAGGCCGCAGCGGACCTCGGAAACCGGCAGGGTGCGCAGCATCTCCAGGTCACAGAGGACGAAGGCGGGCTGGCTGAAGGTGCCCACCATGTTCTTGTAGCCCTCGAAGTTCACCCCGTTCTTGCCGCCGATGCTGGCATCCACCTGGGCCAGCAGGGTGCTGGCCACAAATCCGCAGCGCACCCCCCGCAGGTAGGTGGCGGCCACGAATCCGGCGATGTCGCAGACGATCCCGCCGCCGATGCCCACAATGCTGACGTCGCGGTCGGCCCGCTGGGCCAGCAGCTCGGCGTAAACCGCCCGCACCGTGTCCAGGTTCTTGACCTTCTCGCCGCTGCCGATGGCGATCACGTGGGCCGCCGGAAATTCGCGGCCGTACAGCCGGGCGACGTTGGCATCGGTGATGATGACCGTGGGGCCCGCGGGAAGATAGGCGGGCAGGTTGGCCAGGCGCTCCCCCACGACGATGCGCGAGTCCCCCGTGGCCCCCTTGATACGGATGGTTTGCATGATGGTTTGGGCTTCCCTTTGCTATGTGTTGTGAAAACCTGGGCCAAGGGCCCCCGCCATTGTGTCGTGTCCGGGGAGCCGCGAAGAAAGCTTTTCCTGAACTCCAGCAGTTGGAGCTGCGCTACGGAGCGCCGGCGGCTCAAGGGCTTTCGGGGTTCTGGCCCCATGGAACGGGCAGCTGTGTGAGCCCTTTAGAACGCCTTGGCCCCGGCGCGGCGACCGACTTCCCAAATTCCAATTCGATCGAATCCCGCGTGCAGCCTGCCACTTGGGGGCAGCGCCGGGGGTTAGGCGGTCTTGAGGGCGAGTNNACCCCGAGAGCCCCGATCACGCGGCTAGAACTAAAATCTTCCGGAACACGACATCCGTCGAAGGCTGGCAACCACCGATCGAGCCGACTGACCGGTCGCGATCTGAGGCGCAGTTTATCCACGGCCGGCTAAACCGCCGGGGCCGTACGGGCCACACGCCCGAGCTTTTCGTGGGCGTTCAGCAGCAACTGCTCGGTGGTCTCCCAGGAGATGCACTCGTCGGTGATGGAGACGCCGTACTTGAGCCGGGAGGGCTCCCCGCCGAACTTCTGGTTGCCTTCGAAGAGGTTGCTTTCCAGCATCATCCCCACCACGGCCTCGCTCTCCCCCACCACCTGGTCCACGACATTGCGCCACACCGTGGCCTGCCCCTGGTGCTTCTTGTGGGAGTTGGCGTGGGAGCAGTCCACCACCACCGCTTCCGGCAGGCGTTTCTCGATCAGGACCAGGCGCGCCTCCTCGACGCTGATGGCGTCGTAGTTGGGCCGCTTGCCGCCCCGCAGGACGATGTGCCCCCAGGGGTTGCCGCCGGTCTGCACGATGCAGGTGCGCCCCTCCTGGTCGATGCCCAGGAAGGTCTGGGGCGCCCGGGAGGCCAGCATGGCGTTGACGGCCGTGGCGATGTTGCCGTCGGTGCCGTTCTTGAAGCCCACGGGCATGGAGAGGCCGGAAGCCATCTCCCGGTGGGTCTGGCTCTCGGTGGTGCGGGCCCCGATGGCGGCCCAGCAGACCAGGTCCGCCAGGTACTGGGGCGTGATGGTTTCCAGCATCTCGGTGGCCGTGGGCAGGCCCATCTCGGCGATGCGCATCAGCAGGCCACGGGCCTTGAGCAGCCCCGTGCGCATGTCGCAGGCCCCGTCCAGCCCGGGGTCGCTGATGAACCCCTTCCAACCCACCGTGGTGCGCGGCTTCTCGAAGTAGACCCGCATGGCCAGCAGCATGGTGTCCGCCACCCGGTGGCGCAGCGCCGCCAGGCGCTCGGCGTACTCCAGGGCGGCCTTCTCGTCGTGGATCGAGCAGGGCCCCACGATCACCAGCAGCCGGCGGTCCTCCTTGGCCAGGATCCGCTGGATGGCCTCCCGGCCCTCCTCCACCGTGCGCTGGGCCCCGGGGGTGATGGGCAGCCGCTCCTTCAATTCCCGGGGCGTCATGAGGGGGAGATACCCCCGGACCCGGATGTCCTCCGTTCGCGATATCTGCATGGCTAGTGTCCTTTCGCTAATGCCGGTTCAGGGGCGGCCGGCGGCCGCCAAGGTTTCCTCCAGGACATCGTCGGGCACGGCCTCCGACAGGAAGACATCGCCGATATCCCGCAGCAGCACGAAGCGCAGCCGGCCCGCCGTGCGTTTCTTGTCGCTCCCCATGGCCCGCAGGAGCGCCCGCCGGTCGAGGTCGGCTGGAATCCGCGTGGGCAGTCCCACGGCCTCCAGCACTGCATCGATGCGCAGGGGCAACTCCGGTGCGCAGCACCCCAGGCGCGCGGACAGCCCGGCCGCAGCCGCCAGGCCGATGGCCACGGCTTCCCCGTGGCGCAGGCGGAAGCCGCTCACCGGCTCCAGGGCATGGGCGAAGGTGTGCCCCAGGTTGAGCAGTTTGCGCCGGCCGGTTTCGAAGGGGTCTTCCTGGACGATGCGAATCTTGGTCTGGATGGCCTGGGCCACCAGCTCCCGGAGCTCGGGGAGGTTCGCCTGGAGTCGGCCGGATTCCTGCCGCCAGCGCCCCTTTTCCACCTTGGCCAGCAGGTCCCGGTCGGCAATCAGGCCGTGTTTGACCACCTCGGCCATGCCGCAGGCGAACTCCCGGGCCGGCAGGCTTTGCAGCGTGGCCACATCCGCCAGAACGGCCTTGGGCTGCTTGAAGACCCCCATCAGGTTCTTGCCCTCGGGCAGGTCGATGCCGGTCTTGCCGCCGATGCTGGTGTCCACCATGGCCAGCAGGCTCGTGGGGCACTGGACGCAGTCCACCCCCCGCATGAAGGTGGCCGCCACGAAGCCGGCCAGCTCGCTGATCACCGCCCCTCCCAGGGCGACGATGGCCCCCCGGCGGTCGAAGCCCGCCGCCACCAGTTCCCCGAAGACCCGCTGCACCATCTCCAGGGTCTTGTGCTGCCCCCCGGGGGACACCGTCACCACCACGTCCACGTCCCCGCAGCTCTGGGCGTACATGGGCCCCACCTGGGCGTCGGTGATCACCGCCACGGGCCCCTTGAGGTTGGCCAACCGGGCCATAAAGGGCAGGATCCCCGCCCCCACGATGTACTCGTAACGCTGGCTGGAAGCGGTAATGGGCACCCGCAGGTCGGGAGCGGCTTCCAGGATCCCGGAGAGGTAGGTGGTGACCTCCTCGGCGCTCCTGTCGGAGGTCAGCAACTGGGGAAAGCGGCCGTACTGGTCTTCCCGGGCCCCCAAAAGCTCCACGATGCGCTCCATGGGGTTGGGGACTTCCAGGAGCGGCCGCTGGTGGCGGGTGTCCAGGGCCACCCGGTCCATGATCTCCTCCGGGGTGGCCACCAGGCAGAACACGCGCCCGGTGCGGCTCAGGGCCGCGGCATTGTCCGGATCCAGCATCAGGCGCCCCCCCGTGGAGACCACCAGGCCGGTCCGCTCCCCCAGTTCCCGGGCGATGTCCGCCTCCAGGGCCCGGAAGGCGGCCTCGCCGCGCTCGCGGAAAATCTCCGCGATGCTCCGGCCGCAACGGGCCTCGATGAGCTGGTCGGTGTCCACAAACTCGTAGCCCAGGCGATCGGCCAGCAGGCGGCCCACCGTGGTCTTGCCGGTGGCCATGAAACCCGTCAGGATGATGTTGGTCCGCTCCATGGTCCCGTTTCTCCGGTTTTCCCCGCGGGGTGGGAGCCTTCAGAAAACAAAAAAAGCCGTGGCGGATTCGGTCCACCCACGGCTTTCTCGCTTTTGTCAGGTTGTGCTTAGGCTTTAGCGCGCACCCGGGGCAGACCGATGTGGCCACCAATAATAATAGCCGTAATAAAAGTTGCCCGTGAAACAGGTCATGGTCTGGGTTCCTGGGGGTGCGGCGCTGGAATAACGGCTCTTTTGTAGGTTGGCGGATCGGATTAGTCAAGCGGTTTCTTGGCCGCCCCCCGCGCGACCCCCGGAAACCGCCCCGCCCCGCCGGCGGCCCCTGCGGCCGCCACTGATCAAGGGGCTTTGTCGCTTCGCGCGCCGGTCAGATCGTGCTTTCCACCGACCGGGCATGGGTTTTGACCTCGCCGTGGAGCTTGTCCTTGGCCTTCTGGACCTGCCGGCGGATGGCCTCGAAGGCGTCCGCCACCACCGCGTGGAGGTTGTCGTGCAGGTCGCCCACGGTGGTCTCGCGACGCACCACGAGCTCCTTGCCCGGGGGTACCCGGAGATTGATGCGCACCCGGTAGGGATTGCCGTTCTGCTGGTGCTCGTGGGGCCTTTCCACGGCCACGCGGCAGCTGACGATGCCGTCGTGGATGTCCTCCAGCTTGGCGGCTTTGTCGCGGATGAACTGTTCGATGGACTCATTGGCAGGCACGTTTCGGAAGGTCATCTCCAGGGGAATTCGCATGCGTCACCTCGATCCGAAGGTAGGGTGGAGCCGAAAGGGCCCTTCGGTCCCGCCGCGGTCACGAGTGAAGGGACCGTCGGGCTGCGGATGCCTCTTGAGACCAACCTAGGGCTTCCGCGCCGGGTTTCAAGGCCGGTCCCCCGGAGTTTTCTCCGCCCGTCGCCGGCCCTCCACCTCCTCCAGGACCGCTGCGGTGACGTCCCCGGTGGCATAATCGCCGTCGAAATAGGCCATGTGGGGCTTGCGGAAGGCCGGGCGCCCCTTGCGGGTCACCGCCTCCTGCAGGCCCTCGATGTCCTGGTAGATCAGCCCGTCGGCCCCGATCAGCTCGCGGATTTCATCCTCGCTGCGCGCGTGGGCGATGAGCTCCTCCCGGGTGGGCAGGTCGATGCCGTAGAGGTCCGGCCAGCGCAGGGGCGGGGCCGCGGAGGCAAAGTAGACCTGGCGGGCGCCGTATTTGCGCATGAGGCCCACGATGTGCCGGGACACGTTGCCGCGCACGATGCTGTCGTCCACCACCAGGACGGTTTTCCCCCGCACCTCGAAATCGATTAGGGAAAGCTTGTACTTGTTGGCCCGCTGCCGCTCGGCCTGGCCCGGCATGATGAAGGTGCGGCCGATGAAGCGGTTCTTGACGATCCCCTCGGTGTAGCGCACCCCCAGCTCGTGGGCGCAGGCCAGGGCCGCGGTGACCGCACTCTGGGGGGCAGGGATCACCACGTCGAAGCGTACCCCGGGGCACTGGCGCCGGATCTTGGCGGCCAGGTTCTGGCCCATGCGCAAACGCGCGCGGTAGACGCTCACCCCGTTCAACAGGGCGTCGGGGCGGGCGAAGTAGACATACTCGAAGACGCAGGGGCGGAAGACCTCCTGGCGCACCACCCGCTGCTGGACGCGTCCCTCCAGGTCCACGAAGACCGCTTCCCCGGGGGCCACGTCCCGGAAGTAGTCGAACCCCAGGAATTCGAACATGCCGTTTTCCGAGGCGAACAAATGGTCGCCTGAGGTGGCGCCGCCCCGGCGCCCCCAGACCAGGGGCCGGATCCCGTGGGGGTCGCGGAAGGCCACCAGCCCCTTGCCGGCCACCAGGGCCGTCACGGCATAGGCTCCCCGGCAGCGCGCAAAGACGCTCGCCACGGCCCGGCAGACGGCCGCGAAGAAGTCCCCTTCCCCGGCCGGCGCGAGCGCCGCGGCGAAAACATTGAGCAGCACCTCGGCGTCGTTGGCGCTGTTCACCTGGCGCAGGTCCTTGAAAAAAAGCTCCTCCTTCAACCGCCAGACGTTGAAGAGGTTGCCGTTGGTGACCATGGCGATGCCGTAGGGGGAGTTGACCCGGAAGGGCTGGACGTCCTCCACGGCCCCGCCCCCCACGGTGGTGTAACGCACATGGCCGATCCCCATGCGCCCCTGGAGCTTGACGATCTCCCCCTGGTCGAAGACCTCCCGCACGTAGCCCGGGCCCTTTTTCATGTGGAAATGGTCGCTGTAGGTGACCATCCCCGCGCTGTCCTGGCCGCGGTGCTGGAGGGCCGTGAGGCTTTCGGCCAATTCGGCCGCGACAGGCCCGCAGGCCAACATACCGGCAATGCCGCACATGGGAATCCTGCCTTTCCGAAAAAGAGTGGGCCACAACCATCACAAGGCCCGAAAACATGGCGCGGCCCGTCGGGAAAAGCGGCACCACCCCGCCACGCGGTCGAATACCCTGCGGCCCGGGCCGACACCACCATGTATGAGTATGACCGCTCGCCCCGGGGATCAATGCCCCTGCCGCGCCCTTCAGCCCCAGCCTGCCGGGTTGACAAGCGCCCGTGCGGTTCCCATGCTCCCGGACAACGCGCCTGGTCCGCCGGCGCCCTCCGCGCGCTCCCCGCTCCGCCGTCCCGGCCGCCGGGTCCCGCCGGGTCCCCGCGCCTTCCATCGAAGCCCCCGCCGGCGACCGCTCCCGCTGACGACCCGAGGCGCAGTTTATCCACAAGACGTTATACCCGGCGTTCGCCGCCCATCAGGAGGACTTCCCATGAAACCCCTGCACCATACCATACGCACCATCATCGCGCTGGCCCTGGCCACGGCCTGGGCCCTGCCCGGAGCGCCCATCGTCCGGGCGGACGCGGACAGCCCGCCGGCCCCCCAGGTCGTGCCGGCTTCCCCGACCGGCCAGTTGGCCCCCCGCCTGCAGGACCTGGGGAGCCACACCTTCCCCGTCAGCACCACGTCCCCCGAGGCCCAGTTGTTCATCAACCAGGGGATCATGCTGGCCTACGGCTTCAACCACCCCGAGGCCTACCGTGCCTTCCAGGAAGCCGCCCGCCTCGACCCCCACTGTGCCATGGCCCATTGGGGCATGGCCCTCGTGTGGGGGCCCAACATCAACCTGCCCATGGCCCCGGAGGCCGTGCCCACGGCCTACGCCAGTCTCCAGCAGGCCCTGGCCCTGAAGGAGCACGTCTCGGAGAAGGAGCGGGCCTACATCGAGGCCCTGGCGGCGCGCTACGCCGACCCGGCCCCCGCCGACCGCAGCGCCCTGGACCGCGCCTACGCCGACGCCATGGAGGCGCTCCACCGGCGCTTCCCCGAGGACCTGGACGCCGCGACCCTCTACGCCGAGTCCCTCATGGATTTGAGCCCCTGGGCCTACTGGACCCGCGACAAGCAGCCCCAACCGGAAACCCGGCGCATCCTCGCGGTGCTCGAAGCGGTTTTGGCCCGCCACCCGAGCCACCCCGGCGCGCTGCACCTCTACATCCACGCCACGGAATACGGCCGGCCGGAGCTGGCCGAGGACGCGGCCGACCGTCTGGGGCCCCTGGCCCCCGGGGCCGGCCACCTGGTGCACATGCCCTCCCACATCTTCCGCCGCGTGGGGCGCTACGCCGAGGCCTCCCGGAGCAACGTGGCCGCCATCGCCGCCGACGAGGACTACATTGTGCAATGCCGCGCCCAGGGAGTCTACCCCCTGGCCTACTATCCCCACAACATCCATTTCCTCTGGGATTCGGCCACCATGGAGGGCCGCCAGGCCACGGCCCTGGAAGCGGCCCGCAAGGCGGCCGCCGCCGTCCCCGGGGACGTCTGGCGGGAGGTCCCCCTGGTGCAGCAGTTCCTCGTGGCGCCCCTCCAGGCCTACGTGCGCTTCGGCCGCTGGGAGACGATCCTCGAAGAGCCCCGGCCGCCGGCGGAAAGCCCCTTCTGGACGGGGATGTGGCACTACGCCCGGGGGCTGGCCTACACGGCCACCGAGCGTCCGGACCAGGCCGCCGGCGAACTGGCCGACCTGCGGCGCATCGCCGCGGACCCCTCCCTGGAGGGCCTGCGGGTGACCTTTTCCCGAAACGGGGCCAAGGCCATATTGGAGATCGCGGTGGAGGCCCTGGCCGGCGAGCTGGCCGCCCACCGGGGAGACGTGGAGCAGGCCGTGGCCCATCTCCACCGGGGGGCCCTGCTGGAGGACAACCTGATCTACAACGAACCCCCCGACTGGCACGTGCCGGTGCGCCACTCCCTGGGGGCCGTGCTCCTGGCCGCGGGACGGGCGGCCGAGGCCGAGGCGGTCTACTGGCTGGACCTGGAACGCAACCGGGAGAACGGCTGGGCCCTCTTCGGCCTGGCCCAAAGCCTGCGCGCCCAGGGCCGGGAAGACGAGGCCGCCGCCGTGGAGGCCCGCTTCCAGAAGGCCTGGAACGGGGCCGACGTCACCCTGAGCGCCTCGCGTTTCATGGGGCCGTCCCCGGCGGCCGCGGCTTCCCGGCCGGACGGCGCCCGCCGGTTGTGGAGCCAGCGGCCATAAGGCCTTGGGCACCAGGGGGCCAAGGCACCAGAACCCGTCTCAAAAAACGGATTTTGGCCCCCAGGTCAAGGCGGAGGCGGATTTCAAACCGCAGGCAACCGGCTGGTTGTCGAGGATTGGAAAACGCCTCCAACGCCGAGATGGGGCCAGAAGACTTTTTTGAGATGGGTTCTAAACAGGCATCGGGCCGAAAAGCAAGGTGCGGCGCGATGCGCCAAGCGCAGCCACCTCAAGGAGTGGTGCGCATTTTCGCGCGTGCCCCAATCCCGCCGCCGGCGGGACATTTCGGCCGGAGGCGCAGTTTTTCCACAGCCTGATAGTCGCTGTCAGGCTGCAAGGCGAACACATACGCGGCAGACAAGGCACGGGGAAAAACGGGAAAGGTGGGAATTACAGAAGGCGGGTACGGGTCCGTGTGGTCAGGAGGAGCCCCTGGCCTCCGCCAGCAGGCGCTTCAAACCGGTGAGGGTTCCTTTCCAGCTCACCGCTTCCCCGGCCATCAGCGCCACGATCACGTCCTTCTCGACGCTGACCTCCAGGACGAGCTCTTCGTCACCGATGTGGAAGACGGCCTCGCCCCACCGCTCGGCCGGCAAGCCATTGACCTCGCAGTCGTAATCGGTGCGCACCTCGGCGGTCATGCGGATGTCGCCCATGAGGATCTCTCCGGAGGGAAGGGGCGGGCAAGCCGCCCGGCGCCTGCCCTCTATATGGTGATGCAACCGGCGCCCTGAACCAGGGCGGCGTCAGATCCGTCAGCCGCCGCCGGAGGGTTTGCAGGCGGACCCTTTAAACCCGCCGGAACCGGTGGCGATTCCCTGGGGCCGGACAGCCCCGGCGGACATCAGCTTCACACCCCCCAGGCGGTGGCAGCAGGGGCACTCGGGTTCGGCTTCGTCGGAAGAAAGCACCAGGCACTCGTAAGTGCTGCCGCAATGGCGGCAATGGTATTCGTAGAGCGGCATGATCGGAACCCCGTCGGGCATCAGGCGCCGGAGGCGCAGACCGGCATCCGTGCCCCGCGTCAGGTGGCGCGCTTGCGGGAGGAGGCGTAGCCGTCGGCGTACCACCCGCCGCCTTTAAGCTCAAAGGAGCAGCGCGACATGATCTTGTGGGCTTTCTGATGGCATTTGGGGCACTCGATGTCCCGGGTCCCCACTTTGACCAGCTTTTCGGTGATGGTGCCCTCCGGGCACTCGAATTCGTATACCGGCATACGATTCTCCTAAGACGATGGTAAGGCGACGCGGAGTATCTTTAGAACCCAAAAGGGGACATGTCAATCCCCGAAGGCCAACATCCCCGAAGGCCGGCGGGACACCTGGATCTACTTCCTGGTTTATGGCGAGGTGGCCATCAGCAAAGCCGGCCGCCGGTTTCTTGCGGTCCATCGGCGCGGGGAGTTGCTGGGCGAAATGGGCGCCTTCGACAATGCCCCGCGCTCGGCCTCGGTGCAGGCCACCACTGATACCGTCTGCCTGGCCACCGACCTCCGCCTGGTGGAGAGCCTGCCGGGCACCGAGCGCATGGCCTTCGGTTACGTGCTCTACCGCATCGTGGCTGCCATTCTGGCCGAGC
This sequence comes from Desulfobacteraceae bacterium UBA5852, assembly GCA_002432195.1. Taxonomy (GTDB): domain Bacteria; phylum Desulfobacterota; class Desulfobacteria; order Desulfobacterales; family UBA5852; genus UBA5852. The sequence continues at coordinate 13,925 of DJGG01000027.1, forward strand.
GCCTGCGCGAGACCACCCGCGTGCTGATGGGCGGCCAACCCCGCCGGCGCCGGAATCCCCTGCGTTGGCTGATCGCCATGTCCGGCCGCGAGTGAGCGCCGGCCACGGACCTTGCCGCGTTAGCATCCCAGCGGTTTCCAGTTCCCCTGCGGGAAGGCCCGGGTAGACGACAGGCGCTTGCGCGTAATTTCACCGCCTACGTCATCCCGCCTCAGGAACCCTTGCGGATTCCCAGGCGCCGCAGGCGGGAGGCAAAGGTGGAACGGTTTATCCCGGCGGCCCGCGCCGCCTGGCTGATGTTCCACTTGAAGCGGTTCAACTGGTACATGGCGTAGTCGCGTTCCACCTCCTCCCAATTCCGCTCTCCATAATGAAAAGCGGGATCGCTGGCCCTCCTCCCGCCGCCGACCGCGCGCCGCTCCCCGCCCCTGGATTCCCCTGGAAGTCCCGCGCCGGCGGCGGACAGCACGGGCGCCGGCAGGTCCGCCGGGGTGATGACCTCGCCCTCGGTGACCACCAGCAGATAGCGGATCAGGTTTTCCAGCTCCCGCACGTTGCCCGCCCAGGCATGTCGCCGCAGGCTCTCCAGGGCCTCCGGGCTGAAGCGCTTGACCGGCGTCTGCATGCGTCCGGCCTCCTTCTGCAGGAAATGGCCCAGCAGGAGGGGAATATCCTCGCGCCGCTGGCGGAGCGGCGGAACCTGGAGCGGCAGCACCGAGAGGCGGAAAAACAGGTCCTGGCGGAATTGATTGTCGGCCACCATCTGCCGCAGATCCCGGTTGGTGGCCGAGATGAGGCGCACGTCCACGCGTTTGGTCTGGGTGGCCCCCAGAGGTTTGACCTCCCCGTTCTGAATGACCCTCAGGATGCGGGCCTGGAGATTGAAGGGCATATCGCCGATTTCGTCCAGAAAGAGCGTGCCGCCATCGGCGGCTTCAAACAGGCCCACACGGTTTTTGGCCGCCCCAGAAAACGCCCCCTTGCGGTAGCCGAATAGTTCGCTTTCCAGCAGACTCTCCGGAATGGCGCTGCAGTTCTGCACCAGAAAGGCGGCATCCTTGCGCGGGCTCAGGCGGTGGATGCTGCGGGCGACAAGCTCCTTGCCCGTCCCGCTCTCGCCGCTCACCAGCACGGGAAAATCGGTCCGCGCGAAGCTCTCCATGCGCTCCCGCATCTGCTGAAAGGCGGGGCTCTGGCCGATGAGCCGGTCCTCGGCGCTGATCCAGGCCAGGGTGTGCTTGAGCCGTTCGGCCTCCTCCTGCTGGCGCCGGTAGGTCAGCGCGTTGTCGAGGGCCACGGAACCGATGTCGATGAGCTCCTGGATCCGGCGCAGGTTCTCCGGATCCAGGTTCAAGCGCTCCCGGGACGGGGTGGTGTCGATAATCTGGACCGCGCCGAAGACCCTCCCGTCCCGGAGCACCAGCGGCAGACAGAGGATCAGGCTGCTCTTGACCGCCAGGCACTGTTCCACCTCACCGTTGTGCCGGTAATCCTTGCCGGGCTCTGCAACTGTCATACGGCCGTTTTCGATGACCCAGCCCACCACGCTGGGGGCCTCCCGGGGAACCCGCACGCCCTTCACCGCTTCGCATTCCGTGCCGGCGGCTTCCGTGCAGATATAATGATCCTCCTGGCGGATCCAGATGGATCCCCTTTCCACCCCCTCCAGCGCCATGAGGGCCTGCAGGAATTTCCCCTGGAGCCTTGCGGGATCCAATTCGTGGGAAAACGATCGGAAGAGGTCGATGGGAGTAGGCATGCTAGTATGAAATCAATTTGGTTATATTTGACCACCTTTGACTTTATTTAACTATCTAATCGAAAATGGCGCAAGAGGCAACGGTCGACGCTGGCAGGATTTCCATCCTCCGCTCGCGGGACGCCCCCCTGGGGCCCCTGGCATGCATCTTGTATTTAGGTCCTCAACATCGCCGGGAGCCGACGCCATGAGACGAATCCTTGTCACCGCCGCACTGATTATGGGACTGGCCGCCGTGTACGGATGCGGCTCGCTGAACAGCCTGGGGATCGGATTGAAACGCGCGTGCGTCAGCCAAAGCCTGACTCCCCCCGACGAGACGGCCGGAGCCACCACCTTGCTGGAATATCCGCTCAACCCCACGGGCCGCCTCAAACTGGGTATCGAGAGTCTCGAGAACCGCCAAACGGATATTCAGCTCGGCGGAGATGATGGGGCGACACTGAATGCCTACGCCGCCTGTCTGACCTTGAAGGTCCACTTCTAACCTTAACCAACAGCCGAACGTAACCAAGGACCTTCCCTCCGACGTCCCATCATCTCCGCCGTTTCTCCCCTTTCACCGCCGCGCCCCGGGGCTCAAGCCGCCCCGGGGTGCCTCGTTTCACGGACAACCCCTCCCGGCATGGCCACCGGCATTTAAACCATTTTCCTGTTGACAGCCGACGAGCATATCTCCAGGCTGTTGGCAACCGGCGGATGCCGGTCGACCTTCGCCCTGCTATTCAACGCCCCGCCGGGACCCACACGAGCAGCGATACGCATGCGACGCCCACCTCCCCGATACCGCTGGATCGCCGTTACGATAATCCTGTTGGCCGTCCTGGCGGCCGCCGCCTGCGGTGTCGGCCGATTCGCCCTGAGCCGCCTGCTGAACCCGGAGCGCTTGGCGCGACTGGCCGCAGAGCATCTGGGCACCCGCTTGGAAATCGAGTCGGTACACCTGCGCCTCTGGCCCCTGCCGCACCTGAACCTGGGGCCCACCCGGGCATTTTTCCCGGACGACACCACGTTGACCTGGCGTTCCGCCGATGTCTACCCCGCCCTGAGCCCCCTTTTCCTTGGCACGGTCCGGCTGGGTCGCCTCCGCCTGTGGGAGCCGGTGGCGGACATTCACTTGCCCCTGAGAGGCGACACGGCTGGAATAGTCGGGGAGACGGCTCCCGATGCCGGGCGCCAAACAAGCCTGACCGCCCTGGCGGCCATCGCCCGCAACTGGTTGCGACGCGGCGCCGACCTGGCCCCGCGGGCGGCGGTGAGCATCCATGACGGCGAATGGCGCCTGCAGCGGAATGGGCGGCTCCTGCTGCACATGACCGGCCTGGAGGCCGACCTGCGCATGCCCCCCGGCGCCCTGCGCCTGCGGCTGCAATCGGCCGCCGACGCCTGGGAGGGCCTGAGCCTGAACGTCCGCGCCGACGCGGATCTCAAGGCCTTCAGCGCCGACATCGACCTCCTCCGTCTGCACCTGGAGCGGATCCGTCGCTGGCCTGTCTGGTCGCCCTCATGGGGACAGCCCACCGGGCAGGTGGATGTGCGGCTCGCCGTGGAACGGCGTGAAAGCGGCGACATGAAGGGGCGGGTGGACCTCGCGGCGCCCGAAATCGCCTGGCAGCGGGGGGGGCAGGCGGGCAAGCTCGAAACACTGGAATTGGCGGCGGTCCTGGAAACCGGAGACGAGGGAATGCGACTGCAGCTCGAGCGCCTCGGCCTGGGCGCCCCGGCCGCGCGCCTTACGGGCGAGTTGCGGATCCTGCGCCTGCCATCCGACCTTCGCCTGGAACTCCTGGGGCGCCAGATGGACGTCGCGGCCTGCCGGGCGCTGGTCCTGGCCATGGCCCCTCCCGACAGCCCCGCCGCGGATATTTTCAACGTCCTGCGGGGAGGCGTGGCCCCCCATGTCGCCTTCGTGACCACCGGCCGAAGCTTTCCGGAACTTGGGCAATTGGCCAATATGACGATTTCCGGCCAGCTCAACGACGGCCGCCTCTTCATTCCCGGGCCCGATCTGGACCTGGAGGCTGTCCAGGGCGAGGTGTTGATCTCCCAGGCCGTCCTCACCGGCCGGGGCATCTCGGCCCGCCATGCCGATTCCACCGGTCATGACGGCACCCTGGACCTTGACTTCGGCTCCGACCATCTGCCTTTCCGCCTGGGCATCGAGGTGGATGCCGACCTGGCCCGGCTGCCCCCCATCTTGCGCAAGGTGGTGCCCGACGCCGCTTTCCAGGGCGAGCTGGCCCGCATCGGCGAGGTCGCCGGGCGCGCGCGCGGGCACCTGGGCCTGGACTCCCGCCAGGGATCCGTGGAGGTGCGGGTGGCGGCCTCCGAACTTCGTCTGGCCGGCCGCTACGACCGCCTCCCCATGCCCTTGAATCTGGCCACCGGCGCCTTCCAATACGACGGCGGGCGCATCCTGGCTTCCGGCATGTCCGGCGCCGTGGGGGCCTCGACCTTCGAAGGCCTGGAAATCCTGATCGACCTGAAACGCCCGTTTCGATGGACCGCCTCCCTCGGCAAGGCGTCCCTGGACGCCCCCCCATGGCATGCCTGGCTGGCCCAATGGCCCCGGCTCGCCAAACCGCTGGGGCGTTTTGCAATTCCCCGGGGGCGGATCGACCTGGCGTCCCTCACGCTCACCGGCCCTTTGATGGAGCCGGCCCTCTGGGCCTGGAAGGCGCGCGGCAGCGTTGCCGAAGTTCAGCTGCTCCTCCCGGACTTCAGCCATGCCCTCTGGCTGCCGGGCGCGCGGTTCCAGGTCCGGGAAGGCACCTTGACGGTGGAGGAGGCCCGGGTTCGTTTCCTGGATGCCGACCTGGCCGGCGGCGGCCGTCTGCGCTACGACCGGTGGGCCACGTCGGGCTGGCAGGCCCATGCCGAGGGTTCCCTGGGCAGCGCCGCCCACCAGTGGCTGGAGAAAACCCTGGGGCTCGTCGATGTGTGGCGCCTGCGGACGCCCGCGCGCTTCGAGCGCACCGATTTCTCCTGGACTCCGGAGCAAGGCTTCCGCATGTCCGGTGCCGTGCAGGCCCCGCCTGCCAGGCTGGGTTTTGACTTGGGATATAAGGACCAACGGCTGGAGCACGGCGCCTTCACCCTCGCCACCGCCGCCTCGGAAGCCTCCCTGGACGTACGCCGGGACGGGCCGGTCTTTGCGGTGCATTTCTCCGGCGACGCGGATGCCCGGCACATGGCCGGCCTCGTGGTGGACATTCCTTTCCCCGAAAGTCGCCTGCGCGGAGATCTGCGCGCCCGCCTCCACCCCACGCAGCCAAAAGAGTCCAGCGCCGTCGGCCACCTGCGGATGGACAACGTGCCCGTCACCCTCCCCTCGGGGGACCTCCTGATGGTCCAGCGCCTGAACCTCTCGGCCCAGGGCGACCGCCTGACCCTGGCGCCCTGCACCCTCCAGTGGCAGGACCAGCAGCATACCCTGGAGGGCACCATCGCGATCCAGCCGGAGGGCTATCGCCTGGACCTGACGCATTCCGCCAATGCCCTGGCCTGGGGGGCGCCACAGCCCGCACCGGCAGTCCCGGACCCGGGAGCCCTCGACCTCTGGACCATACCCGTGAACGGGCGTGTCACGACCCAACTCGGGGAACTGCTCCTGGGCGAACGGCGCTGGCAATCGGTGGAAGCCACCGTGGACCTGCAGCCCGGAGATGTCCGCATCCGGGTGCACCGGGCCCAGCTCTGCGGCCTGGACACCCCGGCGCAACTGCGGGTGCAGCCCGGCGCCGTCGAACTGTCCCTGCAGCCCGAAGCCCATGGCAACCAATTCGCCGCCACCCTGGGGTGCCTCCTGGACAAGGAAGGGCTCATGGCGGGGGCTTTCGATTTCAAGGGCAACCTGACTGCGGCAGGTCCCCCGGGCACCTTGCTGCCGCACCTGGCCGGCGATGTCGCGCTGCACGCCGATGCCGGCCGCATTTACCGCTTCAACCTCCTCGGCAAAATTCTGGCCGTCATAAATGTGACCGAGGTTTTCAAGGGCCGCCTGCCCGACGTGATGGAGGGTGGTTTCGCTTACGATGCCATCCATGTCGTGGGCCAAGTGGAGGCCGGCCGGTTGACCCTGGAGGAAGCCGTGATCAATGGGGCCTCGGTGGGGCTTGCCGCCATCGGAACGGTGGATTTCAACACCCGCCAGGTGGACCTGACGGTGCTGGTGGCGCCGCTGAAAACCGTGGATTCCATTGTCAGCAGGATTCCCGTGCTGGGAGACCTGCTGGGCGGCTCCCTGATCACCATCCCGGTGGCGGTGACCGGCCCCGTGGACGACCCCATGGTGGTGCCCCTGGCCCCCTCCGCGGTGGGGTCCGGAATGGTGCGCGCTCTGCGGCGGGCCTATAATCTGCCCATCCGGCTGGTTCAACCCCTGTTCAAGGATTAACCCCCTGGAGTTCTCGCCCCTGGCGGCCATGGCCCTGTCGGTGTTTATTGATGTCTGAGGCGTTTTATGCTTCTATCGGCCTGCCTAAGAACCGGCAACCTGCCGCCGAGCACGCCGCGGCGCCATATGCCCAGAACCGCCGCAGCGCCGCCAGCGGATGGAGGACGATCCACCCATGGGAATCAAGGAACGCAAGGAACGCGAGCGGGAAACCCGCCGCCAGCAGATCATGATCGCCGCCAAGCGGGTTTTCACGGAAAAGGAATTCGAAAAGAGCACCATGGAGGATATCGCCAAGGAAGCGGAGCTCAGCCCGGGGACCCTCTACCTCTATTTCAAGAGCAAGGACGAGCTGTACGCTTCCCTCTGCCTGCGGGTGCTGCGCTATATCAACATCAAGGTCGGTCACGTGGTGAGCGATGCCTATGAGACCTATGAGGCCAAGCAGGCCGCCCTCATGGCGGCCATGCACGATGTCTACGATTACGACCCCCTGATCCTCAACAACATGTTCCACCTCCAGTCGAGCGAAACCCTCAAGGCCCTTTCCCCCGAGCTGCTGGACGAAATCAACGATCTCTCCCGCCAGGCCCTGCGCACGGTGGCCGGCATGTTCACGGACGGGATCGCCACGGGCCGGATCATCGACCGCAACCCCATCGCCCTGGCCGACATCTTCTGGGCCCTTTTTTCAGGGGTGGTGCTCTGGGAGGAAAGCAAACGCATGATCAACGTCTCGCGCTTCAACATCCAGGAAACCTTCGAGGTGGCCTTCGATCTCTTCCAACGCGGACTGCGCCGATCGGGCCCCCCGGCCGAATAGCCCGTCGGCCGCACCGGGCCGCCGGGCGCCGGGGCGTGGCCCCGGCCTGGCGGCATGGCCACTCGACCCGGACCGGCCGCGGGACTTCGCCCCCCGGCCCGAGGACGTCCTTGCAATCGAGCCCCAAGATGGTATTCTGGGCGCACCCGGAGGCCGACGCCCCCCCCGGTGCCCTCCGGTGGGACGCTCAGAGGGGACGGCCGCGGTCCGAGGCGACCCTCGGGATGCCCTTGCGTCACCGTCACACCGCGAACCACGTCCTGCCGGCCGTGCAATCCCCAAACTGCTGAGGAGATCGACTTATGAGCATGAACCTCTCGGAGCCCAAACCGGAAGAGGAGTACGAGTCCTACCAACCTTACTCGCCCCTTGGCCGCCAGGGTTGGTTCAACCGCCCGTACCTGCCTTACGCCATCGGCGGGGCGGTCCTGCTGGCGGTCATCGGTTTGTGGGCCGTTTTCCGCGGCAGTTCGACCCCCGACATCGATCCGGCCCGGTTTACGGCCCTGGAACAGCGCATCGGCGAACTGGACGGACGCATCATGTACCTGGAACAGGCCATCGCCCGTCTGCCCGGGCTGGAAACGGACGCCAAGGACGCCGCGGGGCTCACCAAGCGCCTTGAGAACCTCGAAGCCTCCCTGGAGCACAACCTCAACGACCTGTCCCAGAAAATGCAGAAACTGGAAAAGGCCCCGGCCACCAAGGCCGCCGCCCCCGCCGCCCCGGCCCCCGCCAAGGTCGCCCGCGTCCAGACGAAAACCCACGTGGTCAAAGCCGGCGAGACCCTCTACCAGATCAGTCGGCTTTACAATCTCAAGGTGGACGAACTGCTGCGCCTGAACGGCTGGAGCGGTTCCCCCACCATCCAACCGGGTCAAAAGATCATCGTCTCCAAAGGCGGGAATTGAAGGGGATCCTGTTGCGTGACGGCGGCGCGCAACTCCTGGGGATGACCTACGCGCAGTTTGCCGCTGCGGCGCGCGCGCAGGGGACGATGGACCCCGCCCGCTGCGCCGCGTTTTACCGCGAGGCGCTGCGGGGGCGCACAGGAACTGACGACCCCAGCGCCGGAGCATCCCGGGCGATCGCCTCCCCCCCGGCATCGGCGGCGGTCCCCCTGCGCTGGACCGCCATCCAGCGCGATCCGGAAGCGGTCAAACTCAGCGGCGAACTGCGGGACGGCGGGCGGATCGAAACCGTCGTGATCCCCATGCGGGGTTACGCCACCGTGTGCGTCTCCTCCCAGGTGGGCTGCCCTATGGGGTGCGCCTTCTGCGCCACCGCCCGCATGGGCTTCGCGCGCCACCTGGAGGCCGCGGAAATCGTGGCCCAGGTGTACCTGGCCCGCCAGACCCTCGGGCTGGCCGTGCGCAATGTCGTGTTCATGGGCATGGGGGAACCCCTGGACAACGCCGAGGCCGTCCTGCAGGCGGTGGCGGTGCTCAGCGACCAGCGCGGCTTCGATATCCCCCGGCGCCGGATCACCCTCGCCACGGTAGGCCTGGACGAAGGCCTGGCGCGCCTGGGAAGGCTTCCGGCCCCCGGCGTCCGCCTGGCGGTCTCCCTCAACGCCCCCGACGATGAGCTGCGCAATACCTTGATGCCCGTCAACCGCAGGCTTCCCATGGACCCGCTGCGCTCCATCCTGAAGGCCTACCCCCTGGGTCCCCGGGAGCACATCATGATCACCTACGTGCTGATCGGCGGCGTCAACGATCGCCCCGCGCAGGCCCGGTCGCTGGTCCGTTTTCTGGCTCCCCTGCGCGTCAAGGTCAACCTGATCCCCCTCAACCCCGGAGCCGACGCCCGCTGGTCGCCGCCGACACCCGCAGCGATCGCCGAATTCCAGCGGATTCTGATGGACCGGGGCCTCCAGGCCTGGCGGCGCACACCGCGAGGCCAACGCCTCATGGCGGCCTGCGGGCAGCTGGCCGCCGCCGCGCCACGGCAACCAGCGGGGTCGACGCCGGGTGCCGGCCACCCCAGCGCCAGTTGAAATCGGCCGCAATCCATCCTATGCTGGCGGCACCATGAGCCCCATCACCGCAATGGCCCTGGAGGCCACCGGCGCCCTGACCCTGGTGTTCGGGGTCTGCGGGACCCTGTTTTCCCTGGCCCTCCTTTTCTTCCCCGACCTGACCCGCGCGGCAAGCGACTTCTTCAACCGCAATATCGATCTCAAGACCCGGCTGGCGTACTTCGATCGCCGCATCCGCGACGATCTGTTCGTCTACCGCCACCCGGTGGTCTATGGGCTGCTGATGATCTTCGGCGCGGTCGTCACCCTGGTTTTCCTGACCTATCGCCTGGACATCCCCGGGTTGCTGGCCGTCCTGCGGGTGCCGCCGGCCCACCGGCCGCTCTGGGAGCTGGGCTGCCTGTTTCTGGCCGCCGTGGGCCAGGTCGCGGCCGCGGCGGGCATTGCCATCGGCCTCTTGCTGATCGCCGCGCCGGCGCGGCTGCGGCGGTGGGAGGAGCGCCTGAACGCCTGGGTGCCCACCCAGCCCCTGGTGGACCGCCTGGACGCTTTACACCATGAGGTCAATGTCTTCTCCTTCCGCCATCCCGTCCTGATGGGCAGTCTCGGCCTGGCGCTCTCCCTGGTGCTGATCGCCCTATCCCTGACCAATTTCTTCAACTGACGCCCCGCCGGCGGTGTTTCCGCGCGCGGCTCTGGCTGATGGCCAGGCCGGCGAACACCAGCAGGGAGGCCAGGTATTGGCCTCCGGTGAAGCGCTCCCCCAGAAAGACCCATCCCAGCGCCACGGTGAATACCGGAATCAGGTTGATGAAGGCTCCGGCCTGGCTGGCCGGCACCCGGCTCACGCCGAAATTGTACAACCCGTAGGCGCCCAAGGTGACCGCCGCCCCGAGATAGACCACCGCGGCCGTGGCCAGGGGTTCCAGCTGCACCGGCAGCCGAGTCCCGGACAGCCCGAGGAAGGGAAGGAAGAACAGCGCCCCGATGAAGGCCTGCACGGCAGTGAGGAAAAACGACGGGTAGCGGTAGGTGAGGTGCTTCATGTTGATGATGTAGCCGGTGGCGCACACCATGGCCAGAAATTCGAGGAAATTGCCCAGGATCGGGCGGGGCGCCTCGGCGGTCGGCGCGCCGGCGGCGCTCAGCCAGCCGGCCCCCACGATCGCCAGGGCGAAACCGACCACGGTGCGCGGGGTGAGGCTCTCGTTGAGGAACATGCGCGCGCAGACGGCCACCATGAGCGGCAGCAGGGCCGTGATCATGCCCGCCTGGGAAGCGCTGGTGTAGGTCAGGGCCCGGGCCTCCAGGAGAAAATAGAGGCAGGGTTCGCAGAAGGCCATGGCCAGAATCCGCCGGCCGTCCCCCCGCCGGTAGTGCACCGTGGACCGGAAGCGGGGCACAAACCAGACGAAGCAGGCACAGGCCACCGCCATGCGCCCGAAAATGACCACCATGGGGTCGTAGGCGCGGAAGGCCACCTTGAGCGCAATGAAGGAGCTGGCCCAGAGGATGGCGGCGGCGGTTAGGCTGGCGTAGGACAGCCAGGCGGCGGGCGGCTGGGGCATGGCAGGTTCCTCGAGGTTGACGGGATGCGGGATCCCGGGCGACGGCCAGGGGTGCATAGCACCAACGCGCGGAAAAGAAAATCGTTCAACGGGGCGTGCCTTGCCAGGGGGCGCGGGATGGACTACAGCAGGACGGTGACCGGGGGGAGGCCGCGCATGCGCCGCCACGCCCCCTTCAAGCGCGGGCGCCCCACGCCCGCAAGCCGTCCCGGGATCCCACATGACCACCCCCGCTTCCGCGCCCCTGCTCTATCTGGCCCCCATCCGGGGAATCACGGACGCCGTCTTCCGCACCGTCTACGCGCGGCACTTCCAGGGGATCGACCGGGCCATCGCCCCCTTTGTCACCACCAACAGCGGAAGACGCCCCCCGGACCGGCATGTGCGCGACCTTGCGCCGGCGGCCAATCCCATCATGCCCGTGATTCCCCAGATCCTGGGGAAGTCGGCCACGGAGTTCGTCACCCTCGCCCGGCACCTCTTCGAGGAGTGGGGTTACACCCAGGTGAACTGGAACCTGGGCTGCCCCTTTCCCCAGGTGGCCCAAAAGGGGCGCGGATCGGGCCTGCTGCCCCATCCCGAGTTGATCGATGCCTTTCTGGAGGAGGTACTGGCGGCCATCCCCAATCGCTTGTCCATCAAGACCCGCCTGGGCCGGCGCGACCCCGCGGAATTGGATGCGGTGGCCCGGGTATTCAGGCGTTATCCCCTGGAGGAGGTGATCGTCCACCCGCGCACGGGGATCCAGATGTACACCGGCCGCCCCGATCTGCAAGCGTTCGCCGCTTTCCTGCAACGTTGCCCGCACCGGGTGGTTTACAACGGCGATATCGTCTCGGAGGCGGTTTTCGCGGATCTCCGGGAGCGCTTTCCTTCCGTCGGCGCCTGGATGGTGGGGCGCCCGGCCCTGGCCAACCCCTTCCTGCCCGGCCTGCTGAAGGGGGTCGCGCCGCTGCCCGCGGACCCCATGCGCGCCTTCCGCCGCTTTCACAACGACCTCCTGGAGGCCTACCGGGAGCAGCTGGCGGGCCCCGGCCATCTCCTGGACCGCATGAAAGGCCTGTGGCGCTACTTCCACGTCCCCTTCACCCACGGGGCCGAGGCTCTCAAGCGCATCCACAAGGCGCCGCGCCTCGATCTCTATGAAGAACTGGCGGAGCGCTTTTTCGACGGGGAAGGCCGCTGGACCGGTGAGGTGCGGTTCGGCGCCTGATCCGTCCGCCCCGGAGGTCAGGCAACGCTCAGGGCGGCCAGACCGCCAGCTGCTCCACGGCCTGGGACAGGTGGCCGACGTCCAGCCGGCGGCAAGGGCGCCGCGCCAGCGCCAGCAGGGCCTCGATATCGGTGGGTACCAGGGGGCGGGCCGATGAGCCGGAGGCCGCCAGGCGGGCCAGGGCTTCCAGGGGGGTCATGGGTTCCAGTTGGCCGGTGCCGGCCGGCCGGTAGGCCGGGAATACCAGGGCCGCCACCGGCAGCCCCCCACCGGCATGCCAGCGCCGCGGCGCCAGGTAGCGGACCCCTCGGCCGTCCTGGCGCCGGTGGCGGGGCAGGGCGGCGGCCTCGGGCCAATAGGGTGCCAGGGGGGCAAGGGCACCGTCCTTCAGCCCGATGGGCAGGGGGAATGGCTCCACGCGCAGGGTACCGGGGTCCACCACGGCCAATTCGTCGCTGAGGTAAACCCAGCCCCGGGCGGCCAGGGCCGCCGCCAGGNNCCCGGCCGGCGCCGGCAGCACGAGGGCCCGCCCCGCGCGCGCAAGCACCGCGGCGTGGATCAGCAGACGGTGCGCCAGGCGGTCGCAGGCCTTCGTGAATGCTGCGTTCACCAGCAACGGTACGACATCCTCGAACGCCGCACGGCGGGCGAGGCGAACGCCCTCCAGGAACACGTCCCAGGCCGGGGGCGCGGACGGCGGCCCCACCATGGTGAGTTCCACGGCGGACGCCGGCGCCCCGGGGCCCAGGCGCGCNNTTCCCGCACCAGGCCCTCATCTCCCCGTCCGGCCGGCCGGCATCGGCACCCGGGCGGCTGGGGACGGTTGTCCGACACGGGCCCAGGCCCTGCCGCTAGCCCCGGCCCACCGTCCTCCGGAGGGCAGGCCCGGATTGCCGCTCCCCCGTCGTCGTCGTCGCCGGCCAGCAGTCCGGCGGCCTCCAGGCGCTCAAGGGTCGTGGCCACATCCCGAGCGGCCAGGGATTCGCCAAGACCATATCGCCGGCTGTAGGCGGCAACCACCTCGTGAAGCGGGCGCGCGCCGTCCAGCAGGCACCATAGGGTGGCCGCGGTGGCGTTGAGCACCCAGAGACGGTGCCCGCCCCGGGGGTGTAAGACCCCCCCTCCGGCAAAAGCGTAGAAGTCGACATGGCAGACGGGTGTCGGGTTCACGGGTCAGGGGTCGGCGCCGTGGGTTCGCCGAGACGGTTTGAGGGAAATCCAGGGCCCGGATGTCCGGGGGACCGGGCCGCGCGCGGTCCGTTCCCACCGGGGAAGCCGTTCCGTTCCTTGCCCGGCCGTGCGGTGGGTTCCATGGATCCGGGCCTCGGCGGGGCATTCCCCGATGGGGGGTTCAGCGTCTCGATCGGCGCAACCCCCAGAGCTGGGTCAGCAACATGCCCGCCAACATCAGACCGCAGCCGAAAAATCCCCGTGGCGTCAGCACCTCGCCCAGCAGCAGCCAGCCTCCCAGGGCGGCGAAGACCGCTTCCAGGCTGAGAAGGATGGCCGCGTGGGCCGGGTGGGCGTCCTTCTGGGCCACCACCTGGAGCGTGTAAGCGATGCCCACGGAGCAGAGCCCCCCATAGAGGATCGGAACCAGGGCCTGGCGCAGCCCGTCCAGGGTGATGGTTTCGAAACCGACCGCCGTGAGCAGGCTCAGAAGCGCACAGGCCGCAAACTGGGTCATGGCCAGCTTCAGGGCATTAAGGCGGGGGGAGAGCCAACCGATGATGAGCACATGGGCGGCCCAGAAAAAAGCCCCCACCAGTTCCAGGAAATCCCCCCAGCCAATTCGGAAATCGGCGCTGATGCTGAGAAAGTAGAGCCCCACGGCGGCCATACCGGCCCCGATCCAGGTTCCCATATGGGTCCGCTGCCCCACCAGCAACCCCAGGAGGGGTACGATGACCACGTAGAGACCGGTGATGAACCCGGCGTTGCCGGCCGTGGTGTAGACCAATCCCACCTGCTGGAAAGAGGCGCCGCAAAAGAGGCAGAGTCCGGCCAGGCCGCCCCCCCACGCCAGGGCGCCGAGGCCCGCGGGGGCCAAGAAGCGGCGCGCCCGCGACGGGCGGCGGGAGGTGACTACCAGAAGGGGCAGCAGGGAAAGGCTGCCCAGGGCGAAGCGCACACCGTTGAAGGTGAAGGGCCCCACGTGGGCCATGCCCACCCGCTGGGCCACGAAAGCCAGGCCCCAGATGGCGGCGGTCACCAGAAGGAGGGTGTCCGCCCGCAGGGCGGCCGGATCGGTGGCCGGACGCTCCGCCGGCAATTGAGAACTCAGGCGCTCCATGACTGACCTTTCCGACCCTGGGGGATGCGGGAGGAAGGCGCCTGCGCGGCGACGGGGCTCCCGGCGCGTCCGGCAGGCGCCGCCGGCCGACCCCGCGGGAAGCGGCGCGGAAGCGGATGGGCGACTGTATATGGCCGGCGCCGGAGCGTCAAGCACCGGCCGACGGCCGATAGCCCAGCAGGAACCGCAGGAACGCCGCGCCGTCCCGGGCCACCACGGACGTGTCCGTGCGCCGGGCGAAATCCTCATCGTAGCGGTAGGCCGCCCCACCGGCCACCAGGGTGGTCCCCGGGGGCAGGCCGCGCCGGATGGAGGCCACGGCCGCATCCGAATCGAACTGCAGGACGGTAAGCCCCAGAAGGTCGGGGGGCGCATACCGGCAGGCGGTCAGAATGGCCTCCGGCGGCGGGAGCAACCCCAGGCGTGCCACCCGCACCCCGACGGCCGCCGCCAGGGCCTCGATCACCACCAGCCCATGGCCCCAGGCGTCATCCAGTGTGGCGGTGAGCAGCACGGGGGGCGCGCGCCACAATCCCGAGCCGTCCCCGGCGCGGCGCCAGGCCTCCAGGGCGGCGGCGGTCGCGAGGAATTCCTGGCGCGAGGGCCTCCGCGGCCTGCGTTCCCATTCCTCCAAAAGCTCCAGGATTCGTCGGCCCAGGGGCTGATCCGCGGGGTCGGGCGGTCGCGGCGGGTTGTGCTCAACGGGCATCCGGGGGCACCCGCGTGGAGTGGAAGAGCACATCGTTTTCCCGGTAGGACTGCTCCAGGCGCTCCTGGTGCTGCTTGAGGCCCTGGCCGTAGCGGCTGGCCAACTCCTGCACCAGATAGTTGACGAGGCAGGTGAGGTTGGTGGGGCTGCCGATCAGGGGGATGTGGGTGGAAGGAGCCACCAGACTCTCGTCGGCATAGTGGCTGATGGGGCAGGCGGTGCTGTCGGTGATCACCACCAGCTGCTGCCCCAGGCGCTTCACCAGCTTGGCCAGGCGGAGGAGTTCGTTGGGGTAGCGGGTCATGGCGAACATCACCACCAAGACGTTCTCCGGCGCAATGGTCAGCCAGTCGATGGCCGTGTTGTCGCTGCCCGCGAAGATGCGGATTCCGCTGCGGACCTTGGTCAGGGACCAGCCCAGGTAGTAGGCCGGCCCGTAGGAAAGCCGAGATCCCACCACATAAATCTCGGGGTGCTCCTTGAGGAGGTTTACCACGCGGTCGGCCTGGGCCACATCCAGATGCTCGTAAAGCTGGCGCAGGTTGTCGATCTCTTCGAAGACCACCCGCCGGAGGCGCTCCCCCCCGGGCTGGAGCATGTCCGTCAGGTCCAGGCGATCCAGGAGAGTCAGTTCCGTATCCACGAAACCCCGCAGAGACTGCTGGAAATCGGCGTACCCGGCGTAGCCCAGCTGGGTGACGAAGCGCACCACGGTGGCCTCGCTCACCCCCGAAGCCCGGGCCAGTTCGGCCACGGTCATGAAGACCACCTTGCGCGGATGCTCCACCACGTAAGACCCCAGGATGCGGCTCTTGGGGGTCAGATCGCCCTGCAGGCGGGCGATGCGGTCGGCGATCGATTCGCGCTGCATTTCCTTGACTTCCATGTGCGGCCTCTTGCGAAAATTTAACCTAACAAATGAAATATTTATTTCATCAATCCGTGAAGAATGCGTAGACCGCAACTGCTCACCGATCCCCGACCCCGCCCTGATCGAGGCATCCGGCGCGCCGCCGAGCCCGGCTGAATTGACTTGATTGATGTCATTTTGGGCTTTTTTTGGGCATACCACCTCCAAACACCGAATTCAAGCACGGATACCGAATTTAGACCCGCAATTCCAAGGTGGACCCAATGGTTCCCCGATCCGGATAGACCCTTCCCCGGTCAACATTGGTCTTGACAGTTTTCATTTCATTTGAAATAAAAAGCACTATCAAATTAGGTCGTCTCTAAACCCAACTCCCCCCCTTTCCAAGGACACCGACATGCTGGGACGATTCAAGCGTCTGTGGGACGCCAAGCCCATGAAAACCCACTACGATGCGGTGATCATCGGTGGCGGCCTCCATGGTCTGGCCACAGCTTATTTCCTGGCCCGCAACCACGGGCTGACCGATGTGGCCGTGATTGAGAAGCGCTACATCGGCTTCGGCGCCGCCGGCCGCAACACCGCCATCGTGCGGGCCAACCAGCGCACCCAGGAGAACCTGCCGCTATATAAGGAGGCCCTGGACCTCTGGCCCGTCCTGACCCGGGAGCTGGACTTCAACCTGATGTTCTACAACTGCGGCAACCTCAACCTGGCCCACAGCGAGGCGGCCCTCAAGGCCATGCGCCTCCAGGTGGCCTCGGCCCAGTTCCAGGGCATCGACAGCCGCCTGCTGGACGCCAAGGAGTGCCGAGAGCTGGTGCCGGCCCTGGATATCTCCGACCGGCCCCGCTACCCCATCTTCGGCGGCATGTTTCACCCCCCCGGCGGGATCGTGCGCCACGACGCCGTGGTCTGGGGACTCGCCCGGGGGGCCGCCAAGCGGGGCGTCCACATCCACCAGGGGACGAGCGCTACGGGCATCGGCGTCGAGGGCGGCAAGGCGGCCTGGGTGGACACCGACCGGGGGCGCATCCGCACCCCCCGGGTGTTGAACGCCGCAGGCGCCTATTCGGCCGGGCTGGCGAACCGGTTTCTGGGCCAGCGGCTGCCCATCAGCGTGCTCACCATCCAGGCCATGGTGACCCAACCCTTGAAGCCCCTGCTCCACCACGTGGTCTCCTCGGGGGCCTACCACTGCTACGCCAACCAGACTCTCAAGGGCGAAATCGCCACCGGCGCCCACATGGACCCCTGGCCCAACTACACCACCCAGACCACGGCCCACTACATCAAACACCAGGCCGAGGCGGTCACCGAGTTCCTCCCCTGCCTCAAAGGTTTGAAATTCATGCGCACCTGGGGCGGCCTGGCCGACATGACCCCCGACATGGCCCCCATTATGGACGGCCACTCACCGGCGGAGGGGTACTACCTGGACTGCGGCTGGGGTTACTTCGGCTTCAAGTCCTCCACCGTGACGGGGAAGTACATGGCCCAGTATATGGCCACGGGCGAGTGCCCGGAGATTTTGAAGCCCTTTGCCCTCAAGCGCTTCGAGGAGCACCGTCTGATGGGCGAGACCGCCGCGCTGGTGGACTACACCGCCAACAACTGACCCTCGGGACCCGTTAGGAGAACCCCATGGCATTCACCATCACCTGCCCCGTCTGCGGCCCCCGCGACGGCTACGAGTTCCGCTTCGGCGGCGAGGACAAGGGCCCGCGCCCCGAGGCCGCCGACCTAACCCCAGCAGCCTGGTGCGACTACGTCCACATGGCTGACTCCCGGCCTGGTGTGCAGAAGGAGTGGTGGGTCCACCGCCAGGGCTGCGGCGCCTGGTTCACCATCCACCGGGACACCGTCGCCAACCAGGAAGTCTCCCTCAACCTGCTGGAGGCCGCCGAATGAACAGGCTCAAGCACCTGCCGACCCTGCGGATCACCCCGGGCGCCGCGCGATCCTTCACCTACGGCAAGCACACCTTCGAGGGCCTCCAAGGCGACACCGTGGCCACGGCCCTTTTCGCCAACGGCGTGCGGGTCTTCGGCCGCAGCCTCAAATACCACCGCCCCCGGGGCCTCTACAGCCTGGATGGGGAATGCTCCAACACCCTCATGGAAGTGGACGGGGTCCCCAACGTGCGCACCGAGACCACTCCGCTCACGGCCGGGATACGGGTGGCCGCCCAGAACGTCATGGGGCGGCCGGAGCTCGATCTCCTGGGGGTTCTGGACGCCTTCAGTTGGGCCATGCCGGCCGGCTTCTACTACCGCATGTTTCACCGTCCGGCGCGTGTCTGGCCGCTGGCCATCCAGCAGATCCGCAAGGCCGCCGGCCTGGGCCGGCTCTCGCCGGATTTCCGCATGCCGGGCCGTTTCGACGAGATCTACCCCGCCGCCGACGTCTGCGTCCTTGGCGGCGGGCCGGCCGGCCTGAGCGCCGCCCTGGCCGCCGCCGAGCGCGGCCTGCGGGTGATTCTCCTGGAGGCCCGCCCCTGGCTGGGGGGTGCCTTCGAGTACCGGGCCGCCGACGACGGCGACGGAGTGGCCCTCCACCGCAAGGCCCGGGACCTCGCGGCGGCGGTGGCCGCCCGGCCCGAAATCCGCGTCTTCACCCAGGCACCGGCCATCGGGGTCTACAGCGACGGCCAGGTCACGGCCTTCCAGCGGGGCGGCCCCGACCAGAGCTTCGACGAGCGCTACATCGAAATCCGGGCGGCCGCCGTGGTGGTGGCCACGGGCTGCGGCGAACGGCCCCTGCTCTTCGAGCACAACGAACGGCCGGGGGTCATGCAGCCCGCCTGTGCCCAGCGCCTGGCCCGCACGTGGGGGCTGCTGGCGGGCACGGAAGCCGTCTTCAGCGTGGGCCACGACCTGGGTCTGGAAGCCGCCGTGGACCTCTTCGACCTGGGCCTCAAGGTCGCGGCCGTGGCGGACATCCGGGAGGACGGCCAGGATCCAACCCTGGTGAAAGCCCTTGCCCAGCGGAACATCCCCCTGCTCAAGGGGTGGGTGGCCCGCAAGGCCCATGGGGGCAACCGCGTCACGGGCGCGACCTTGACGAGCGTCAACGGCCGCTTCCACCGCCGCCTGACCTGCGACCTGCTGGCCGCCGCCGCGGGCCTGACGCCGGCCACCGGCCCCCTCACCCTGGCCCAGTCCCAGCTGGCCTTCGACCCCCACACCGGCTACTTCCTGCCCCGCACACTCCCCAAAGGGCTTCAAGCCGCGGGGCGCCTGCTGGGCCTGGAGTCCTGGGCCGCAGTGACCGCCTCCGGCCGCCGGGCAGGCCTGCAGGCGGCGGCGGACGCCGGCGCCGATTGCCAAGCGGCCATCCGGGAAAGCGAGGCCGCGCTCCGGGACCTGCCCGGTGCTGTGCGAGGCTCCAAATTCGTGATCGCCCCGGGGTGCGGCAGGAAAGCCTTCATCTGCTTTGACGAAGACACCACCGTCAAGAACGTGGACCAAGCCATGGCCATGGGCTTCGACGTGCCCGAGCTCATCAAGCGCTTCACCTCCGCGGGCACCGGCCCCGGCCAGGGCGGCATCCCCGGCCACAATCTGCCCCTCTACGTGGCCCAGACAGGCCTGTCCCCGGACGCGCACCCCCGCCCCACCACGGCCCGCCCCCCCCTCGTGCCCACGTTGCTCGCCACCTACGCCGGCGCCCAGCACGACATGAGCAAGCGCACCCCGCTCCACGACCTCCAGGTGGCCTGCGGCGGACGGATGGAACGCGTGGGGGTCTGGACCCGGGCTCGGCGGTTCACCGACGATCCCCGCTGCCGCACCGAGATCTTGAACGTGCGCACCAACGTGGGCCTGCTGGACGCCTCCACCCTGGGCAAGTTCCTCATCTTCGGGCCCGACGCCCTGAAGGCTCTCCAGCGGGTCTACGTGAGCGACATGGCCCGCATGACCCCAGGCCGCGCCAAGTATTCGGCCATGTGCAACGACGACGGCTGCATCACCGACGATGGGGTGGTGGTCCAGACGGCGGAGAACGACTATTACTTCACCACTTCCACGGCCCGGGCGGGCGTCACCGTGGAGTGGTTCCGCTACCACACCCGCTACGACGGATGGTGCTACCACCTGGTGAACCTCACCGACGCCTATGGGGTCCTCAACCTGGCGGGCCCCAAGGCGCGCGAGGTGCTCTCCCGGGTGACCACCGCCGACGTCTCCAACGCCGCCTTCCCCTATATGGGCTACCGGGAAATGGCGATCCACGGGGTCCCCGTGCGGGCTCTGCGCCTGGGCTTCGTGGGAGAGCTCTCCTACGAGCTCCATGTGCCGTCCTCCTATATGCCGGCGCTCTGGGACCTGCTGATGGAGGCCGGGCGGCTGGAGGGCATCCGCCCCTTCGGCCTCGAAGCCCAGAACGCGCTGCGCATGGAAAAGGGGCACCTGATCATCGGCTCCGAGTCCGAGCAGCGCACCACCCTCCACGACGTGGGGCTGGGCTTCCTCTGGCAGCGGGAAAAGGCCGACCAGCGCCTGGTGGGGGCGGCCGCCCTGATGCAGACGGAACGCCAGCCGGGCCGGCTCAAACTGGTGGGCTTCAAGATGGCGGACCCCTCGGGGCCGCCCCCCCGGGACGGCTCCCCCATCGTGGACGCCAGGATCCGAGGGTATGTGTGCACGGCCCGCTACAGTTTCACCCTCAAGGAACCCGTGGGTCTGGCCCTGGTGGAAGACGGCCTGGCCCAGGAGGGCGCGCGCCTGGCGATCTACGAGGACGGCTGCCAGGGGCAGCTGACCCACGCCGTGGTGACCCCCTACCCCTTCTACGATCCGGAAGGACGCCGCCTGCGCCAGTAACCCCTTGCCCAAGGACAACCAACCATGCCAAGCGTATCGCTGAAACGTGTCTCACCCATTGCCCTGCCGGGACGACCGGCCCGCACGGAGGAGTGCCATGGCTGGCCCGTGGTCCTGAGCTACGCCGAGGAAGGCGGGGGCCCCTGGGTGGCGGACCTGAGCCACCGGCCCCGCTGGGACCTCCAGGGCCCCGATCTGGACCGCCAACAACCCCTGGGGCACACGATCCCGGTCCGCCCCGGCGAGGTCCACCTGGCCGGGGGACTGCTCATCAACCGCCTGAACGCCAGCCAGGCCGCCCTATGGCACCTGGCCGGGGACTTCCCGGAGCCGCCGACCGATCCGGCCTTGACCGAGGTCACCGAAGCCACCCTCTGCCTGGCCCTGGCGGGGTCCCGGCTGTTCGGGATCACGGAAAAGCTCACCTCCCTGGACCTGGCGGCCCCGGGCCATACCGCCCCCCGCCTGCTCCAGGGCCCGTTTGGGCATGTTCCCTGCCAGCTGGCGGTTTTTCCGGGCCCCCCCGGCCCCCCGATGCTGGTTTTCACCTGCTCCCGGGGGTATGGCCATGACATGCTCCACGCCGTGCTGGCGGCCGGCGAGGAATTCGGATTGCGACCCGCAGGCCAGGCCACCTTCGAAAAGGCCCTGACCGCCCATATTCACTGACATCACCGCGCACCCGGCGCCCACAGGAGGCAACATGGCAGTTCACGACATTTTCCAGGCCGTCATGGGATTCGACGAGGCCAAGGTCAAGGAATTGGTGCAGGCCGAAATCGATGCCGGCGGCAGCCTGGAGACCGTGCTCAACGAGGGGCTCATCGGGGCCATGGACGAGGTGGGCAAGCGCTTCAGCGCCGGCGAGCTCTTCGTCCCCGAGATGCTCATGGCCGCCCAGGCCATGAAGGCCGGCCTGGCCATCCTGAAGCCCAGGCTGGCCGGCGGCGCCGGCCCCGTGCGGGGCGCGGTGGTCATCGGCACCGTCAAGGGCGACCTCCACGACATCG
>DJGG01000238.1 GCA_002432195.1 Desulfobacteraceae bacterium UBA5852
GAAGAGGTCCTCCCGGAAGCGCCCCTGGGCCATGGCCTGGCGCAGGTCCCGGTTGGTGGCCGCCACGACCCGCACGTCCACCGGCACGATCTTGGAGCCCCCCACGCGCAGCAGCTCCCGTTCCTGGAGCACCCGCAGCAGGCGGGACTGGACCCCGGGGGAGGCGTCCCCGATTTCGTCCAGGAAGATGGTCCCCCCATGGGCCTGCTCGAAGAGGCCGGCCTTGCCTCCCCGCTTGGCGCCCGTGAAGGCGCCCTCCTCGTAGCCGAAGAGCTCGCTTTCGATGAGGCTCTCGGAGAGCCCGGCGAAGTTCACGGCCACGAAGGGGCCTTCCCGGCGCAGGGAATGGCAGTGGATGGCGTGGGCGAAGAGCTCCTTGCCGGTGCCGCTCTCCCCGGTGATGACGATGGTCTTGTCGGTCCTGGCAAACCGGCGTGCCCGGTCCACCGCGGCCTGCAGCCCGGGGCTCGCCCCCCAGATGTCGCCGAAGTCGTACTTGGTGAGGTAGCCCCGACGGGCCAGCTTGACGCGCACATCCTTCTCCAGGCGCTGGATACCGGCGATTTCCCGGAAGGTGAAGAGATGCGTGGTCGCCTTGCCGCTGATCACGGGGATCTTGCTCACCACCAGCTGCTTGCCCCGGAGGTTGAAGATGCTGGCGGACTTGTCCGCGGGGGAGGCGGCTTCCAGCAGATCGGCGACCTTCTCGAAGCCTGCCAACACGGCCGCAAGGGGCCGCTGGAGGATCTCGGCGCCGTCGGGGGCCAGCAGGCGCTGGGCGGCGCGGTTGGCCCGGTCGATGTGCCCCTGGGGGTTCACCGATACCAGGGCCTCGTCGAATTCGTCCAGGATGACTTCGTTGCGCTTGGCCAGCATCTCCGTGTGACCCAGGGCGTCGGCCAGCTTGCGGCTCGATTCCATTAGGAAGTGGTGGTAGGTGTCGGCGTAACGCTCCAGGTAGGCGAGGTCCAGGTCCAGGGCCAGCAGCAGGCGGGCGAAGGACCCCATGCCGATGAGGCGCGGGCCGATGTCGATGTGCTGGCGGACATGCTCCGGGCAAAGGTGGCCCATGCCCGGCGAGATGGCCGTGGTGACCCGTCGAAGGGCGCCGGTGAGCGGCCGCCGCTGCCAGTAGGGGATATAGGTCAAGTGGGTGAGCCCCAGGTTGCGCAGGGAGGCGATGGTTTCCGCGGTGGCCTCCCGGGGATGATTGACCACCAAAGCATCGGTGCCCCGGGGCAGCAGCAGGACTTTTTCCAGGTTGTAGCCGGTGATGATGCGCCGGGGGGCGATGATGGGGCAGCCGGCAAAGCGCCGCCGGGCCTCCAGCAGCAGGCTGGACCCGGAGGTCATGACCACGTCGGCCCCCTGGAAGTCGACGGCCTCGTCCTCCAGGCTGGCACCGGCAATGGCCACTTCCCGGCCGATGATGTTGTGCACGATGTTGCAGAGGAACTTGTTCACCCGGCGGTCCAGGGAGAAGATGAACAGGCGTTTGCGGGGTGCTGGCATGGACGGTGCTCCTCATTGGGACGGTATTGGGAACTTCTTAATCCCAAATATCCTGAATTCCGTCAAGCCCCGCCGCCCTTCAGGACCCCCAAAGGGGGGCGCCGTCCCCAATGGAGGCCGGCACGGGGGCGGCCGCAGCCCAAAGGGCCGCCGCCGGGTCCCTGGCCTGCAAATTGCATTTCTTGGCCCCAGGCGCGCCGCGCCTTCCCCCAAAACCCGCCGCCAAGGTGGTGACCCATGTCTTCCTCATCCGGTGCCGTGTTTCGTCGTCAATTGAGCAAGTCCCTGCCCATGGCCGTGGAGGCCCGGGGCGTCTGGATCACCGACGGGGAAGGCCGCCGGCTGCTGGACGGCTCGGGCGGCCCCCTGGTGGTCAACGTGGGCCATGGGCGCGAGGAGATCGCCCAGGCCGTGGCCGGGCAGATCCGCCGCTGCGCCTATGTGCATCCCACCATGTTCACCACCGGGCCGGTGGAGCGCCTGGCCGAGCGTCTGGCCGGCCATGCCCCGACGGGCATCGAGCGTTTCTATTTCATGTGCAGCGGCTCCGAAGCGGTGGAGACGGCCATCAAGATGGCCCGCCAGGTGCATCTGGAAAACGGGGCCCCCCAGCGTTTCAAGCTGATTTCCCGTTGGAAGTCCTACCACGGTCTCACCCTGGGGGCTCTGGCGGCCACCGGGCGCACCACCTTCCGCGCTCCGTTCGCGCCCCTGCTGGCCGATGCCCACCACATCCCGGCCCCCTACTGCTACCGCTGCAGCTTCGGCCTCGCATACCCCGCCTGCGGGCTGCGCTGCGCCGGAGCCCTGGAGGAGGCCCTCCAGGACCTGGGCCCGGGAACGGTTTCGGCTTTCCTGGCGGAAACCGTGAGCGGGGCCACCATCGCGGCCGTCCCGCCCCCGCCGGGTTATTTCGCGCGCATCCGGGAGATCTGCGACCGTTACGGGGTGTTCCTGATCCTGGACGAAGTGCTCTGCGGCCTGGGGCGCACGGGGCACTGGTTCGCCGGCGAAGCCGAGGGGGTCGTGCCGGATTTCGTGACCATGGGCAAGGGGCTGGCCGGCGGCACCCTGGCCCTTTCGGCGGTGGGGGTGCAGGCGCGCCATTTCGAGGCCATCCGGGGGGGCTCGGGGGGTTTCGTCCACGGGGGGACTTTTTCCCACCACGCCGTGGCCTGTGCGGCGGGCAATGTGG